>NZ_JAYKGW010000222.1:0-2912 GCF_035285525.1 Okeania sp. | reverse complement strand
ATTCAAGACTGAGGCAAAGTTGCTATATATAGAGTTGAAAAACTATAACGTTATAGTTTGGAACGCTATATCTATAGTCTTTGGATAAGTCTTGTAATTAATAACTAGACAGAAAGTAGGTTAGGTTGAGGAACGAAACCCAACAATAGAAATATCAGTCCAGTATTAGACTAACACTTATATAATGGTGGGTTACTACAGATTGCTGCTTCCCTACTCCCCTACTCCCTTGCTTCATAACGTAGATAATTAACAGTATCTTTGACAAAACCTGCTATTGGTACAGCTATTAATAAACCCAAAACTCCCCATACTTGCGCCCCCACTAATAAACTCAATAAAATCCAGACAGGATTAAGACCTGTAAATCCTCCTAAGATTCTAGGAGCAACAAAGTTTTCAATTGCTTGCTCAATTAAAACTGTTACTATTAAAACTTTTGTTCCGAGCCAAAAATTTTCTAAAGTTATTAATAAACTAACAAGAGTTACGCCCAAAGCAGTACCAAAAGGAATTAAAGTCATAAGCCCTATCCCAATACCAAATAATAAACCAAAAGGAGTTCCTAAAAGAAATAAACTTATGGTCATAGAAACACCCATTAAACAAGCTAATGTTGCTTGACCAATGAAATAATTTTCAAAGTTTTGTCTAAATGATTTGCGGATATGATTTTCTAGATGATTAGGCAACCAATTAAATATTCCACTCCATAAGCGATCGCCATGTAACATCAAATAAAAGGTAATAACTATGGTGATTAAAATATCGAAAATTCGACCTACTGTATTGACAACAAAACTAATAATTTCTCCTGTAATATCTTGTAATTTAGAATATAAACGTTCTGTAAATTGATCTGTCAAACCTGTTAAATTAATGGGTAATTTTCGTTTAGAGGCCCATTGATCAAATGATTCTAGTTGTTGATTTCCAGATTCAATCCAACTAGGAAATTTTTCAATAAATCCGGTAAGTTGTTCTAAGAGTAGGGGAATTAGAATAATGCCTAATACTAATATAATTACTAATGCTACTAAAAATACTAAAATAACTGCTCGGTGTCTTTTAACTCCGTTTTTTTGCAAAAAAAGCACTGGGTAGTCTAAGAGAAATGAAAGTAATATTGCAGAAACGGTTATTGTTATTATTCGACCAAAATATTGAAATATTTGCACTAAAGCCCAACCATTTATAACAATTATTGGTAATGCTAAATACCACAGTAATCTTTTATTTAGTAAGTTCAGCATAAATTAGTTTTATAGGGAGTAGTGGAGTAGGGATTAGGGAGTAATAATTCAGAAGTTAGAAGTTGTTTTTGTCATATCAAATCTGATAGTATTCTGTATAAAAAAGCATAGAAACGGGATTGGGAATACAATGTTCTACCAAACTAATATCTATCTCTCATAAATAGGGAGTAGGGAGTCATAAGTTGTTTTTGTCATGTCAAATCTGATAGTATTCTGTATAAAAAAGTATAGAAACTGGATTGGGAATACAATGTTCTATAAAACTAATATCTATCTCTCATAAATATGGTTTTCAGTAATTTAAAAATGTCAGTATTCCGCAGTAATAACTGAATGCTTACTTAAAAACTATTGGTTAAATTATTTATGCAAAATTTTAAGTTACTTACGCTCAAGAAAATTTTATCAGTGAAATAGCTTTTACTATTTATGATTACTTTCACTAAGATTTAAAAATTATTGGTAAGCATTCAGGACTCAGCTATTAATTTTATTTTGAGAAAAAAGATTTATGATACGGTTCCCGATCAATCAGAAATTTTTCTGACTACAAAATTCACTTTTCACTTTCTTTATTCGTTTAAATATTCTCCTTAAAACTGAGTTTTTTATTGCTGTTAGCGCAGCTCCGACTCAGGAGGATAGCTAACAGCTAATAGCTGAATGCTTACAATTATCGTTTTTGATATTATTTCTAATAGTGCAATTTGGAAATTTCGCAAATCAGACTTTTCAAAGATGAAAAAGTTTAAGAAGAAATGTTGAATTAAACATCTCTTCTATAATGATAATTTGACAGAATTTGATATTAATTAGCTCTGCTGCAACTCATCTAAACTTGCCAAAACTTCTTGACTATGAATAGGTGGTCTTACTCCTAGAAAAATCTCCTGCAAAATCCCATCTGGATCGATAATATAAGTATGTCTCATGGAAAAGAAGTTTAACCATGAACCATAAGCTTTACTAACAGTTCCATCGGTATCAGCTAACAATGGAAATTTTAATCCTTCAGAATCACAAAATTCTGCGTGGGAATTTACATCATCTGCACTAACACCTAAAATTTGAGTGTTTCGAGAAATATATTTTGGTAAGTCTTGCTGGAACCTACGCGCTTCAATTGTACAACCAGAAGTAAAATCTTTAGGGTAAAAATAAAGCACTACCCATTTACCACGATAGTCTGATAAAGAAATTTCTCCATCACCTGTGTTCGTGGGTAGGGTAAATTCTGGTGCGGGTTGATATAATTCCGGGAGTTTACCTCCAAGTGCCCAAACGTTGGGAATAAAGTTAAACCAAGTTATCAAAGATAGACAAATAGCAAAAAATGTGGTAAGGAAATGCCGACGAGATTTCATAATTTATGATGTAAACTCTACTTTATGTAAGTTTACATAAGTTTAAAGTCAAGCGATCGCTATTTTATGGAGGGTGGGTTTAGGTAAATCAGGGCTTAGGGCAATGTACTATATATAGATTCAAAAAACTATTGTGCAAGAGTTTTAAGTACTATATCTAGGGTAGCTGCGTAAGCCCTGTAAGTCTGGGATTATACAGGGAAATCTCTGGTCAATGTAGAGAAGAGGGCGGGTTTAGATAAGTCTGGGATTATACAGGGAAATCTCTGGTCAATGTAGAGAAGAGGGCGGG
>NZ_JAYKGW010000221.1:0-3747 GCF_035285525.1 Okeania sp. | reverse complement strand
CTCCTTATCCTCCTTATCCTCCTTATCCTCCTTATCCTCCTTATCCTCCTTATCCTCCTTATCCTCCTTATCCTCCTTATCCTCCTTATCCTCCTTATCCTCCTTATCCTCCCTACTCCCTAATCCTAAAGAATGATTGGCTCAAAAATTGGCCTCCTAAGTTGCAAAGATGGGACAAGCAAATCTAATAATTGCTCGACCACCTGCTTCCAAGTAAAATTTTGGACTACCCATTGAGGACCAAATTTCCGCGCTTGTTCTCTAAATAAAGTTTTTTCAATTACCGTTTTCATTAACTCGACTAAATGTTCTTGTTCTGGCAGCACAAACCAAAGAGTTTCTCCATCTTTGGTATAATTAGTTTGGAGCTTACTATTTATTGCTAAGGTAAAGTTAGGATGAGTAAAATCATCTGTCGGACCACCTTTGGTACAAATAATAGGTAAACCACAAGCTACTGCTTCCAATACTGGTAAGTTAAATCCTTCTGCTGAATAAGGAGATACATAAGCATCGGCAATCTGATAAAGTTGGGCTAACTGCATAAAAGAAAGAGTTCGACCAAAGTAAATAATTCTAGATTTTATTCTTTCCATCTCTGCATCAGTAAGTGCAATTTTGCCAGCTTTAGTAATAGAATCTTGAGAAGGAAAAATAGCATCTCTACCTTTAAGGATGAGTCTAGTATTTGGATAATCTTCAACAATAGTAGCAAATGCTTTAAGTAAACGTCCTACACCTTGACTACTGTTGCACATTACTCCAACATTGAGAAAGATAAAACAGTTATCAACGCCGAATTTTTGGCGCAGGTTATTTTTTTGATCTATAGGTAAAGGATAATAAATATTTGGGTTAACCCCAAGAGGGATAACAGTAACACGACTTTCCTCTGCACCACTACGGAGTAAACCTTGTTTTGACCAGTGGGAGGGAGTAATAATAATTGTATCTGACTGAACATGAGCTTCTGCAAAAGAGTTTACACCCATTCCTTGAAGAATAGATTTGGTGACGATACCCCATTCAGTGCAAATAAAAGTTCCCGTGCGTCTGGTTTTTGAGGATTTGAGATTAAAAGGAGCATACATCCGCAATGTAGCATCTGCTGGTTGTTGTGGTGATGGTTTGGGGATATTGCGTAGTGCTGTTTCATCATTTTGGGGAAATAAATTTGTGACTGGTTGCCAATTTTTGCTAATGTATGGCATATCCTGATGATAGATTTGTAGTTGGGGTTGCTTCAGCATTTCTAGCAGTTGAAATTGATTGGTGATCGCGTAGGAGTGAGGCAAAAAACGCCAACCTTCGATAATTATTTGCAATGGGTTATTACTCCTAAATATTTGAGTGTTTTAGTAATATAGGTAGAGAAAATCATAATAGAATTTTAATTATACTGTCAACAATTTTTATTACTATAGCAATTTGCCAATCCTCTTTTTTATAAAAAGAAGTAATAATTAATTATTGAAACATCCTATTCCCTGTTTCTTCTTTCAATTAGAAAGTTTATTTATTATGAACGACTTTTACTAGATATATTTCTTGGCAATCCTAAACAGATTATGATACAATAAATTTTCAAGAATAAGAAAACTTAAACATTTAGCTGATCAGTAATTGACTCGCCACATCAAACCAACAGAGCAAGCAGGTAAATATTAGTTTAACTCAGATTAATCTTTTACTGATATCTAACTGCCAATAGCTGAAATTTTACTTGTTAACTATTACCAAAATATTACAAGAATAGGATTGCTATATCTCATTTATATTTTTTCATAAAAAGTGATAAATTTCAGTTAATTAAAAACTATTGAGGAACTGCTATGAATCAGAAAAAAGAATACACAATCATGATTGTTGACGATCAAAAAGTTAATCTTAAAATAATATCGAGTTTATTAAAAACATCTGGCTTTAATGTCATAACAGCAGAGCGTGGAAAAATACTCTTTGAAAAGCTAGAAAATAAACTACCTGATTTAATTTTATTAGATATAATCATACCAGAAATGGATGGTTTTGAAATTTGTTATCGTTTGCAGTCTTCAGAAAAAACTAAACATATTCCAATTATTTTTATGACTTCTATTTCTGAATATGAGGAAAAAATTAGAGGTCTCAAATTAGGTGCAGTAGACTATATTACTAAACCTGTTAAAAAAGAAGAAGTTGTAGCGAGAATTAATATACATTTACGCTTAAAAGAGGAGATTCAAGAACGGACTCAAGCAGAAATTGAATTGCAAAAAACTCAAGTTGAATTAGAAAAAATGATTGAGGAAAGAACTGCCAAACTTTCTCGGTCTCTAGCTGAATTACAAGAAACTCAAATTGAACTAATTAAAAGTGAACAAATGTCTAGTATTGGTAAATTAATTACTGGTATTGCCCATGAACTTAATAATCCAGTTAGTATAGTATTAGGAAATATTAATTTAGCTGAACAATATCTCGAAACAATAATTAATCACATAAAACTATATCAAAAAGAATTTCCTCATCCTGGTTCAATAATTGAAAAAGATGCAGAAGAAATGGATATAGATTTTTTGATAGAAGAGTTACCTAAAATGTTATCTTCTATCAAATTAGCGAGCGATAGAATTAGTGAAACTAGCGTATCATTGCGGAGTCTTGCTAGAGTAGATAGTATGTCTAAAATTCCTTTTGATATTAATGATGCTATTGAGAGTAATCTGAAAATTTTGCAGCATCGATTGAAAGCTAATAGTCAGCGTCCAGAGATTAAAATTGTCAAAAAATATGGAGATTTACCTAAGATTAATTGTTATCCCCATGCCTTAAATTATGTCTTAATGAATTTGTTAGTAAATTCTATTGATTCTGTAGAAGAATTTAATTCTAAAAAAAATCGAAGTTATCAAGAAATTTGGCAAAATCAGAATTGTATTAATATTACTACTTTAGTTATTGAATCTTATAGAGTAAAAATTATCATAGCTGATAATGGACTGGGAATGTTAGCACATCTAAAAAATAAACTTGATGAAGCTATTGAAGGTGTTAAATCTACCAATAAAAGAAATACTTTGGGTTTGTCTATGAGTCATTCAATTATAGTGGAAAAGCATAGAGGAAAGTTAGAATGTCGTTCTCTTCCTAACCAAGGAAAAGAATTTATTATTGAGTTACCAACAACATAATTATTAATAATTTCATAATTGTTATAGCAATTTTCTAATATATTTTTATATAAAAATCCTACTGCTTTTAGGGAACACTTAACTGGGAACATGTAATACTATTTCTCAAAAAGAATGCTATATCTGATTGGGTGGGTAAGTGTGGGAAGTGTGAAGAGAATAAAAGCAGGAAAAATAATTACTAACCAACTAAATAATTGTCAAAAACAGACTTTTAATCTTGGTAATTATTGACTGTTAAAATATGGCGCTAAGTATAGCATTACTTTTAGTAATTGGTATAAGAGTTTAAGTTTTTTTATCTACTTTTTGATTTGTCGCAACCTATCTAGGATTGCTATATAATTAAAAGTTACTATATTCTCATGTTAAACTTTAAGTATTTCCTGTCGAATGTTGCGGAAACAGCCGTCAGTTATAAGCAAGCTTTCTGGGTCGCAACTACGTTCATAGCTATTAGTTCTAGTATTTAATAAAAGCTTGATTATAGGGTTGCCGACCAATCAGAATTAATTTCTTAGCTATCAGAAATCAACTATTAGTTCTAGTATTTAATAAAAGCTTGATTATAGGG
>NZ_JAYKGW010000220.1:0-20626 GCF_035285525.1 Okeania sp. | reverse complement strand
AAGAGAAGCAGGGGGGAAACACCATACCTCATAGATTAAAGAACTACTAACTATATTTTCAGAATTATATGTAGATTGGTTGACAAATCAAAACTTGACATGATATTGTAATCATAATGGAGAAGGTTCGCTCATACATATGTAAGTTAAATTTTGCCAAAAGAACCATATTTTCCTAGTAGAATAAAGTCTGAAAAAGCTGATAACTGTTAACTGAAAAAATGCAGTCTGGAAAAATCCTGAAACAAAGGTACAAAATTATCCACACTCTTGGCAGTGGAGGATTTGGAGACACCTACTTAGCAGAAGATTTAGACTTACCAGGAAATCCCAAATGTGTCGTTAAACATCTCAAACCTAAAACAACTAAAAAATCGGACTTACCTTTTCCCCTAAGATTCATTCCTTGGTTAAACAACATCCAAAGTTTAAATCCCGCAGTTTTAGCTACTGCCCAAAAGTTATTCGAGAGAGAAGCAAAAACTCTATACACATTAGGCAAAGACTCAGAGCAAATACCAAAATTATTTGCACATTTTCAGGAAAGAACAGAATTTTACTTAGTACAAGAATATATCAAAGGGCATAATATTAGTAGGGAACTTACGCCGGGGAAAAAATTAAGCCAGTCTGATACTATTGCCTTACTCGCAGGAATATTATCAGCATTAACAGTAGCTCATCAAAATAATATTATTCATCGAGACATTAAACCAGAAAACTTGATGCGTCGAAAGTCAGATAACAAAATAATATTGATAGACTTCGGAGCAGTAAAAGAAATACATGTGTTAGCTAAAGGCAAACAACCAGGAACAACCACTTTAGCTATGGTAGTGGGAACTCCTGGATATATGCCAAACGAACAGAAACTAGGCGATCCTCAACTAAGTAGCGATATTTATGCAGTAGGAATGGTAGGCATAAAAGCACTAACTGGTAAAAACCCAAAATATTTACTAAGAGACTCTAAGACACGAAACTTTATCTGGCGAAATGAAGCACAAGTCAGCGACGAGTTAGCAAATATATTAGATAGAATGGTACATGAATATTTTCCACAGCGTTATAAAAATGCCATAGAAGTATTAGAAGCATTAAATATTCAAACTCCAATACCTCCACCACCTCCACCACCAAAAATAACAACACCAGAAGTAGCACCACCAGAAGTAATAACACCAGAAGCAACAACTACTTCCACACAAAAAGTAGTAGTCAAACCCCAACCTAATAAAACCAATAAAACTAGAAGACAAATATTGATATTAGGAGGTTTGGCAGGAAGTACATTTGTCGGAGCAATATTAGTTAAAGGTTTGTCCGATAAATTATCTCCTACTCAAACAAAACCATCTCCTACTTCTCCACCACAACCTAACTTTCCTATTCAGATAATATTAGGAAGTTTAGCAGGAAGTGGTTTTGCAGCAGCAATGTTAATTAAACATTTGCGGAATAAACCATCTCCTGCCAAAACAAAACCATCTCCTATCTCTCCACCACAACCAAAATTTTCTATTCAGACATTTACTACTGTTAAAGTTAACAAGAAAGGAAAAATAGTAAGTCGCTCTCAAGGTAAAGCAGAAGTAATGACAGAAAACCTCGGTAATGGAGTTTCTCTAGAAATGGTAAACATTCCTAGAGGTAGATTTATCATGGGTTCTCCAGAGACAGAAGCAGAAAGATTTGATGATGAAAGTCCGCAACATTATGTAGATGTTCCAGAATTTTTCATAGGAAAGTATCCAGTTACTCAAGTACAGTGGAAAGCAGTGATGGGAAATAATCCTTCTTTCTTTAAAGGTGCAAGTCGCCCTGTAGAAAATGTAAGTTGGAAGGAGGCGACAAAGTTTTGTCAGAAGCTCTCAGAAATAACAGGTAGAAAATATAGTTTACCCAGTGAAAGTCAGTGGGAATATCCTTGTCGAGCCGGAACAACCACACCATTTTATTTTGGGGAAACTATAACGACTGAGTTAGTTAACTATGATGGAAACTATCCTTATGCTGATGCACCAAAGGGAAAATATCGTCAAGAAACAACAGATGTGGGGATTTTTCCTCCCAATAGTTTTGGTTTGTACGATATGCACGGCAATGTCTGGGAATGGTGTCAGGATGTTTGGCATAGTAACTATAATGGAGCGCCTACAGATGGAAGTGCTTGGGAAGCTGGAGGTGATAGTAATAGAAGACTGCTCCGTTCCGGTTGCTGGGACAACCATTCTAGGAGTTGTCGGAGTGCCTGGCGCGACTGTGTCGATGCGGACGGCTACAACGACGATTGGGGTTTTCGTGTTGCCTCCCCTGTCTCTCGTTCCTAGGATTCTTCCCCTTTTTTCTTTTCCTCTTTTCCCCTTTTCCCTCTTTTTCTTTTCTCTTTTTTCTCCCGCGAAGGGGAAAATTTTTTTTCAGAGTCAGAGAAGTCAGAGCCAGACAAAGATTTCGTCACAGATACAGGGATAAGAAAGTTTGCATTTTGTGAAGCACCCGAAAAGAAATCCCCCTTGCCAAGTGCAAAAATTTCTGATATGATATTATTTAATGGGGTGCATTCGTCCCTATACATGACTTTTTATTCAATCAAAGACCAAGATAGTTTCTGTTTCTGTCTCTCGTTCCTAGGAATTTTCCCCTTGATTTTATTCTTTTCCTCTTAATCAGTGCGATCGCAACTCAGAGGTAGACAAAGATTTGGCCACAAATACAGGAAGAAGAAGATTTGCATTTTGTGAAGCTCCCGACAAAAAATCGGCGGCGAAAAGAAATTCCCCTTGCCAAGTGCGAAAATTTCTGATACAATATTATTTAATGGGACGTCTTCGTCCCTATACATGACTTTTTATTCAATATATAGAAAAGGTAGTTTCTGTCTCTCCTTCCTAGAATTTTCCTCTGGCAGCGCTTTTCACTCTTGATAAACCACATCGCCACAAGCAAAACCTTGTAGGGACGTTGCATGCAACGTCCCTACAGTAGTTTACTGAAATGAAAACCGCTGTAATATCATATCCGGTTGAATAGTTATAAATAAACCCACCCCTAACCCCTCCCTGGAGGGGAACAGGAGGAGTAAGTTTTTTATCACTAATTATCTGGAGATGATATTAATTTCTGAGGAAGAAATCGTCTGCTACTAACGATGGAGTATTTGTCAAAGTGGCAAACCTACCACCACTACCGAAACCTGCACTACTACCATTGGGATTATAGAACAAATTACCATTGTTTTCATTATAGACGATTACAGCATCAGAGGTTGCTGCCTTTTTATTACTTGTAACTACAGCAAATTCATCAATAATGCTAAACCCAGTTCCTGCCAAACTTTTGATTGCACTGAAAGTTGTCAAATCTAGAAGAATAATATCTCCCTGGTTTTGGGAAAAATCAGTAATTTCATCTATACCTATATCCTTAGTCTTAAATTTCTTATTAGTGTCAAAGACAAAGCTGTCAATATTGCCCCCTCCTGTGAGTTCATCGTTTCCTGCTCCACCATTGAGAATATCATTACCGCTACCACCTCTGAGAGTATCGTCACCAGATTCTCCTAGCAAGGTATCTTGACCATTATCGCCTATTAATAGATCGTTCCCTCTACCACCAAGTAGTCTGTCTTTACCCTTACCACCATTGAGAGTATCGTTATCGCGATCGCCATTGAGAGTATCATTGCCACTACCACCAAGTAGTCTGTCTTTACCCTTACCACCATTGAGAATATCATTGCCACTACCACCAAGCAATCTGTCTTTACCCTTGCCACCATTGAGAATATCGTCACCGCTACTACCATTAAGAGTATCGTTACCGCTACCACCATTAAGAGTATCGTCACCCTTGCTACCATTAAGAGTATCGTTGCCGCTACCACCATTGAGAATATCGTTACCACCACCACCATGGAGAGTATCATTGCCACCATTACCAATAAGGGTGTCATCGCCAGTTTGACCTTGGAGTTTATCGTTGCCTCCCCTACCTTTGAGGAAGATGTCATCAATGGGATTATCAGTAACGATAATAGGTGGTAATTTCGTATCTAGAAGTTGAATATTAAGTTTAGTTTCCTCAATATTGGTTTCTATTTCAAACTGTTGTGTATAACTGCCATCTAGGTTGTCTATTACAGTTGTTTTCGGAATTAAGCCTTTCCCTCCTAAGACAATATCATCGGCAAAACCTGGTCCGACAAAATTACCGGCAGTAGTTTTGGGAGTAATTGTAACTACACCGCTACCAGGTTTGGATGCGATAATATCAACCTTCGTTTTGTCAGGATCGACTTCATTATCGGAAACGTTGACAGTATAAGTTGCTTCTCTTTGAAAGGGTTGCCAATCAGAAGTAAAACCTTCGACATTGACCACAAAAGTATAGGTTCCGGGAACTTTAGTGTCTAAAAATTCTCCTGAGTAAAATCCTTCGTCTAATTCGGTTAGCTCAATCGGATCGAGTTGCACAGGAGATAGAGGATTTTTACCCAATTTATTTTGTATAGCAATTACGATCCGCTCCTGCAAACTCAAAGGTTCACGTCTAATTTGAGCGGGAACTTGTTTCAAATCTTTCTGAGTGATAACTCCAGATGAGAGGTAATTACCTAAATCTGCGGTTGGACCAGTGACCGATACTGTTATAGAAGCATCTTGGATCGGAACTTGATTATTTTCCTCTAAGAATACTTGCAGTGGAATAGGTTCTCCTGGATTGAAAATGCCATCACTAGATTGGGGAGGTAATATGTCTAAATGAACTGTAGACTCCGCAATAGCAGAAGCAGAGTAAGTAACAGTCCTGGAGTTGGGGTTAGTAATGACCATCTCCCAGGTTTCTCCATGGTCGATATTTGCTTGTGCTGCTATGGGAAGATGTACTTGGAAAATATCGTGGGTAGGAGCATTAATGTAGGAAATTTGCTCGCCAAATGAATTAAAGTTATTGGCATTGATTTCTAATCCAGATGGACTGCGTAATGCTAAATCTAGAGGGAACTGTGGATTATCACTGGTGAGAATAAAGGAAGCTACCCCATCTTGCTCACCTAATGTAATATCTACAGTGTGAGTTTCACCGGGAGCAATATAATCAATTGGGTCTACAATTACATCAGAACCTATAGCCCCCGCTACCGCATTGACAAAGAATTTATCAAGTTCTAAGGCACTTTCAGTTACTTGGTAAAAACCTTGGTCGCCTACATTAGTTAAGGTTTGCAGTAAATCTACATCAATTCCAGCATTGCCACTTGCACCTTCAGTACCAAATCCAACAGAGAAGACTTTAACATTTTCATCATCAAATTGTTGTAAGAAAGCAGGAGCAGTCGGATCGCCACCTGCTGTGCGCATTCCATCAGAAAGGAAGACAATTACACGACGATTATTTTCGCCATCAGGAGCATCTGTCAATAAATCTAGTCCTTCCTGCAACGCTCCACGAATATTGGTACTACCACCAGGACTGAGGTTATTAATTTGATTTTCAGCATTATTAATATTACCTGAAGTAATCTCAGTTAAAACATCTCCTGGTCCAAAATCTGTAGTCACACTACCTGCGAAACTAACTTCCCCTAAGCGATCGCCTGCATCAAGGCGAATCAAATCTAGGAATAAATTAGCGGAGTCTTGCAACAATTCAATTTTGGGTCGGTTTCCATTAGAAACTGGAACTTGTGAAGCCATACTACCACTACGATCCATTACTAGCACCACATCAACTGTACGAGCTAATTGGATAGCAGCCGTATTTTCTTCGTTATGTTCTAGAATATCATCATCGGAGTCTACTCGCACCAGTAAGAAAGCATCATTATCAATGAGGTCGTCAACTGTGGAACCTGGACCGAGAAGTTGTGCAGCATGAGAATTATTAATGGTGACTTCGCTAGTACGGTTTAATGAAGCACCTGTAGCTAGAGGTCCGAGACTTGCTTGATTAGTATCAGTTAAAACGACATCACTTGCATCAGCAAAGAAATCTGTAGAAAGTAAAACCTCATATTCAAAATTAGTTCCTGTTCCTAGCTCCCCAGTATTACTAACTGTCCAATCAAATTCAACTGTTCCCCCACCAGAAGGTAAGCTAACTTTATCGTTACTGAATGCAACTAAGTCTGGTAACTCAGGATAGGGAAAACCTACTAAAGAATAGTCTTGTGCTGTACCTGCTTGCACATCAAAACCAATCACACGAGCTGTCCAATGACCTTCTTCTAAATCTGCACTATCAACTAACACCTGTTCCACATTGTTGAGATGGTCTTTCCCTCGTGTTGCTACCCAAGCTCCATTTCCAGTTAAAGCATTAGCAGGAATGTAGTCATTATTGATGGCAGGTGTGAGGGTCGGGGTAATCTCTTGATTAATAGAAATTGCTGTTCCAGGGGGTTGAGCATTATTCGGCAAGGGATTACCCATTAAGTCTTCTATTGTATGACCTAACTGCCAAGGGTAGAATATTGTACCGTCTGGGGCGACTATTTCTAAATCAAGGTCATTTACTAACGTGGGGTTGATAGCAGGATTTTGAATGGCTCCCTCAAAATCATCCCAAGCTAATGTCAATTTGAGTGGATCGCCAGAATCAATAAAATCTTCATCCACAACAAAATTATATTCAATGATTCCATTGTGCATGACTGCATCTTGAATAATGCGATTAGGAATGGGAACACCACCTTCTAGACGAAAATCCTGCATGACTTCAACTGCAGCTTCTGCATCCACTAAACCCCAACCAGTAGCATAGTCGGGACCTTCAGTTGCGGTGACTCGTCCATTACCGTCATTACCATTAGCTTGATTGCTATCAGAATCAATCTCAGTAAGTGTATTGTTCCGAACATCATCATCAACGATATCAACTGCGGTTTGAATTAATAATGCTCTGAGGGTAGATGGTAAAGGAGGGCGATCGTCAATTGTTGTGCCTAGAGGGGTACTGTAAGTATTTTGCCAACCTTCTAACAATAAAGCATGAATACCAGCGACTGCAGGGGAAGCCATAGAAGTTCCGCTACTTGATCCATAACCATTACTGGTATTGGTTGACCTGATATTAGTTCCTGGTGCTACGACATCAGGTTTAATCCGACCATCATAAGCTGGTCCGAGACTACTACCTGTGCTGAGAAAATCATTATTAATGTTTCCATCTCCATCAGAAGCATTCCAATTTCCCACTACAACAGCATTTTTGACTTGTTTGGTAATAGAATAATATCCTAATTGATTTCCATATTGAGCGCTACTACCTCCGTTGCCAGCAGAAAACACTTTCGGTCTTTCCGGAACAAGTTCACCCCCAGCAGTTGCACCCCCTCGAATTAATCGATCAATAGTTTGGTTATTACCGCTATAATTTCCATCAGGACTCACCGCATGAGAATGGTTAGAGACATCTAGAGAATTATTATCTATTGCGTTTAAGACATTGGCAGTGTTAATCAGGTCGTCAGAATCAATTAAACCTGCATTGGGAGCCATACCTCGCCATTCAAAAGGCGTACCACCATTAGAATTACTTTGAGAACCATTACCTGCAATAATACCCCCAACATGGGTTCCATGAAAACTACTTGCAGGTCTATCCGCAACCACATTTAAGTCTGGATGAGAGGCATCAATACCACTATCATCTACCCCCACAGTCACACCATCACCAGATAACCCGTCATAAACTGGAAACCCACCGGATAAAATCAGGTTCCCCATGCCATCAGTTTGAGCATCTTGAACATTATCTACGTTAACAACTGAACGAGTATTATCATTTTCTGGTAAATCTGGGAAGGAACCTGGATCTATCCATTCAACTTGGTCGTAACTTGCTAGACTAATGAGATTTTTTTCCTCAATCTCAACTTCCCAAAGATTATCGCTAATGGGAGAAAAAGAAATAGCCTCCCGCTTCAAAATTGACTGACGAATAGTTTCCAGAGGAGTATCTTGTGCAAATAAGACAGATAGTCGGAGAGTACCATTATCATTCAGAACGTAATTCTCTTTTCTTTCTGGGATAAAGTATTCCTGATAATTTCCCACCAAAATATCGGGCGCAATTTTATCTTCTGGTGTTAAGGGTGTAATACTACGAATTAATTTAGGAGGAATGTTGGGGTCTGAGGGGTCGAAATCTTCCTCAACTAATCCAAAGGCGTGTTTCCCAGGCAGAAAACTCTGGCGATCTATTCCTGCTTTTTCCAGTTTTAAAAGTTCATCATGTTCTGGTGTTCTATTCAGGGTGATAATACCATGCAATCCTTTTGAACTTTTATCTTCATTCAGTTCTTCAAAAAAGTCTTTCTCTAAAGTCCGTGTGGGAAGGAAGTCACCACTACGCAGACTAATTTTTTGCTGTTCAAAGGTTTCATAAACATCTGGGTCAAAAGGAGTGATAATTTTAACATCTCCCTTAATATTTGTTCCATCTTCACCCCGAATCACTAACCGCCAACCAACACCCCTGGCAATGTCTTCTTCTGTGACATCATAAGTTAGTTTTAGAGGAGAAGCAGAAGAATCTGTAATTTGAACAGGAGGTTTTCGACTTCCAAAATCGCGCCGACCTTCTAGTGAAACAGTTAATTTTTCACCTTGACCTTCCCAATCAACCTCTACTTCTATAGTTCCGGGAACTAATACATTAAATAGTTGATATGGTACTGAGTTAGGACCTTCTATCTGGAAATCCGAGAATATTTTGGATTTTTCCACTTTTTATTACTCCCAAATATATGTATTTTTTATTTGAGATGCAGCCTGAACTTATTGTGATCTAATTTGAAGATTCTGTCAAGTAGAATTATGAACAATTTAGAGAAAACGAAATAGAAATGAGGGTAATAGATGAATAAATGTAGATTGATCGTACCGGATAGAGAATTTTAAATACCTTTTTTACGAAAGTTTAAGTTATTATAGGGAATAGGGAGTAGGGAGTCAGAAATACAGTTTTATATCATGTCCGGTTGAATAATTAGACTTTGGTGAAAGGCAGAAGTCAAAAGCGCCAAGGAATAGATTCCTTAGCGCAAAGCTAAATTCCCAAGGAGAATCAAACATTTGTATGTCTCCAGAAACCCGGTTTCTTTTACCTAGGTGTGTGCGAACGCAAGATAGGGGGCGGGTCTAGCTAGCTTAACCTGAAGACTCCTTAGCTTACTTGAAAGACCCGCCCTGTGTGCGAACGCAAGATAGGGGGCGGGTCTAGCTAGCTTAACCTGAAGACTCCTTAGCTTACTTGAAAGACCCGCCCCTACAAGATGGTGAAACCCGCCCTTTTTCAGTTGCCACAAACTCGCAGCGCGTGCAAAGATACAAAATGGTTTCTATAGACCCAAAATAAAAAAGAGTCCCTATTGCTTTCCAGTCTACCAACAAAACATAATCATTGAGACTGAGGGACTCGATAAATACGTTGTCCTACCAGAGAGAAGAACACCATAAGCAACGTGATTATTATTATCAACCTAATGCAAATTATTGTCAATACTTTTTTGAGATTTTAATAATAATAATTTTCATTAATTTACTTGCAACCATTGCCATAAGCCTGTTCTGCTTATCTTAAAGGGAATCATTAAGATTTGATTTATTTATGTTACAAAACTTAATCATAAAAAATCTCAGAAAAACCTTGACAAAACCTAAAAACTATTGAATATTAGTTGCAATAAGTATGTAATGTACTTTGGTTCAAAAGGCCAATAGCAATGACTTATGGACTTGCAATAGACTTTTAAACCTGAAGACAAAAAAAATGACCACTAGAAGTTAGTGGCCAAAGCGATGTATTTTGATTGAAGCTATGATACCACAATTAGAGACCAAAGAACAATTTTCCAGTCATGGGCAAAACACAGAATAGGACTGAGTATTAAGTCGATACTGAAATGAGCGATCGCATTCTGAATAAAATTGCTCACGACTAAAAATCACAGAAAATTTTCTCTCTTTAATGCTGCCATCAATGTTGGCTTTTTTGAGAAAATCTTGCCAAAAATGGCAGTTTTTCAGCAAGAGAAACGCCGTCTATTTTGGTGTGATTAAAAACAGATAATTCTCCCCAAATTTTTACTGCTAAAAACTTTATATTTTGGGCATTTAATTTCTAAAATTTAGCAGTAAATAAAAGATGTAAAGCTACTTAGAATTATAATTGTTGAGATATCAGCAATTATAATTTTTCTTGAGAATTATTGATTATATTCAGGGAATCTGCTAGTAACTCTACCTATAATTTGTTGGGAACTCACAACACCAAAAGAACGACTATCGCTACTTTCTTCTTTATTTTCTCCCAATAAAAAACAGTTACCTTTTTCATCAACTAAGGCAACCCACTTAATTATTCTTAAATCTTGACGATGGGGATGTTTCGCCACCACCAAATCCCCAATTTCTGGTAAAAAGTGGCGGTAGGCTCTTGTATCTACCAGAACTTCCTCCCCTGGCTTTAGCACAGGAAACATAGAAAGTCCAGTAACACAAAACCGTTGACGTAATCTCAATAACCAAAGTAATAACTCTTTCTTATTACTTTCTTGTATCAACTTTTTGCCTACCACCTCAAACTAAAAAAATTAGCTTAACTATTCAACTATCAGACTCCGCCCATACCTTAAAAGTACAGCACATTTCAGACAAATAATGTACGACCTTAGAATAGGCGAATAGGCAGCTAATAGCTGTTAGCTGACAGCTTATTGCTTATAAATTAGCTAGCCTTAACCCAAGCTACATCACGTTCCTTAGTAGCCCAGAACATATTGTGAATTTTCTCCACAGTCTCTAATAACTCAGTAGCGTGTTCCAAACTAACCTCTACTTTACAAGCAGAGCAAAGTTTAGCAGCTTTCCAAAAAGTATCGTGGAGGTCTGGATACTTTTCTAAATGTACAGGCTTGAAATAATCAGTCCAAAGAACGAGTAAATCTTCCTTAGTTTTTTGAGCTTGCTCTTCCTTAATTGCAATATAGCGAGAAAGAGTATTAGCAGTCTTATGATCTCCAGCTTTTGGATCGAGGTCTAAGATTTTCTTAGTCATGGATAATACCGCTTCAGCATAAATTCGAGCCGAAGCAGGGTCATAAACACCGCAAGGGCCATCACAGTGAGCGCTAACCTCTGTTGCTGGGAACCACTTTCTAATCTGAGTAGCAATTGTGTTGAGCATAGTTTTCTAGGATATTCCTAATCAAAATAGTTTAGTGTCATACTACTACGGAATGGTAAACCTATAGAACCAATTTTTAATATATTTAGAAATGTGGAAAATGATATGGGAAAGTAGAATAATTATGATATATTATGGTATTTTCTATTCTTTTTCCTCTATTACCGAAAAATCAAGGTATAAAGCCTTTCCATATTATGGAGAAAAAGCGGTCATTAGGGGAGCTTCCTGTAGAATGTGATATAGAAAAGAAGAATTTTAAAAATAACAGGCATTGGCAACTAAATTTAATATCAAAAGTTTATATGGTAGGGGAATAAAAAAATGGAAAACCAGAAACAATTTAAGTTAAAAAATAATGAGGTTAAGCAACTTTTTATTAAGGGCGTTAACATTTTTTTGGCAGGTTCAGCAATTACATTAGTCTTGGGATTTATCGTTTGGTTTGTGCATGGAACGATTATGGTTTCTGACCTATCACAGAAAATAGTTGCTCAAGGTTGGGGTGCTTTAATTGGAGTAATGGCTGTATTTTTGTCTTTTATTATACCTTCGATTGTTACTCTTTTCGGATTTGCGGTAATGGCATTATTAGTGTGGTGGTTATCTAGAGTGTTTTCTCAATATGAAGAGTTTCAACCTACTTCTTTAATTGTTTATCAATTAGTGGCTCCTGTGGGAATGATAGCTGCTTTGATATTAGCTTCACCAGTGTTAGTTTCTTATGCAGTTATTCGTTTATTTAGCGGTAGTGGGCAAGCATTAATTTTGGAAGTGAAGGAAGCTTCAAGTATTTTATTGCCAATTGATTATAAGAAGAGTTTTATCGGAGGTAGTCAAGAAGTTATAGCATTAGAAGTAGATAACAAGAAACAAGTTTTAAATGATGAGAAATTTCAAGAAGAGTAAAAATTCAAGAATTAACAATATTTTATTTAGTAATAAATGGTAACACAAGCATCTTGCTTGTTATAGCCTTGAAGCCTGTGTTACTTTTTATAGAGGTGAACCTATAGATGACAAAACTTCAGCTAGATAATTTATGTAGAGATATTTGGAGTTACTGGAATAGAAATAAAAAATTTAGTTGCTTCCCCTAATTCTGATTCACACCATAATTTCCCACCATGTTTTTCCACAATAATCTGATAACTAATTGATAACCCTAAACCTGTTCCTTTTCCCACTGCTTTAGTTGTAAAAAATGGATCGAATAATTTGTTGCGAATATCTTCAGGAATACCAGAACCATTATCAGCAATTTCAATAGTTACCCAGTTATCGTTGAGTACATAAGTTTTAATTGAAATTTGTGGCTGGAAACTTATGCGATCGCTACTTTTCTCTATATTCTGTTTAATAATTAGCTCTTCCATTGCATCAATAGCATTAGTCAACAAATTCATAAACACCTGATTAAGTTGCCCCGCAAAGCAATCAACAAAAGGTAAATTACCGTAATCTTTCACTACTTCAATAACTGGGCGATCGCTCTTAGCACTGAGACGATGCCCTAAAATAGTCAGGGTACTATCAATACCATCGTGAATATTGACTTTTTTCATCTCTAATTGATCCTGGCGCGAGAAACTGCGTAAACTGGAGACAATCTCTTTAATGCGTTCCGCACCATAATTCATAGAATCTAATAGCTTGAACACATCCTCAATCAAAAAATCGATCTCAATAGTTTCCTCTTCTTCTAAAATTAGAGGCGATCGCTCCGGGAAATGCTCCTGATATAAACGCACCAAATTTACCAGATCGTTCACATATCCCTTAGCGTGTGACACATTACCATAGATAAAACCCACAGGATTATTAATTTCATGGGCGACTCCAGCTACCATTTGTCCTAAACTTGCCATCTTCTCGGTTTGAATTAATTGGGGAGTTTGCTGAAGTTTTTTTACCAATAACTCCAATTCTTGTAGCTGTTTTTTAATCTTTAAATCGCGCTCATTGAGTTGTTCGCTCATCTCATTAAAGCTGGTTGCGAGCGTATAAATTTCATCCTTACCCTTAAATTCCAAATGAATGCTCAGGTCTCCTTTGCTTAACTCTTGAGTTGCTGTTGTTAGCAAAGTAATTCGCCGCGTCACCAAACGGGTAATCCAAAAACCAAGTACAGAAACTATCAAACCACCAATTAAAGCAAAACTCCCAATTTGGAACCAGATTTCCCGTTGAGATTCATGTAGAGATGTCAGTGGAGTCAATACAACTACATGAATGCGCTCTTTTAAAATCTCAGGGAAGTCGATTCGTTGAGCAAAGTAAGACTTTCCTGAAGTTTCAATTTCCTGAAGAATATCTTGAGATGTAATTTTTGACCACTCAATTGAGCCATCCACTGCAACAGTTGAAATAATAACCTTTGAATCTTCTAGGAAAACTAAATGCTGTCTGGTATCATCCAAAATCTCCTGAATAACTTCTGATGTTAAAGTCTTACCAATAATAAGACCACCAATAATTCTCTCTCTGGACTTAATCGAAATAACCTTTACTAACAGAAGCTTTTTCGAGTCTTGCGACAAGACCAACTTGCTGAAAATTAAACCACTTTGCGCCAGTTGACGGAGCTTTAAATCTTTTAGTGGAGTTTTATCCATAGTAGAGTTTGTCAATCTTGATAGGATTATTCCTTCTGTATCTACTACTTTTACCAAATCCAATTCTAAGCTAGAGCGCAGTGGCAAAAGTATTCTCAACAAATCCTGTTTATTCTGCTTGGCAACCGCTTCTGAAAACTCAGAATTATCTGCAATAGATTTGGCCTTAAAACTCAATAACTCATTAGTTAATCCAAAATCATAGCTTATATGAGCAGCAGTATGCTCAGTTTCTATTTTCAATTCATTTTCTTGCCTCTTAGTTGTAGTATAGCCTACAGCCAAAGCTCCCACTATCCAAGTTCCCAGGAAAATGGACAGCATAGGAATCAATATTTTACCCACAAGAGGCAGGTTTGAATAGCGAGGAATTTCCATAGATAAGCTTGAAATTAAGGAAAACGATTTATTCTAGTTTAGTAGGTACAAAGCCGGCTTGTTGTAAAACATCAGCCCCAGTTTTCCCGTAAATAAAGTCAATGAATGCTTGGGTTGCTGGGTTAGGGTCATCATACCAGACAATACCTAAACTTCTGACCATAGTATATTTTCCAGATTGCAAATTCTCTGGAGTTGGTGCAACTCCATTCAGACTCAGACGGTTTACTTGCAAATTATTACTAATCGTCTCACCCAGGGAAAATGCACCTATACTGTAGGGTGTAGTCTGAATAGCATCAATTAAATCTGCTTCCCTACGCAACACTATAGCATCCGGTGAATTTTCTAAGTCGGAACCTAAATAATACTTTCGTAATAACTTTTTGCCAGATTCATCTTCGGGTCTATCTAAGACAACTATTGTCGCATCAGGTCCCCCAAATTCTTGCCAATTAGTAATTTGGCCACTATAAATTGCGCGTAAATCTTCAGTTGTTAAATTCTTAACGCCTTCCACGCTAGAGTGAGTCGCTACTAAGAGAGCATCTTTGGCAAATTCACGATATGTCAGTTGATCGGCAGTTTCTTTAGGTTTGGGGGGTCGAGTAACAGTACCCATTTCAATCAAACCTACTTTGACACCCGCAATACCCCCTCCAGTCTGACTAGATTCGATAAAGTCTATTTTAGTACCACTTGTCTGTTTCTGATATGCAGATGCTAATAGTTTCATAGCTGGATAAGGTGTACCAGCTCCTCCTATTTTAATGGTTTGTTTTTCTTGAGAAGATTCAGAACCTGTAGAGGAAATATTGCTAGTCTGATTTGACTCAAATGTACATCCCATTGGCAATAGCACCAGCAAACTTAGCATTGTCATCCATATTCTAGAAAATCTCATTTTGATTCCTTCTCAAATTATTTTTTTTTTAATCAACCTAGCTCAACCGGAAGTGGTACTACAATTATCTCTATCAAATTTAAAGCCAATAAGTTGAATTTATATAAAAAAATTATTTTCTTAGTTATCATTGACTTAAATTGTAGGCTGTAATATCTTCACAATAAATATCTTCAGTACAACTAGAGTTAAATCAGTAGAAAAATTAAATATTTACTTAGGAAAGAGATAACAGGGAGTTAACAGAATGTGTAATTAATTTGGCTTATGCACTTAAAATGAATAATCATTTGTTTAGTCTAAATCAAGAAAAATGATCGTAAATTTCTGGGATAGTTAATCTTCTGGAAGAGTTTGCGGCTCTAATATAAAATTCTCAACCTTTGTCGCTTTTAAGAAATGCCTTTTTGAGGGAACTTTTAACATCAATAATACAAACTTCCTTGACTTCTAAACTTTCAATCCGGACTTTAATATATTTTGCCAAACTGGCTCCAATATAGTTAATCCTGTTATTATTTAATTTTGATTAAATCTTGATTAGCGATCGCCATCAGGAATTTAGATTTCAAATCTTACACCATTTTCTCCCGTTTCTCGAATATGACCTTCCATTTTAATTAAAGTTCTACGAATAATATACAATCCTAAACCACTGCCTTTAGCTTTTTTAGAAGTAGTGGTTAAGGGTTGAAATCTCTATTGTTTTTTATCATCAGGAATACCTTTACCATTGAAGCATCAAAATGCCTACTCATTCTCTCTAAATTATTCAGAATTTCAGTAATTAAATTGTTAATTGTATCCTTAGACATAATCAAATATCTCGTTAAAAAATAATTGTGTTATTTTAATTGTTTTTTTTCGGACGTTTAATTCCACCTTTGCGTTTAACTTCAAAACCATATCTATAAATATCTGGCATATTAATTCGCCGATCTGAGCTACGAATTTCTACAATACCTAATTGTTCTAAGTATTTTAAAATTTCTTCTGGTTTTTTGCTAGGGGGTTCTTTATCCCATTTTGTGTTTTTCAGTATGTTGAGAAATTTTTCCTCTTCAGTTAAAAGGTTGAGATTTTTAAGACTTTTTTTAAAAGCTTCTAACCAGGGATATTCTTCCTCTGTAAGTTCTTTGATTCTATCTTGAGAAGTATCCATTAAAGCTCCTTGTAAATCAGAAGGTAATAATAAGCGATTTTCTGGTAAATCTTTTTCCTCAAATTTTTCTAATCTACGTTCTGCTGCTAAGGAAAATAGTTTTAAAAAAGAACGTGGAGCAATTCTTCCTTTGGCATCTTGAAGGTGATTAGGAACCCAATTATAAGTGTAACCTTTTCGATGATTATTTCCCATATATTCCCCGACTATTTTTTCCATTAATAATTCAAAACGAGACTCATCTGATGCTGGCAATATACCTAATATTTTATCTTTTTTTGATGGAATTAAACCAGGAACTATTTGTAAATAATCATTCATTTCTTCTCCAGAGTTAGCTAAACGCTTAACAAATACTTGATATAACCATGAAGTTTCCCACTCTAAACTAATTTGATGTCCTCTGAGTTTAGAAGCATCTGGAAATCCTAAAAATTCCTGTTGAAATAAATCTGTGCGTAGAAATATTTTAGGTCTAATTCGTTCCCAACGACGCCATCTATCTAGCCAAAATGCTAATAGTTCGGCAATGGGAGCGGCAAGTTCTAAATAAGAAGGAACAATTCGATCTAGCTCATCATAAGTGATAAATAACCAACGATCGCTTGCCAATAATTCTTCATCTAATTTATCCAAAGCATAGTTGATATTTTCAAAGTTCTGGCTAGCATCTGGAAACCAGTGGGAAAGTAATGATAATTTGTTCGTTAAACTATCGCGAATTTCCTCTGGTACTTCCTCAACCCAATTATAATTTGATAATTCTTTTTCTTGCTGAAATATTACTCCTAATATTAATCCAATCCAGAAAATGCGCCAATCAATTCTATCCTTACCTTTCATATAGTGTTCTGTTGTTTCTGGTGCAGGAAATTTTTTTTCCCTAGTCTTAGTACGACCATATCCAGCAATCCAGATTGTTGTTTCTAAAGGGGGAAAATATTTAATGTTTAAGTTTTTTACTAAAGCTTTCCGACCAGAAGAATTTGCTAGTAAACGAAAAAATTCTGTTTTACCAACACCTCTACCACCTAATATTAAAAATGTGTCAGTGTCTAATGCCTTACGGTAGCGAGCTACAGGTAAAAAGTTTTTTAGGAATACATTTTCATTGTCACTTTCATGTTCCGCTACACCTCTTCCTGGTGCAACATTAGCCATAATTTCTAATAGCTTTTTTTTATCAAAGTTAGTCATTTTTCTATCTAATTTTATTTGTTTAATTTACGCTTAAAAATACTACAAATTTTTTCAGCAAGCTGTTGGTAAGATTTGCCTGTTAAAACATCAATAATACCCCACAAACGACTATCTTCCTCCGGAGTATAATCTCGCTGAAATAAAGTTATTTCTCTACGCAATTCACTTTGCCAGTCTATAACTATTGGGTAAAAACTAGCATCTTTGTCGGTGGAGTTAGGAACATTTTCGCTATAGTAATTATCTTGAAAAATAGTATAAGCTTGCTCTCGAAAATCTTGCAGTTCCTGTTCTCTCCCTGGTACACCTAATCCCGGAGCTAGAGCATGGATGAGTAACACTGGCAGCGGTTCAGGAGCTAAAGGTCTTGCTAAACGACGAATAACATGAGTTAAACCTTTCCAACTTTGACGAGATTGAGTGCCAAAAATGACTGCTGCATGGGATAAGTCAGCGATCGCCAACCCACCAATATCGTGAAACCCTGTTCTGGTATCCAGTAAAATAAAATCTAGTTTTCTTGCTGCTGCATTTAGTTCTTTGAACATATCATGCCATGTTTTTAACAGTGGGTTATTGAAATCAAGTATATTCTGGCAATCAAGTCTTGCTAACTTTTCCAGATAGTTATTATCTACATTTCCTGCACCCAATATAGGCAAACTTTTTTCTACATCTCCTAACAATATTGGATCGTTAACTAACTGCAAATGAGCGCTGAGTTTCCAATTTTCACCTTGGATATTTTTCTCTAGCAAATAATCGATCGCCCCTGGAAAACTCGCCTCTGTATCTGGGAAAAAAATAGTTGATATACCAGGAGACTCTAAATCTAAATCGACTATAGCTACTCGATGACCGTGACGAGCTAATGTCAGAGCTGTTGCTACTAATGTTGTAGTGCGACCAACTCCACCTTTGAAGGAAAAAAATGAAACTATTGCTGGTTTATGACCTTCATCTACTACTTCTTGAGGCCAAGGAAGCTCAACTTCTTTTTGATTTGTCCATGCTTGTTTAGCTACATGACGTTCTAACACATACCAACGAGGTTGACTTTCATCATCCCATTCTGCGAGAACTCTTTCTTCGCGAATGACATCTATTAAATTTTTATAACCATCTTTTTCGCCTTGTGGTAACCAAATATCTTGACCATAGTATGGACCCAGTTTTTGGTCGAGAGATTTTTTCAGGTTGTCTAAGATATCCTTTTCCAGATTGCTATTTTCCAGAGGTTCCAGAAAAAGCCGAATTTTTCCCTTAACATCCCGAATGATAGTTATTGATTCTAGTTGGTCTTTTATAGAAGATTCCTCAAAACATTCTTGTACTTTGTCAAATGTTTCACCGAAAGTTATGTTAATCATTTAAAGTTCCTCACTAGATATCCTACCATCCAAAATTAATCTGGGAATAATTTCGTTATAGATTTCTGCTGCTCGTTGAACTGCCTCTTTTGCCTTTTTTTCATTCCACAAACCAGACTGAAAATAACGTCGCTGTGGATGATAGTTGACTAAAACAGTTCCGTTTGTCCGGGAAATTGGCAATTTAGAATCAATAATGGGATAAATTATCCGTAACCTTTCAATATTTTGACCTTGAAGTTCTGTTAAATCGTGACCGAATTTTTTACAAGCTTCATTATTAATATATTCCTCTACTAGAACTTTAAAAGTGCATTCTACTACATAACCTGCCAAATAAACAGCATTATCCCAACGATTTTGAACCAGTAAAATTTCTGCATCATGTAAATGCCTCCCCGCAGCTTGAATAAATGATTCTTCCATCTTTTTTCTAGAAATCTAATAACTCAAATAACGTTTTTCTCGATATAAACCCAGACCATAATTTCCAGCGGGAGTTGCTCGTAACTCTTTAATTACTGTTACCATTTCCGATGGAAGTTGTGACAATGGTTGAGGTTTAATAAAATGTTCTGGGGGCATTAAAATAAGAGCCGATAGAGCTGCAAAAGTTAAATCTGCTGCCGAAAAATTATCTCCTACTAAATAATAACGACCTTCAGATAATCGTTCACTAACAAAGTCAAAAACTTTCTTAATTTCTGCCAGAGATTTTGCTGAATTTTCGGCTGTTAACTGAAATTTTTTCTGCAATAAATAGGAAATAAAAGGAAAAAGAATTGTAAATCCAATCTGTTCAAACCAAGGAGTATTTTTACAGCAACCCCTACCCATAACTCGACGATCTTTTACCTTATAAAAATATACTCAATTTCTCACAGCAACACCTAATTTTTCATCAAATAAATCTTCTAATTCTTCAACTTCCTTCCGTAATTCTGGAATATCTGGATATAATTTTTTATCTGGTGGTGCTATGGCACTCAAATAATGCAAAATATCAGTTGAATCAACAAAAATACCATGATTTTCTGTAGCCAAAACCGGAACACTAATACTATCATATTTGAAAGTAGCAAGTCGATGAAATAAAGGAATATGAGGTTCTTCAGTGTAAGTGATTTTTAGTCTATCTAATGCCCAACGAACTTTTTCACAATAATGACTGACAGGAATAGTAATTAGACGATAATTTTGGGAGTTCATAAACTTTTTATTTGTTGATTATTTACATAATTAATAATAAAAAATATTTGAAAGTAGCAGTTATATAAATATCTTAAATAGGTGTAGGTTGGGTTGAAGAATGAAACCCAACATTTATTACACTTCTACAAATCTTGCTTCCTCCTTCTTTCTTTCTTATTCCTTCTTCAAAACAGCTTCCCTAAAGCCTAAAACTACTAAAATATTAGATAGTGTTAAAAATACTTCAGCACTGCCATGTAACCAATCAATATTTGCTAAAGCTTCACTATAAACTTGTTTAGCATAAATTCCTGCTGGAATAGTTACACCTACAAATACTAAAGTGCCATAAAATCCAATTAAAGCTAAACGAGGTACTTTTCCAGAACGTGTTAGAAACCAAAGAAAACCTAAATAAGGAAATAATGAAAGAGCAAATAAAGTATCTTTAGAAATCATATTTTTAATAGATTAATTATTGATTATCCATTGCAACAGTAGGGGCGGGTTTAACAAGTGAGTTAAGGAGTTTCACATCAAGTTAACTAAACCCGCCCTCTCCACATTTATCGCCCCTAGAATTATATTGAAACAGTAGGGGCGGGTTTAACAAGTG
>NZ_JAYKGW010000219.1:0-11988 GCF_035285525.1 Okeania sp. | reverse complement strand
TAGATAAATTTGCCTCCCATGAGTAGGGGTAGGTTTTAGTCATAATTTTCATGTTTATTTTCAGATTTAGATAAATTTGCCTGCCATGAGTAGGGGCAGGTTTTAGTCATAATTTTCATGTTTATTTTCAGATTTAGATAAATTTGCCTCCCATGAGTAGGGGTAGGTTTTAGTCATAATTTTCATGTTTATTTTCAGATTTAGATAAATTTGCCTCTAAAACGGTAGTAAATAGACGAAACCCAACAACAATCTTTTTCCCCTAGTAGAGCAACACACCTCAAATAGTTCATGGGGTAGGGGCGGGTTTATCTGAAAAAGTTAGTATTTTAAGATAGGGCATGAAAAAGCGCTTATAACCAACTATCTTTGAACTATCAAAAATTACATGGCGTAGTAACGCACCTTTTAGTTAGTATTGAGACAAGATAGGGCATGAAAAAGCGCTTATAACCAACTATCTTTGAACTATCAAAAATTACATGGCGTAGTAACGCACCTTTTAGTAGGATTGAAACATGTAAAATGGTGCGTTACGACGGATTGTGAAATATCTTTCATAGTCTAAATTTTTGCCGTCTAACGCACCCTACTGGATGACTTTTTTTTATTTAAAATTATAATTCAATACGGTTAAGTTAAGGATTTTTTTTTGCAGTTTTGTAGCCTAAAAAGCTTACATTATGCTTTCATATCATAAGACTTTTTGTTTTAACTGAACTGTATTTCGCTATAAATCCCTATTTATCTTGATTCTTAACTACTCCCTATTCCCTACTCCCTTTCTTTTTCTTTAATAATAATTGAAAGATTCTCAAACCATCCTTTTTGCAAAAAGAAATAAATTAAACAAACAGCAGTAACAAACATTATTAATAAGCAAAAGAGATAGCCATAACGCCAATTTAATTCTGGCATATTCCAAGGAGATATTTCTGGGTTAAAATTCATGCCATAAACTCCAGCGATAAAAGTTAATGGAATAAAAATTGAAGAAATTACAGTTAGTAATTTCATTACTTCATTCATTTTATTGCTGACAGAAGATAGATAAATATCCATTAAATCTGAAGCTAAATCTCGATAAGTTTCTACTATGTCTCTAAGTTGAATTGTATGTTCATAACAGTCTCTAAAATAAACTAATATCTCAGGTTGAATTAAATCTGCACCATCTCTAATCAAAATATTAATTGCTTCTCTTAATGACCAAATAGCTCGACGTAGTGTTAAGAGTTCTCGTCGCAGTTTATAAATTTTTTGCATACTCTCGCGAGCAGGGTTAAATACTATTTCATCTTCTAATTTTTCTATTCGTTCTCCATATTCTTCTAAAACTGGGAAAAAACCATCAATAATTGTATCTAGTAAAGAATAAGCTAAATAATCTGCTTTTTCTCTGCGGATAATACCTTGATTATTTTTGATTCTTTGTTGTACTGTTTTTAGACAATCATATTCGGAAGTTTCTTGAACTGTGATTAAATATTTTTCTCCTAAAATAATACTTACTTGTTCTTTTTCAAATGGTTCTAAATCTGATATAATTCTCACTATCCAGGTAATAATTATGATTTGATTTTTATTATTGATCACTTTAGGTCTTTGGGGAACATTAACAATATCTCCAACAGTTAAAGGATGTATTTTAAATACTTTTGCCATTTGTTGCCAAGTAATTTTATTACCTAGACCAAGCATATTTATCCAAGAAACTGAATCAGATTTGAGGTAGGGAATACAATCCTCTGGATTTGATATTTCTGTTTTGCTAACTATATTTTCTGTATAGTCTGTTAAAGTTATTTTGGGTGGTAAAGCATTGGGTTGTAAATCAAGATTACCAGGCAAATCTTCTGGATCATCGTAATGATAGTCACAATAAGATTCTTCTTCTGAAGATAATTTAGGAAAAATGGATTGTACTTTAGTTAAATCTACCATTAATTTTAAGCAATAGGTATGGAGGGAACAGGGAACAGAGAATAGAAAAAAAGTATTTTTGCGCTCTATCTATGAGATGCACCCTATAAGTATGATATTATATTTCGTTGAATATCTAGAGTGTTTTTGTTATCAAAAAAAATCCTTTGAACTAATGTTCTCCTTTAGTAAGCATTTAGCTATCAGCGTTTAAAAAAATTAAGCAAATTAAAGGTGAGTTTATGAATAAAATTATTCATCAATTTTACAGCATATTTAAAGTAGATGAAGTATAGATATTGATAATTAAATTTTACCAGTGCGGGCATCTTAACCCCGTAAGTGTAACTCTTCAATAATGGATAATTGATAATTACCTCTCCCTAAAGATGGATAGGATTGAATAAAAGGAAAAAATTTATTTATTTCCCCTTGAAAGGGGAGGCTTCAAGGCGCAAATCATTTAATTATTTAATTATTAATTATTTGGTAAAAGTGGAATACGCTGTAATTATTTATAGGGATTTAATAGTAACTTAATAACTTGAAGTTCTTCCAAATAGGACTAGCTGACGGCTGACTTCTTAATGATTAATAGCTTATAAAAAGAGGTAACTGTTAATTATTAATTACTAATTTTTAATTATTCATTATTCAACTCTACTCCCTTTGAAAATTGGTATAACAGAGAAAAATGAAGTAAATAAATAGAATCAGAATAAATATCAGCATTTCCTGAAGAATGCTGCGCAAACAGCTATTAGCACCTCAGTACTTCAGTAATAAAAAGCTTAATCTTCAGAAGGATATTTAAGCGAATAAAGAAAGTGAAAGCTGAATTTCTGTATCAGAAAAATTGTTGATTTATCGGGAACCGTATCATAAAGCTTTTATCTCAAAGTAAAATAAATAGCTGACCGCTGTTTGCTGACTGCTGAATGCTTACCAATAAATAGCTTTTTTTCTACTCCCTACTCCCTAATTAATATGAAAACAAAAAATATTCTTTTTTTAAGCAATGGTCATGGAGAAGATACTCATAATTGTCAAATTATTAAAGCTTTAACCAAGATTTCTCCAGATATAAATATATCAGCTATGCCTATTGTTGGTTCTGGTAATAGTTATAAAAGTTTAAATATACCAATTATTAATCCTACAGCAAATATGCCGTCGGGAGGATTTTTATATCTTAATCCTTTACTCTTACTTCAAGATTTGAAAAAAGGGTTAATTAGTTTAACTTGGCAACAGTTACAAGCAGTTTGGAAATTTACTAAAAATTGCGACTTAATTATGGCTACTGGGGATATTGTCGTGGCAGCGATCGCCTATTCGACAAAGGTTCCTTATATAGTATTTCTTTCGGCTGATTCGAGTTATTATGAAGGTCGAATTAATTTAGGTTTAATATTGCCTAAGTTACTAAATAATTCTCGATGTTTAAAAGTTTTTGCTAGGGATACTTTTACGGCAAAAGATTTAAACCAACAAGGAATTAAAAAAGCAGAATTTGTGGGCACACCAGTGATGGATAATTTAACTTCAACAGGGAAAAATTTACTACTTAAACCAAAATTATTTACTATTGCTATTTTGCCTGGTTCTCGATTACCAGAAGCTGGAAAAAATTTATGTTTATTGTTGAAACTTGTTAGAGAAATTGTCAAAGTTATGGGAGAAAATGTTTGTCAGTTTAGAGCTACAATTGTACCAATTTTAATGTCTGAGTTAGAGGCTATTTCTACTTCTGAAGGTTGGGAATATCAAGGCAATAAATTAATATTTTCAACTAAGGAATTTTCAATAGAAGTAATTTGTTATGAGGATGCTTTTGCAGATATTTTACAGTATTCAAATTTAGTAATTGGTATGGCAGGAACTGCTATAGAACAAGCGGTAGGATTAGGAAAACCTGTAATTACTATTCCTGGTAATGGTCCGTCATTTACTTATCGTTTTGCGGAAGCTCAAACTAGACTTTTAGGTTCTTCAGTACAGGTTATTGGTAAACAACCAGCTAATAGTTTAATTCTACAAGAAGCTGCTCAAAAAGTTAAAGAAGTTTTGGCAGATCAAGAATATTTAGAAGCTTGTATTCAGAATGGTTTAGAAAGAATGGGAAAACCAGGTGGTAGTGAGAAAATAGCTAATTATATAGTTCAATATTTGAGTAAGCAATAGAAAACAAAAAATACTCTTTTTGTTGAGGTAACGAGTAGGAAGTAGGGAAGTTGCATACAACTTCCCTACAGAGTCAAGACAAATGGGAGTTATAAAAAAGATGGTAGTTTATAATAGTAAGAGTAATTTTTCTGCCTCACTTTACCAAAAAAAAATACTAACTTGAGAAACCTGAAACATCTAAAAAATTGAACTTTTAGGGTTCCCGATAAATCAGAACTTAAAAAGACACTTACCTTTACCTGTAATACCAATTTGAAAAAATAATTATACAAAAATATCCGTCTCAATCAGATATCCTTAAAAATAGCTATTATTATTCATTTTTCTGCTTTTTTTATTTATATTTTTCTCTTCTTTTTTTCTTCTTTGCTATTATCTTTTGCCTGTTCTCTTTCTTCACTAACAGACTTTCATAAGCAAACTCTAATTATTCATGTATTAATTCATAGAAAAACTGAATCGCTAAACGTATAATTTTTTCTAGCTTTAAATTATTAGCAGGTATTATATCATCTAATAAACCACCATTATCATCATCACTATCAAAAATAGTAGGAATTAAAATTTCCTGAGATTGATACATATTTATGTGTTGTTTTGAAACAGCTTCTACTGTTGTTTCCATATCACCACTACTAATAATATTAGCAATAATTTTTTCAGTATTACGCTCCCAAACAACTCCCCAAAAACCATCATTACAATCAGCATCACCTTCATTAAAAACTGTCCGTAATGGTAATAATAATCCATCTATTCCGACAATATCAAAATCAAACCAATAGTATCTACCTATATCATAATTTGGATCGCCTTCCCTTCTTTGAACACGATGTAAATGATGTTGAGGAGTATTAGGACAATCAGGATACATAGCTGTACTGCAACGACCTAAAATATTAACTATACGAATAGGCATAAACATTTCGTCTTCATTAAATATCCCCTTTTCATTGAAAGCTCTCTTCAACAACTTTGGTATTTTTACGTTCAAGTCACCTTGAAAAGGAGATAGGTTATTTATACAGTTTGCCCACATAATTATTGATAATTAAAATTAGAATATTTCGGGAAAAAATTATAGTAAAACACAATTATTTTATTTCACCCGGAATTACTTTGAGTTAATTTTTTGATGCTTGATGAAACTGATGTTCCCTATTCCCTGTTCCCTGTTCCCTGTTCCCTGTTCCCTGCTATAGCTTAACAAAAGTATACTGAAATGTAGATTTTGTTACAGAAACAATCAACACAAATTGAGACATTACTTTTGTAACTTAATTTGTAATAATTATGAATACCTTTAACTCGGTCTCCTTAGTATTTCCAGTAATCTTAGGACTAATAACAGGAATTGGTCATGGAATTATTTCCCATCGTGCAGACTTACCAGTATCCATAACTGACCAACTTCTATTACCTCTACAAATTAGTCAATCCTTTGAGAAATAAACCTTTATTAAGAGTATCTAACTTTTGTGAATAGTAGTTGCTGATACAGAAATATTTGAGATAATAAAGATGTAAAGAATTTAGGAGATTTAAATCTATGCAATTTCAGCACTATGAAAATATATCTACTGTAGACAGATGTATGGCTAGTTTTTTAGCGGCCTTTTCCGTGTTTATGATTAGTTACAGTGCAACACGGGTATATCTAAATTATTCATCACAAGTAGATGCTCAAGTAGAATCAAATGTTTTACCTCATGCAGCTTCATTATGGAGTGACTTAGGCAATAACTAACTTAAGCTTTAGAAGAAACGCCTAAAACAATTGAATAGTTTATTTTAATCTTTTAACTAAAAATTAAAGAGCGATCGCCTTTATCTATAAAAAGCGATCGCTTATTATATCTAAGGTAGGGAGTAGGGAGTAGGGAGTAGGGAGTAGGGAGTAGGGAGCAGTTAAGGCTTGCTGAATAAATATATTGATAAGCAAAGGAACAATTATCTCTTCTACTTTCTCTGTCTTCCCACACGAACCACCCAGACCACACGAACCACACGAACCACACTTTCCTATTCTACTCTTCCATATCTTGCCACAACTTGACCTTGATTATTAGTTAACCAAGCCCACATTTGATCCCCCAGAGAGAAATGCCACCATTCCTGTGGATGCTGCTGAAATCCTCCAGACAACATTACTTCTGCTAATAATTGTCGATGTTGATGATATTTTTGAGCTTCTTGATCCTGGTGCTCTAGAAAATGATGAGGATAGGAGCGAGGGGATAACTCATCAATAGGAGAACCCATATCAACAGTTTTGCCATTATTATCAACCAAAGTTACATCTACAGCAGCACCAGTGCTATGAGGTGGTGGAGTAGTGGGGTCTAAACTGGGAACTGCCCAAAACTGATAGACTAATTCTAAGATTTCTTGACGTTTTGCTTCAGTTAAATTATCTAATGTTAAATCTTGAGCTTTTACCATTTCTGCAAAGTTGTAGTCTATCATAAATTGTTGTATGGCAATAGGGCGATAACCATCAAATATTTGGATGTGCCAACCAGGATAATTTTGTTGGAGTTTTGTTTGAGCTATTATCAAACTATCTAATACTTTTTGACGTAAAAAATAAGGTGAATTTGTTTGAGAAAGATGATAGGGCGCACCTAATTTTTGATAGGGATGAGGTGATTCAAAAGCAAACAATTCTAAGGGAATAGGAACTAGGGGTTCGTGACATTCTTGGATTGAAATTTTTTGGTAAGATTTCATGTTGAATAATTAATAATTAACAATTAATAATTAATAATTACATCTTCATTTATTAAAAAGATGATTGGCTCAAAGGCTTTATACTTTTATTTTTCCATAAATGGATATTTTATTATCCAAATTTCAGAAATTTTTCAAACTGTCACTTTGTTAGTAGAAAGGAAAAAGTGATGCTTGCTTATAGTAACTAATTGAGTTATATAAATTTAGTAGTAACAGACAGGTGTAAGTCGATCTAAGAGTTAATTAAATTTATTTTCTCTGAGATTATTTCTCCCATCTTTATATTAATTGAAGAGTTTTTTGTACATTTTTAGGTTTTAGAAGGCTTTTACCTTCTTGCTGATATTCTTCAACTAATAGCTCTAACATTTCACAAGCATTTTCTACTGCCTCTTCATAATAATCTCCATAAGTATGAAATTTTTGAGAGGGAAATTCTGGCAAGTGAACAAGATAACAACTATCTTCCTTAGACCATAAAATTATTATAGTATAGGGTTGTTTCATTCTTTTGACTCTTGCTCTTCAATAGTTGTTAACATTTTTAGTTTACGATTAACCTTTTTTTCAATATGTAAGGATTCAGCTATTAGCCTTCGGAGTTTGACTCTCTAATGATAACTGATAACTGAAATGACCTGGTCTTTGAGTAGTGCAAATATTTAATAAATTCAATGGTATTTTCAGTATTTCCTTTTCTTTTATTTTTGCACAATAAATTCCTGGGTTTGATAGTCTAAGGCTCCATAATCAGTCTATCTTTATTTTTCATTTTTAATGTGAATTATAATGTTCATTTTTTGTCTTTTGACTGTATATGTTATTCTTACTATTATATCTTTTGCAACCTATTTAGGATTGCTATATGTAAAGACTTTGATATTTAATCAGCAAGCCCTAAATAAATCCGCCTTTGTGGATCATGTGTTTGAGTTATCTAATTTTTTTTGCATAGAATAAATAGATACATATCTAGATTATATTAAAGACATCATCTTTATTTATTAGAGCATAAAATTTTCAAATAAAAATAGACAGCATGAGGAAAAATTTTTATGAATATACCGATTAAATTACCTGATAGTTGTAATTTTTCAGATTATTTTAAATTCAATTATTACCTAGAGGATATTGTAAATTATTTTGGTTATCAATTAATTATAGAAGAGTTAGTTTTGCCTAAGTCTGAAAAGCAATTTGATGGATTAGAAAATCTCAAGCAAAGATTTCGCAAAAGTCTTCCTTTTATTACTTTGGATAGTGAGATGGCAAGGCGAGAATTTTTAATTGCTCCAGTATTGATAGAGTTAGTTGATTATTGTCAGGCTAAACTCAAGGTTTCCTATGCTTTGGAAATTGAACCTCAGCTTAAAGGTTCTCTTGATTATTTTTTGGAAGCCGGAAATAATTTATTAGTTATTGAGGCAAAGAAGGAAAATTTAGAAAGAGGTTTTAAGCAACTAGCAGTTGAGTTAATTGCTCTTGATAAAGGAATAGAATCAGAACAAAATTTATTATATGGAGCTGTTTCTATAGGAAAAATTTGGCAATTTGCTGTTTTGAAACGACAAGAAAAGGAACTTAAGCAAGACCTAAATTTATATCAAGTACCTAATGATTTAGAAGATTTAATGAAAATTTTAGTAGCAATTCTTACTAATGAATAATGGATAATTAATAATTAATAATTAATAATTAATAATTAATAATTAATTGGTTCGGTCACTGACACGGACAAGATGTCTGTACTGGAAACATTTATTGATAAGACTTACACAGATACGATATATATAGTGTTCAAAACTGTTGTGCAATAGTTTTTTAACTCTATATCTAGTACCTTGCCGTAATTCCTGATTATAAATATTTCTACTTCATATACTTGGAATATGCTCTATAGCAGTCTAAGCAAAGGTTAAGACATTTTTGCATCCTGCTTGCGGAACATTTCCCTATACGAAAAACCCTCTGATATTCTACTGTTCCCAGTTAAGTGTTCCCTATTCCCTAGCGCGTAGCGCCATAACTAAAATGACTGATAAACCCACAGATTATGCTGCTATTATTCAAGCTGGAAATAAATTACCATCTCCTCCAGAATGGTTAAAAATTGGTGTCAAAATTTATTCTCCTGAACATGGCATAGGTGAAATTACAGCGGTATTAGGAAAACGTTTAATTATAGACTTTCTGGAAAGTCATAAACCAGTACATTTTTCTGATTGGCAAATCGCAATTAACGAACAAAAAATTCTTCCGAGAAATATTGCAAATTTTAATCAAATAAAATTTCAACCGCCACAAAAATCAAAGATTAACTTAGCAGAAATAGAATCTATTTCCCGACCAGTATTTCAAACTATTGCCCAAGAATTTATAGATAATTTAATCGCTATAGATAACACACCACCAACTCCAGGAAAACTTTATCCTTTGCCAAAAGATTTACCAATTATTCTGCAAAATTCTCTCATTAAACAAAAGATTACAGAACTCTACGAACACCAAATTGAATCATTAACCGCTCTGAGAAAAGGATTAGATATTTGCATTTTTACTCCCACAGCTTCCGGCAAAACTCTTTGTTATAATCTTGCCATTTTAGAATCATGTTTACAACAACCTCAAACCACAGCATTATATATTTTTCCTCTCAAAGCATTAGCATTAGACCAGATGCAAAAACTAGAAAAAATGGTTTCTTATTTTCCTAAAAGCTCTGTCAAAATAGGATTAATTACAGGCGACATTGCCTCAGAAAAAAGGAAGAAATTATTTATTCCTCACCCACCCAATATTTTAGGAGTTAGCCCAGATTTATTACACTATCAACTATATAAAATTAGAAGTAAAGATGGAGAAGGATGGCGGAATTTTTTTCAACAACTCCGCTATGTAGTGATAGACGAATCTCATACTTATAGAGGTGCTTTTGGCGCACATTTTTCTAACTTAATGCGACGGTTAAAAATGGCAGTAGATAGAGTAGGTGGTAATTCAAAAAAATTACAATTTATCTTTAGTTCAGCTACTATTGGAAATCCCGCAGAAATGGCAATGGGATTTAGCGATCGCCACGAATCAGAGAGACTTCATCTAATCTCAAAAAGTGGTGCTGATAATTCTGGGAAAACAATTTTATTTCTGGAACCAAGTGATACTGCTAATCCTGATGCTTGTCAAATAGTTTTATCTTGGTTACGCCATGATTTGACTGGGATAGTATTTTGTAATTCTAGGGGTGCGGTTAAAAAGTTGTTAGGGATAATTAAACGAATAGCTGATAAAAATGGAGAGAGTTATTTGGCAGATAAGGTAGCAATTTTTTATGGTTCTTTGGAGTTTGATAGACGACAGAATATTATCCAAACATTGCAGACTGGAATGGTAAAAGTTATTCTTTCTACTTCGGCATTAGAGGCAGGAATTGATTTGCCGGAACTTGACTGTTGTTTAGTTCGTGGTTATCCAGGTAGTTTAATGTCTTGGAAACAAAGGATTGGTAGAGTGGGAAGGAGAAATTCAGGGTTAGTTATGTTTTTGCCAGTAGCTCAAAATCCTTTAGATAATTTCTATGGAAATCAACCAGATTTATTATTAAATGGTGAAGCAGAAAGTGCTGTTTTTAATCCTAATTATCCGACAATCTTAGGTAAACATTTAGAATGTAGTTGTGTCGAAAGTGGTGTACCTTTGAGTGAAGTAATAAAACGTTTTGGAGAAGTAGCTGGATCAATTGTCGATAGTTTATTAAAGCAGGAAAAAATATTTATTAATAATTCTAATCAACTCTGGGGTTATGGTTATCCTCACCGGAATATTAATCTACGAGGTCATCCTCAAAACAATGTGGAATTAATCAATATTTATACTGGAAAAAGTTTTGAAAAAATGCAAATGAGTCTGGCGCATCAAGAAGTATTTCCAGGGGCAATTTATTTTGCTCAGAATTATGATAGTGATTTAATAACTTATCGTTCTCAGAATCTTGATTTAGATAAAAAACAAGCAATTTTAAAACCTCTGGGCAAAAATTTTAATTTAGAAACTAAGCCAAAAAATGAGTTAATAATTAAAGAAATTCAACAGTTAGCAACACCTCAAATTATTAAAACAAATATTTCTCATGCCAGACTTAGATTAACTTTATTCTGGGGAGAAATTACCTCCTCCGTAACAGGTTATCAGTTGTTAGCAACTAAACATGAAAAAGGAGCAGAAATTATTACAGTTGTCGATGAAAATAACTTCGATCCTCCCTATCAAACTCAATATCAAGCTCCAGTTGTTAAGGTAGAAATAAATTATGCTTTTAGTCAAACTATACAAGAAAATATTAAACAAATTAAGGAGAAAATTAAAGAGAAATATAAAGGAATAATTCCAGATGATTTCAAAGATTTATTGACTTGTCATCCAGATTTTATCGCATTACATAGTATGGGGCATCAAATCATATCTGCTATTCCCTTAGTAGTCTTAAGTTCCAGTCAAGATGTCGAATGTTTTATACAGCGACAAGGTGCAGAAACAGTAGGTTATTTTTTCGATACTTGTGATGGTGGCAATGGAGCAAGTGAAGCAATTTTTAATCAACTGTTGAAGTTTACAGAAAAAGCAACAGAATTAGCCAAAAATTGTGATTGTGAATCTGGTTGCCCTCGATGCTTAACTCAACATCGTTGCCCTCAACAAAATCGAGGTTTATATAAAGATTTAGGTTTATTACTCTTAGAAGCGATCGCTATATAATAGTATTTATAAAAAACTTTGAAAATATTATCTTTAACTGGGCAATAGGAGAGAAGTAAAAATAATAATTAACACCCTCCTAGCTAAAAATTATCAAAAAGGTTATTTGTTATTTGGTACAATACTTTTACTTTAAGTAAATCTATGCGAAAAGTTATTATGACAAGAAGTTAGAGATTTAATTGCTATAAATTTACAAATATCTGACAATATTCTTGATGAACAATTACCCAGTAAAACATCATCTAGATTTGATAATCAAGTTCCATGGGCAACATTTTATTTAGTTAAAGCTGGATATATTGATTCCTCTTTTTGAGGAATTTGGAAGTTAACAGAAGCTGGAATTAATTCAGACATTACACCTAAAAAATTTCTGGAAATATTTCAGAA
>NZ_JAYKGW010000218.1:0-23028 GCF_035285525.1 Okeania sp. | reverse complement strand
TCGTACTCCCTACTTCGTACTCCCTACTTCGTACTCCCTACTTCGTACTCCCTACTTCGTACTCCCTACTTCGTACTCCCTACTTCGTACTCCCTACTTCGTACTCCCTACTCCCTATTCATAAGATACTGGTACTAACTTTAATGGTCCAACATCCAATTCTGTAGAGGACAATGAGCGAACTTCAAACAAAGCGACCATATCTTTCAGTTCAGGTTGACCACGGGAAGCACCTGTTATACCCCTAGCAATAACCAAACCACACCAACCACCAGTAACATGACAACGTTCGTCCCATTTTTCTTTAGCTTTCTGGTGTACTGGGTCATTTTGCACAAATTCTCCAAATAGATGCAGTACACCATCGTGAGTTTTCAATAAACCCAAATCATATTTTTTCTCTTCTATGGGATCTTCACCTGGATTAAATCCTATACCATGAAGTCCCTCAGCTTCCTCTAAATCTGCTAATAACTTAATTGCTTTTGGTAAAGAAGTCTGAATTAAAATGATAGGTAGACCTTCTCCTGATTGTTCAATATCTCCTGCCGCTGCCTGATATTCTTTGGTATTATTCCTTAAATATTCCACTGTTTCCCAAGGTACTAATCCCAAACTTAAGAATGATTTTTGTGGAACTAAATCATCCTTAAGAATAGGCATCTCATATTCTACATCTTCCTCTTCCTCCTCATTATCATCAGCCTCCAAAACCATTTCATACAATTCTTCTGCTACCTCTGGCATAGTTGTAACTTTCACAGATACTACTTCTACTTCATCTGAATTTGGTATGGTAATCTTGTAGCGACTACTAATGCGAGGGAACTTATCACCTTTTATTTTTTTTCGGGAGGCTCGCAAAAAGCGATGTAGTGCTTCTAAACTGACAAATGTTGTGACTGCTTCCTCCTCATAGAGAATAGACCTTAAACCTTCTAAAGGATGTAAACTACCAAAGTTAGCCTGAATTTCTGATACTGATGATTTTTTGGAGTTTTTCTTCCCATTTTCGTTACTTTCTGCCTGAGAAGTATCATAAGTAAGGAAAAGACAATCTTGCCCTAAAAAAGCTTCCTCTAAATTGTCGTAAGATTTTTCATCAGCTACTCTTTGCCTAAACCTTTTTAGAGAATCTAAAGAACGATACAACAAAACTCCATAGTCCATCCCCATTTTACCCAAAACACAGACATACAAATTTTCAATATCCCATTTATTAAGCTCTATAGATATGATTTGATGCTCTCCTAATATTTCCCAAGGAGCATCATCCCAAATTTGACCTGCTTGTTTTACTAAAGCTTCCGCATATTGAGGAGGTAACTGAGGGGGACGATTATCTGATACTTCCTGTAGTCCCCGAAATATTTCGTCAATTAGAGGTAAATCCGGTACATAATCAATAGTAATTCCTAAGTTTTGTAAAGCACCCCTCAGAAAAAACTGAATTTCTCGGTCTTTGACTACTATTTTTTGTGGCCTAATTGCTGGAGCTGGACTTTGGGGATTTTCTATAGCCCGCAGTAAAGTCCGGACAATTGCTTCTGGGCCAGTATCTACATTTACCATGTCCATTGCTCTGACCATACCATGGGACCCATCGACCCAGATTATACATTCGTTTGTGGTTTCTGACTCTGATTCTGGATAGGAATTAGAGTCAGAATATATGGGACGGCGATCGCCTTCCCATACACTAGGAACTTGTTGTAATTTGTTTAACCTACGAATTGTGGAAGGATTGAGAGCTACCATAGATTATGTATGTCTGCCATTTCAGTTATCAGTTATCAGTTATCAGTACCTCATAGCTGTTGCCAGAAGTTTGAAATGCTGAAGTTTATTTTTTTCATTTCCTTGAAGGTCTTTTATTATCTGAAGGATTCCTAGGAAAAAGTAAGAGATATAATTATACAATAGTTGGGAAACTTGGTATATAGTTTATCTCTATAATTTCTAGTAATTATACCATTGATAGGGATAGTTTTTAATGAACTCTAGAAAAATGTCCCAGTTATCAATTGGTTATGGAAAACTTTTATATTAGTTAATTTTTAATAAAAACGTAGTTATTTAAGATGATGATTTTACTACTAATAGTGTTACGGCTAAAATATATTTATTACATATAAACTAATATATAACTGAATTAATCACAAGTTATTTTATTATTTGAAAGTTAGGAGCTAAAACAAATGACGCAAGCTACTCAGTCTCAACAAAAAGGAATTATGATGAGCGAAGCTGCTGTGAAGCAGGTTCTATTTTTAAGGGAGAAACAAGGAAAAGACCTTTGCTTGAGAGTAGGGGTACGTCAAGGTGGGTGTTCGGGAATGTCTTATCTGATGGACTTTGCTGATCCTAGCACAATTAGAAATGATGACGAGGTTTTTGATTATGATGGATTTAAGGTGGTTTGCGATCGCAAGAGTATTCTTTATCTCTATGGTTTAATGCTTGATTATAGTGACGCTTTGATTGGTGGTGGGTTCCAGTTTACTAATCCTAATGCAACTCAAACTTGTGGTTGTGGTAATTCTTTTTCTGCTTAATAGGGAGCAGGGAGCAGGGAGTAGGGAGTAGGGAGTTAATCAGCTAGCCCTAATGCCCTAATATTAAGTTAAACCACATCTTTGAGAAACTAGATAGATGTGGTATATTAAAGAGTTGGAATAATAGGGGACAGTATTAACTGTACCCCTAAATTTTTTGTGTAAATTTATTTTCCTGGTTCAATCTTCTAGTAAACTTTTTGTGATTAATTTTTGCTAGTAGAAAATCTCGAATATAGGCGATACTAATAACTGATAGCTTTTAACTAATAACTGAAATGACTAAAACACCTGAAGAATTATATAAAGAAGGATTAGAAAGATATAAAGCTGGAGAAGAGCCAAAAGATTTAATTCCGTTATTTAAAGAAATTACTAATCGTTCTCCTAAGAGTAGTAGTGCTTGGATTAGTTTGTCCTGGTTATATTTATTAGAAAAAAAACCTAAGTCAGCTCATAAAGCAGCTAAAACAGGAGTTAAACTGAATCCAGATGATCCACAGGCGAGAATTAATCTGGCTTTAGCAATGTTAGAAATCGGAGAAAAAGGTGTTAGAACTCATGTAGAAATAGCCCAGCAAATGATTATGGCCGATGAAGAGTGGTTGGCAGAAATTAAAAATAATATTCAGGATGGTTTTGATAAAAGAGGTGAATGGCCTAGTCTTACTAAAGTTAAGAGTTGGTTGTTTGATCTTTAGATTAATTTGGGAAGTAAATAAAATAAGTTCATAAGCAAAATTAATTCATCCTATTCTCTCTGTTCCCTGTTCCCTCTTACCTCTTCCCTCTCTCAACTACTTAATTGATAAATTATAGAAATATTGTCTTTGAAAAACTTCATAATTCATATAAAAACTTTACGAAAAATCAGAAAATATCATGTTATGATTTGTAGAACTTCAGAAATTACTTAATTATCGTAAAGGTAAATATTCAGTCTTCAGTTATTAGCAGTAAGTTATTGCTTTGGTTTTATTTAACTCTAAGTTAAATATTACTACAAAATCAGGATATTTATTATTCCTGAATGCGGGAGGATTCCGCATCGAAAAACTCAGAGCTAATAGCTAAATGTTTACTGATCAAGTAGAAAATCTCTAAGAACTTGGTTTTTCTACTAAATACCTAAAAATCCTAGATCGCGATTAATCAAAAACTTGCTAAGTGTTAATTTAGCAAGAAATTTTAAGTTACAGCTAAACTAGAACGTTAATGGCAATTAATGTTCTATAAAATTTGCACTATCAAGATAATTATTTGCATAATTCTTTGGTCACGATGAAGTGCATTACCAATGGAGAAATGAAATAGTTTTTTTTGATAAATATCAATTTAAGAGACTCATATCAAGTCTGATATTGTTGGTGAAATTTTATATCTTGGATGTTGGAAGACCATATCCCTAGAAAATTTATATATTTTACCAATTAGTGAAAGGAGAATATTAATTCTCTAAAGCAGACAGATTTGATATTAAACCTAATTTTAAATAATGCTAAGGAGTTAAATTCAAATGACATTTAATAATCAATTAAATAACACTCAAGTTAACGATATAGATGGCGTTAATGTCAAACCCGAAACTCGCAACCACAAAGGTTTTTTTATTCAGGAAGGTGATTATAAACTGATGAATATTGATGAATCTGGTTGGGCTTTAATTTGTCTGGATGATGCGGTATGTCATTATGTTGATCCAGATAATTTGCAAGAAACAAAATAGTTAATTTGTAAAAGCATTCAGCTATGAAGCTATCAGCTATTAGCTAGGGTCCTGGGTCGGAACTACGTTAACAGCAATTAATGCCAGGAAGAGCTAAAAGCAATTATTGAAATTGAGATAGAATTATAAAGTTACTGTCTAAAGTAAACTCCTTACCTGAAAAGGAATTATTCATTATTTGCGCTCTTGCTGACTGCTAAAAGCTGAATGCTTACTAATAATTAGTTAGTTTAGTTGTTCAGAAATAAAAGTTGGAATTTTGATAGGTTTAGTTAGATTGTTTTTGATCCCCCCTAACCCCCCGATGATGCACTATCCCTGATAATAAACTCCTGAAACCCTTGTGGGGAGGAGAGGAGCAAGGATCAGGGGAGAAAGGAAAAACAATTTATAGTAGCTAAGTAAAAATACTTAAGTGACCGCCAAAAAATGTGTTTTTTAATACATTTTTCTCCCAAAAAAGTAACTCCCAAACTTACACATAACTTGTAGATAATGCCCAAGTTTTATGTGAAGAAAGATGTTTATAAAGCATAGCTTTGAAAGGGGGAGATATGACAACTTGATTCTTTCTCAAAAATTTTAAGAAGCCAAAATATTTTTTCAAGTAGTTTGAACAGCAGCATACTGATACTCAAAAATTATTTACTCTTATTTATCCTTTTTTTCTCATCTTATTTGACACCCTTTTTTCTGTCTCTTTATCCCCCCCCCTTGGAAAGGGGGGGCTAGGGAGGATAAACTAAAAATTTTAAGAAGCCAAAATATTTTTTAAAGCAGGCTTAACAGTTGGATACTGATATTCAAAGCCAGAAGCTTGAGTTTGTTTTGGTAAAACTTTTTGACCTTCCAATACTACCACAGCACCATCTCCTAATAATAATTCAATGGCAAAGTCGGGTACAGGCAACCAAGAAGGTCTATTTAAAACGGCTCCTAATTCTTGACAAAATTCTGCCATTTTTACAGGATTCGGAGCAGTAGCATTAAACTTTCCTGACATTTCTGGGTAGCGTAGAGAATGCCAAATTAAACTAACTAAATCATTAATATGTATCCAAGAAAACCATTGCTTACCACTACCAATAGGACCACCAGTAAATAATCGGAAAGGTGTTAACATTTTGGAGATAGTTCCCCCCATACCTAAAACAATACCAATTCGTAAAATAACTAATCTTACCCCTACATCTTTTACAGGTTGGGCAGCAGTTTCCCAAGCTTGACATACTTGAGCTAAAAAGTCATTGCCACTATTGCTGGTTTCATCAAAAGTAGCTGTTTCGCTCGTACCATAATATCCTACTGCTGAACCACTAACTAATACTGATGGTTTAGAGTTTGCTTGAGCGATCGCTTCGACTAATTTTTCGGTAGTTACTTTACGACTATCTATAATTTCTTGTTTCCGGCTGTAACTCCAGCGTTCATCAGCAATACCAGCACCTGCTAGGTTAACTACACCGTCGCAGCCATCTATAGATTTTTGCCAAGTACCAGACTGTTTTGGTTGGTAAGCAACTATTTCTAAGTTAGGATAAGCTGAGTTGGGAAAAATTCGTTTGGCTGTTTCTGGATTGCGGGTTAATACTAATATTTGGTCTCCCTCTGAATGTAGACGCTCGACTAATTTAGTTCCGACGAACCCTGTTGCTCCTGTAATTGCTATTTTCATTATTCAAAAATTTTTTCTATTTTGATCTTTAAATATATTAGGTTATAGCCAGAGAACAGTAAAAAACTTCTTGTGGATTGAAACGCTTCAAAATTTAGGTTGGGTAGAACGAAGTAAAACCCAAAAATAGTAAGGTGGCTGTTGGGTTTCGTTACTTAACCGGACTTACTAGAGTAGGAAATTTTGTTGGGTTTCGTTACTTAACCCAACCTAGTAGAGTAGGAAATTTTGTTGGGTTTCGTTACTTAACCGGACTTACTAGAGTACCAAATTTTGTTGGGTTTCGTTACTTAACCGGACTTACTAGAGTAACGGAATAAATATACATCAATAGGTAGTAATAATAAAGATGTTTTTCCTGGAGGTAACAAAATAATTTTTATGAAAAAATTTAATTTTTTAACTGCTAGTCTTGTCCTTATTGCAGCAGGTGGTGTCGCTACATATTTTTACTTGAAAAATGTGGCAATTAAAGTCTCTAGTCCTCTCAATACCGCCCAGGTTGTGCCAGGAACCGCATCAATGGCCACATTTATCCAACCTAATCAAAAAGCTATTACTAAATTACAACAATTTGGTACTCCCGAAGCGAGAAAATTAATAAGTGAGAGTTATGCTGAATTTCAGGCCGAAAATTTAGCTGAGAATGATATTGATTGGGAAAAGGATATTCAACCTTGGTTGGGTGGAGTAATGTTGGCTTTTGTTCCTGGTGACGAGAGACTGGATACTCAATCTTTGAATCTTTTGATGATCGTGGGAATTAAAAATAAGTTCCAAGCTTTGAAGTTTGTGACTAAGTTAAAAGGAGATGATGAAAGTAAGGTGAGAGAGAGAAAATATCAAGGGGTGACTATTCGAGAGGTGACAGATAAGGATAGAAAAAAATTTAGTATCGCACTTTTGGGAGATTATTTGGCGATCGCTCCTGTAGCAGCAGCGGTGGAAGATGCTATTGATACGTTTCAGGGCAAGAATGCTTCGATGGGTGAAAATGTGGTTGAGGTTTTGCAGCAGAGTGCGGGGGTTGAGAATGCTATTGCTACTGTTTTTATTCCTAACTATGCTGAGTTTGTGAGGGAGTTTGCGGATGATTTATCGGCAGAAAAAAATTTGTCTGCTGGAGGTTTACAGCAACTTGAACAAATAAATTCTCTGGTGATGGGAATAGGAGTTGACGATCAGGGTGTGCGGTTACGAGCGGTGACTAAGTTGGTTGCTCCTTTGTCTCCAGAGTTGACTAGAGTTGTATCGGGTGAAATTTTGCAACGGTTTCCCGTAGAGACGATGATGTTGGTGAGTGGTACGGGCATTAGTCAACTTTGGTCTCTGGTTATGAGTCAAGCACAGGGGAATCAAGATTTGCAGAATGCTTTGGATACTGTGAGAAATACTTTTTCGGAAGTTGGTTTGGATGTGGATCGAGAGGTTAGTTGGATGGATGGAGAGTTTGCTGCTGGTTTGATTACTTCAAGTGAGGGTATTTTGCGGACGACTGGTGTTGGTGGGGCGATGGTTTTGGAGACTAGCGATCGCTCTGCTGCTGAGGTGACTTTGAAAAAGTTGAATGAGATAGCTATTAAAAATCCAGGTGTAGCAGTTAAGGAGAGACAGGTGGGAAGTCAGTTGGTGACGGAATGGCAGATGCTTGGTGTTGGTACTTTTTTTGGTTATGGGTGGTTGGATGATAATGCGTTGTTTTTGGCGTTAGGGGAACCGTTGATAGAGGGAATGATGAGTGTACCTGAGAATGGTTTGATTGGTAGTGCAGGTTTTGAGGAAATTGTGGGTTCTTTGCCAAAGTCGAATCAGGGGTATTTTTATTTGGATATGGAGCAGGCGATGGTTTGGGCGCATCGTTATCCCTTTGTAAATGTGCTGATGTCATCTGAGGTGAAGACTATTTTAGGTTCGATTCGGGGTATTGGGGTGACAGCAAGTTGGTCTGATGAGTTGACGAATGAGATTGAAATGTTGTTAGCACTGTAGTCAGTTATCAGCTTTTGCAGTTATTAGTTATCAGTTATCGTAGGAGTATTTTAATTTTAACCGATTTGAATACATTTGAACTTCAAAAATATCTGTTTAATCGTGTTTACATAATCCTGTTATTTTGTCAAATTTTATTTTAATAAAAATTGTTTTTATAGAAACATTTGACAATAGAAAACAAAACATATAAACTAAATAAAAATTAGTTTGGAGTTCTTTAACAAATGACTGTAAAGTATTCAGAACTAGCTCAATTAAATCAAGATTATTACGATTTGGATGATACAGATTTATTCTACCAAAAAGTTTCTGGTGGAGAACACGTCCATATGGGTTTATTTGAAGATGAAAAATAACCCTTGGAAATAGCTAAAGAACGAACAGTAAAATCAATGGCATCTCTAGTAGAAATAAATAGTAAATACCGGGTATTAGACATTGGGTCTGGTTACGGTGGAACAGCCAGATTTTTAGCCAAAAAATATGGATGTCATGTAACTTGCTTAAACATCAGTAAAAAACAAAATTTAGTGAACCAAGAGCGTAACGAACAGCAAAAATTATCAAGCTTGATTGATGTTTATGAAGGAAGTTTCGAGGACTTACCATTTCCAAATTCATCTTTTGATATTGTTTGGTCTCAGGATGCAATTAATTTTTCACACTAAGAATCTGATTCGAGTTTTTCAAGAAGTCGAGAGAACTCTGGTTGATGGGGGTCAATTTATTTTTTCTGTCGTTATGGATAATGACAATATTTCTGAAGAGAAGCGACAATTAAAAGATTTTTATTCGGCAATAACTCAATTCTATCCGATGCAAACTTACATAGATTTCGCTAGTAAAGTGGGATTGTCAGAAGTGCAGATACTCGATTTGTCTGAGAATATAGCGATCAATTATTCGCGATTACTTGCCAAAATAAAAGAAATACAAGCTGGAGAGCAACATTCCTGGACTCAGGAGTTTTTTGACAAAATGAACCATCGTTTAAATTCATGGATTCGAGGTGGCAATCAAGAAATAATCAAATGGGGGTTTTTACATTTTAGGAAATAGTAAACCCAGAGCCAATTTTAATCTAACTCTCGGTCAGAACCAACTGAGACCGAGACTTTATGAGAGCTAGTTTTCTAGAAACTAGACCGCTTACGACCAATAATAGCCAAATATTCTAGAGGTCGTCCGTCCGTATAATATCGGTGTCGGTAGGGGTGCATCTGCACAATTTCAAAAATTCCTGGATTTTCTACCCAAGAGTGCTGCTGTCGAAACCCATTTGCTTAAATCAAAAGTATTCTTCATGCATGGGTAAATTGGGAATACTTTCAATTTCTGGTAGTTCGATCTCAAAATCCAATTTCTGTAGATTTGTTCCTTGTCTGTTTTTTACCAATGATAGCTATATAGTAAAGAGGCCGTCCATCCATATAAATTCGATGTTGATATTCATGGGTCTCAGTAATCTCAAAAATATTCTTTTCACCTACCCAAGGATGCCATGCTAAGAAGGAATTTTCGCTGTTGTCTTCCCAGCGTTCTTTTTGTACATTAAAGGCAACCAAACTATTGGGGGCGATCATGTTAAATGCTTTCGCCCAAGCTTGAGCTGGAATATGGTTAAACCCAAGAGCAGAAACACAAACTATACAGTTAAAACCTCTGTTAGCTAAAGCCTCCTGTGTTGTTTCACTTAAATCAATCAAGTTTTCAATGTAATAATTCTCGTAAACTCCTGGATACTCTCTTTCTGCTACTTCTTTCGCTTCAGGGACAATATCAATCCCCACAATTGATTTCACTCCCAAATCTGCTAGAGCTTTACCTACCATTCCACTACCTGCACCAATTTCTAGGACTACTAAATCTTCTATATTTCCACCTGCTTCAGTAACTTTTTCTTTCAGCAAGGAAGACAAGAAAGTGTGAGATTTTTCTTGTAGAATTTCATACAGATGTTCATACAGATATGGAACTCCGTAAACTTTTGAATAGTCATGTAATTTTACTTTTTCTTCTACTCCATTTTGCTTTAAATAGAAAAATTCTTCTTGGATGACTAAGTTTTAACCTCTTCTGGGATTCGGACTTCAAAATTAAGTTCTCTCATTTTTTTTCCTTTGATTGTATTAACAAAAAATTGCTAAATTGGGAATTATTTCAGTAGTAATCTTCAAAGTATTTGCACTGAAATTCATGATTAAAGTTACCTATATTAGTTTCCTAGAGTTAGGAAATTTCAGAAAGGAAGATACTTTATTTTCTCATAAAACTAATATTTGTCTAGCTTATTGAACCTAGTTTATATTTATGACAGATAATTATTTTACTGTCTTGTTTCTTGAGTATAGAGTATTCTGAAATTTATAGACAGATGTTGCCGAACTCTAGGATATTGACGGCCAATTCAGCTATACTATAATTGTACACTTGGGACAATGCTACTCTCGTTTTTTAGTAGCACCTAACTCTACACTAACTAAAACTATCTCGTCAATACTTAAGAAAAACTTATAGGCTACTACTACCTAATTTTCTTTACGATTTAAGAAGCATATTTATTAACAAAGCCTTGTCAACCATAATTATAACTTTGTCCCACTGCTGGAAATCTCCAATCGTTATCTTTACGATAAAGTATGCCAAATTCTGGGGCAGTTTCTCTCGAAAAAATCTTCTTCTAATTCATATTTAGTTACTTCTTCTTCTATGGTAATATGATGGATTATTATAAAATAACTTCTGACCTATTCCAAGTTTTGTCTTCTGGCATCTGCTTTCTGGATAGTTACTACAAAAACAATTTATTGAATAGTTTGGTCTACTTTTTTTAAATCTATTTCTATCAGTTTATCATCTCCTGAACCTTCTCCAGTTCTACTATCTCCTGAATGTTTAATAGAACTATCTGGAGATGTTAAGTTATTGTAGAAAACAAAGTATTTTTCTGTAGAAATTTTGCCATTAGTTCCTAATATACAGGACTTACGCAGATGAACCCAGAAACCCGGTACGAGGGTAGATTATTACTGCTTAAAACAAGGATTTATCGTAGAAACCGGGTTCCTCCCGTGTAAGTCCTAACATAAATACAGAAGGACATAACTCAAATGCTGACCTCTTTTCAGTTATCAGTTATTATCAGTTTACAGTAATCTTTCTCCCATAGTTACCCCAAAATACTCACTTTTTTAGGAAATGATAAAAATATTGTAGTGCGGGCATTTTGCCCGCTAACTGTCTACCTTATAACAAAAGAAAGTGCTGTATCCAACCGATAATTGAAATGACTTATTGCTCGCTCGCTGACTGGTAAATTTGCCAGATCTGAATCTTATCATTCTCTGCTACACTAACAAGTTGCTGACTATCAGGACTAAATACAATTGCACCATCACCTTCGATACTGCGCAACAATTTTCCACTGTCAATATCCCACAAATTAATCTTACCATCCTCACTGCTACTAGCCAGAATTTTTCCATTTGGAGCAAGGGCGATCGCTTTAATTGCTTGAGAATGTTTTTCTAGAGTGTAACGGACTTTCCAAGTTTCCACATCCCAAACTGAAATCTGGTTTTCTCCCCGCATTACATGAGCAATAGTTTCTCCATCCTGACTGAAAGCGATCGCCTGTATTCCGCGATTTTTGTTAGTATTGGGTACAGGCAGATTTTTCAATAGTTGACCCTGAGCAAAATTCCAGAGTCGAATATATCTCGGTCCGCCACTTGCTGCCATCCGGAGACCTTCAGCACCAAAAGCAATAGGTTGAGTACCAGTCATGGTATGTAGTAGTCGCTTTGTGCTTACATCCCACAATTTCATGCCCCGGTCAAAACTCGATCCTATTACTGCTTTACCATCAGCAGTGAAACCGACAGCAGTTACTACCCCAGAATGCCAAAAACTGGTGATTATTTTTCCTCTAGAAATATCCCACAGTCTGACTGTACCATCACCGCTTCCACTTGCTAGAATCTTGCCATCTGGACTAATTGCTACTGAACGCACATTAGCAGTATGACTGGACAAAGTATGTAGCAACTTGCTACTTTTTAAATCCCATAATTGAATATCTTTGCCACTGGTACTAGCTAATATTTTGCCATTAAAACTAATTGCTGCGGGGAAAGCAGATTCTGGTTGCTCATTAGAGAGGGAACTAACTAATTTTGGTGCCAGCACCAGTTTGTCACTAATATCTGACTGTGTTTCAGATTTTTCTGGTTCGGGAGTCACGGTTTCTGGTGATGCTGTGATTGGAGTTGGGGATGAAGTCTCAGGTACTTCGGTTGTTTCTGTTTTCGTATTTTCATTTTCTGTCTTTTCTGTTGTTAGTTGAAGTGAGGTTTCATTAGTAGGAGAAGAAACAGTTTCTTGATTCTCTGTAGCTGAATTTTCAGGTACAATTGTACTAGCCGTAGTTTCTTGATTTGTATCATAACCTTTGTCTATTAAAAATTGACGCAAACTGGTAAAATATTCTGTGCGATCGCTACCTTTATATACTTTTTCTACTAATTTCCAACCTTCTTCTTTTTCTCCTAACATATATTTATTTGCCAAGTAAGCAGCCAAAACTCCTTTAACATTTTTATTTTGCTTGGAACGGTTGTAAAATTCTAACCAATTTTCTGAAGCATTAGTATTTATTTGTTCTGGATATTTCTTGGTTACATCTGATATTTTACCTCCACGATACTGCCAGATACGGATGGGTAATACTGAATCATTTATCTCAGAAAATACATTATTAAATCTGCTATCAAAAGTTTGAAATTCTGGCAAATTATCATTATCTAAATCTGTGAGTCGATAGTTAACATTTCCCCAGTAATGGGGTAGCATTTTATATTTATTTTCTGTAGGTTGATAAGCATAAATTAAGGAATAACTACCCCCGGAAAATTCAACATCACTATTATTTATGGTAAATAAATCTACTAATATTTCTGATTCTCCATTGCCATCTAAATCTAGTAATTGTACTTTAACAAATCTACCTACTAATACTTCCGTTTTACTATCAGACTCACCTGCTAAAGATTGAATTGGTACTGCTTCATGGAAAATAATTTTTCCTCCTCTGATAATTTTCAGGCGTAAATCACTGACTAAATTTATATTATCTGCTACTTTGTAAATAATTTCTACTTGTAAATCACCATTACTAAATTTTTCTACTATTCCAGTTGGATTATTTGTATTTTCTGTAGAAGTTGATTTGGGATTTTCTGAGTGATTATGTTCTTGGGTTTTTGCTGCTTCCGTAGTGCTTTGGGAATTTGTATTTTCTGGAGAAGTTGGTTCGGAATTTTCTAAATTAGCATTCTCTCTATTTTTGTTTGTTTCTGTAGTTTTTTGCGGTAAATTAACATTGCTTCTTAATTGAGAATCTTTGGAAAAATCAGCAATATATTCTGAAGGAACTTTAGCAATTATTTCACCATTATTTTTTTCATTATTAGCAATAGCTTGGCAGATAAAAGTAGCTACATCTAATTGAGTAGCATCTTGATTAGGATTAAGCTTCCTAACATTTGGGTAATTAACAACAATACCTTTTTCTGTGGCTGCTGCAATAGCTTTTCTGATATCTTGACCTTTAGGAATTGCTTCTGCATCCTCAAAAATTTTGTTTAAATTCTCTTCTGAAGATGCACTTGCTCGATATTTTAATCCTCTACTTATAGCAACTAAGGCTTGCCAACGCTTTATCTTGAAAGTTGGGTTAAAAGTTTTGCCAATATATGCCGAAATAAAACCCATTTCATAAGATTTTTGAATATTATTATAAGCCCAATAGTCTTGAGGAATGTCTACAAATTTTATCGAATCTCGCACAGGTTTTGTATCTGGAAAAGCCTTAGTTATTATTGTCGCAAATTCGGCTCTCGTTACAGGAGAATTAGAAAGAAAAGTTTGATTTTCTTTCTCTCTAAATACTATGTTTTTCTCTAGTAAACTATTAATACAAGCTTGAGCAAAATTATTTTCAATATTGTCTTCCAAGGTTGTTTCTGCAAGTGCTGCTCTGATATTTTTTCGGTAAAATAATTCAGGAGTAATTATGCTACTTAATGTTATGACTAAGGCAAGTATGGAATGCAGTTTATAAATTTTCATCATCAATATTCCTATCTCGAAAATTGTTATTTGACAATACTTGAAGATATAAGCATTTAGCTTTCAAGAATTACATTTTTCATATTGCACAACCAAAAAAATACTACTTTTGGCTTAGACGAAAGCTTTAATTACAAGAATTAAATTTGACTACAAAAGCTGGTTCTCCTAACTTTAAAGTCTATACTTATTTGCTGTTAAAGTGAGAGCTAACACCTAATAGCTGAATGCTTATCCAAAGACTACCACGAGAGGAAATCTTTGACTACCGATTGACAATTTCTTAATTTTAGCCTCTTTATTAGGCTTTGACCAAATAAGACGTATAAAGTTCAATTTAGTTCCCTTTTTGTAAGAAAATAGGGGAAAATATATTGATAATTTCGTAAGGATTCAACTATTAGAAATATTAAAAATATAGCGCTGCGCGCAGGGAACAGGGAACACAGAAGGTGGGAACAGGGAGAATGAATCGCCGATAATATAAGGCTTTTAGCTATTGGACAGCTCCGGCAATTTCTAAATATTAAGTGCGCAGATTGCTATATGTAGTAAGATTTACAGCCTATTCCTGATTTCTGAAGTAGACGAATCCTGGGTATTTCCCTGACCCTCGGGGGTTCAGAGTGTGTTAAGTGTGGGAAACAGTAGTGGACTGTTTCATCTTAAATGGTACATTACTTTTTGGTTGTAGGGAGAAAAGGGAGAAAAGGGAGAAAAGGGAGAAAAGGGAGAAAAGGGAGAAAAGGGAGAAAAGGGAGAAAATCGCTCTGCACATTTTTAGATGAAACAGTCCAGTAGTGCATTCTTTCACCTTAACCTTAAATGGTGCAATAGTTGTAGGTTACAAAAATGTTTCTCCTCTACTCCCCTACTCCCCTACTCCCCTACTCCTTAAAAAAGACTGAAAAAGGGCAAACCCTACATATTACTTCTCAATCTCTATTCCCTGTTTTGTTTGCTACATTTTATCTAATGTAATAAAAGTGTAATTTTTTTCTAGTAAAATCGGAATTATTTCTGCAGCACTTTTGGCGACATCCTGACCACCAGCATATCCATCATGCAAGACAATAATCGAGCCATTAGAGGTTTGCTGAACTACTCGATTAACAACTACGGAAATTCCTGGCCTCACCCAATCTACAGGTACTACAGTCCACATTACAGTTCTATATCCCCATTCGTTTAATAACTTTAGAGTTTGAGGTGTTGCTACACCATAAGGAGGACGAATATCACAGATTAATTCTGTTGCTAATCCACAAGCTTTATGAATCAAAGTTTTCGTTTTTTCTAAACTAGATTTAAGTTGAATAGGAGTTAGTTTAGGAAATAAAATATGTTCATAGCCATGCAAACCAATCCTATGACCTTTTTCATATATTACTTTAGTTACTTCTGGATAATATTCTACACATTTACCTAATAAAAAAAAGTTGGCTTGAATCTGATACTTATCTAAAATTTCTAACAATTGAAGTGTGTATTCTGGGTGAGGTCCATCATCAAATGTCAGAGTAATTTCTGAGTTTTTTGTGTTTCCTTCCCATAAACAATTTGGAAAGGTTAATTTTAATATTGGATGTAAAATTGGAAGTAAAGGTGCTAATACCATGTCGATTTTTTTGATTTTAAATTATTAAAATTAGGATTTAAGCAGAGAGGCTATATATAGTATCAAAAACTATTGTGCAATAGTTTTTTTTACTCTATACATAGTGCTTTTGTCTAAGTCCTGAAAATTGAGGAAGTAGGAAAGTTAGATGATATTAAATCCGGAAGATATCATAAGGCAGAAGGCAGAAGGCAGAAGGTTTTCTCCCATTTTTATATTAATTGTATATACGCTCCGATGCTACCGGACATGATATTAGAGAGAAAATTAATTGATAATTTATGGGTAAAAATTGATTTGAGGATTCGATTTGGGAAGATATCTAATACTCCCCATCTCTCTATCTCTACATTTCCCCCACTCCTCTACTCCCCTACTCCTCTACTCCCCTACTATCAATCTATAATTTTAAATAGATCCACTTAGGAATTATATATGAGGTTTCTTTTATTAACTGCTCCCCACTCTCCCACTCCCCTACTCCCAAACTTTTCCCCCTCCTGTTTCCTCTACAAAGGTGTACCAAAAACCTGAGTCCAATAACGATTAAGGTTAATACTACCAGTATCCTCCTGTAAAAAATAGTAACCAACACCAATTTCTTCTAAGTCTGGAGCTAGAATATTAGCGCGGTGTCCGTCGCTATTCATCCAACCTTCTACTACTTCTTCTGGTGTCTGCTGTCCGGCCGCTATATTTTCTGCCCAAGCTAAAAATTCATAACCTGTCGCTTCAATACGATCGCCTGCTGAGGAACCATCTAATCCGATATGATCGAAAAAGTCTTGCAATGCCATGTTTTCACTATGAGTTTGTGCTGCCTGATTTAAAAGTGGGTCTGCGCTTAGGGAAGACAAACCTAACTGAGTACGTTCTTGGTTGGTAAGTTCGATGACTCTATCAACAAAATCTTGACTATCAGCTTCGGTTTCAGTATGTAAATTACCTCCAAATATGAAGTTATCACTATTGAAATCACTAGGAGATATGTTGTTAACTTGAGCGATGGTTTCTCCAGTCAAACCATCAATAATTAGAGTATTTTCCTGACTATCACCACTACTTTGTAAACTAATATTATCGACACTATCGGGTAACTGAATTAGATCGATACCATTTTCAAAATCAGTTATTTCATCTATACCTGCATTAATTTCTAAAACAAAGACATCGCTGCCTTCTCCTCCAGTGAGAGTGTCTTCCCCTAAACCACCAGTCAGAGTGTCGTTGTCGCGATCGCCAAACAAAACATCATTACCTCTGTCCCCAAAGAGGCGGTCATTATTTTTACCTCCATATAAAATGTCATTTCCCTCTTCTCCTCTAACCACATCATTTTCGCGATCGCCGCGCACTAAGTCATCACCATTTCCACCTTCTACTGTATCATTATCTTTTCCTGCTATCAAAGTATCACTACCATCTCCACCGTTGAGACTGTCTTCCCCTCGGTTTCCCATAATTAATTCTGAATCTGAAGAACCTGTAACTGTATCGTTGCCACCAAGTGCTGCTAAACCATCTGGAAAATCTGTCATTTCTCCAACAGAGAGAAAAATAACATCAGGATTATCGCTAGCGAGTAAGTTATTGCCATTAGGAGTAAGTTCATTTTCCATTTGCTATCTTCTCTAAAAAATTTAATTTATTTCACTAATTAGGGTTTGCGGAAAAAGTCTTTTTGCGCCTGGCAGGGAGTAGTGAAGAGTCAAGAGGAATAAGGAGTTGTAGAAGACGTACAAAGGAAAAAAATATTCCTTGCCAACTCTGAGCAACTTTCACCAAAATACTCACTTTTTCAGCCTGATCAGGGGAAAATCTGGTACTTTTACGGTTCCCAAGAAATCACGACCTAAAAAAGCTAAAACTTTTATCTATAAAGACTTTGATATTTAATCAGCCAGTCTTAATTAGGGCTTGCGGAAAAAGTCTTTTTTTCAGGAGTAGGGCAGGGCTAATTCATTGTCGTCAGAGAATATTTACTATTTTGTGAATTTCACACTCCCCCCTCTTTCTTGTGTTCCCCCTCTTTTTTTCTCTAGTGACAATAAATTAGCCCTAGGGGAGCGCAAGAATAGGGGAGTAGAGGAGCAGCAAAGTTATTTTTTTTGCTCAATAATGTGCCTAAAATAGTAACTTTTCGATTTTTCACCGAATCGTGCATTAAGAGCTGAAAACTAGGTACTTTTTCCCGACTTAAATCAGGATAAACCTTTATATGTAAAAAATTTCAGCTTTAATAAGCAAGCCCTGATTAGGATATCAAAGTATTAACACATAAGGACTTGAATAATTTTGGATACAGAAAAAGTACCAGCTTCTCGGTTGATGGAGAGGAAAAAGTGAGGATTTTGGGGTGATTATGACAGAAAAATTAAGGGGCAATTTATGAATGACCACCTCTTCTACAACTCCCCTAAATCGTAACTCTTAACTACTCTCTGCTCTAACAAAAAGACTTTTTTAGCAAATCTTAATTAACATTGTAGTAAAAGCTAATTTTTTTTGATGTGACACATAGTCCGTAGACTGATAATCCACAAAGTCTCATTATATATCGTTATGGATAAATCAAAAAGTAAGATTTTAGCTGCCCTTGGTCGCTTGATTAAACAACGTCGGATGAAATTAGGAATTTCTCAAGAAGAGCTTGGATTTCGCTCTAACTTAGATCGTACCTATATATCTGGACTAGAACGTGGTGTGAGAAATCCTTCTTTAACTGCTCTTGTTAGTTTAGCTGCGGGAATGGGTATTAGTGTATCTGAACTTCTTGATAATTTAGAGGCAGAAACTAATAATATAGAGTGAACAATCAAGACTTAGTAGAAAATTTAAAATCTACATTTAGAAAAAACTCAACTCAATTAAAAGTATTTAATTTTTTATCAGATCAAGAATGGTATTGTCGTAGTTGTGAAGGTAAAAACCTAGCATCAGAACAATATGCGGCGGGAGGTGGTATTCAAGGATTACAAAGAGGTACAAAAAGTCGCCCTGGTTTGGAAATTAAAACGGAAAGAAAGTTCTGCAATACTTGTCAAAAACAAACAACATGGGATTGTTGGACAGGAAAAATTAAAGCAGCAAATGCTCCTACTAATATTCCCTCAGAATTAGTCGAGAAAATATTATCTTTTTATTCTTATATAGATGTAATTGAACAAAGACAACGACCACGACATGAAATTATTATTGACCATCGCTTTCCAATGGAAAGATGGGGAAATATTGAAGAAGCTCATAACTTAAATATGAGTGAAACTGAGATTAAACAAAAGTTTCAATTGCTGAAAAAAGATAGTGCAGGTAATCATAATCTTTTAAAATCAAGAAGCTGTGAATTTTGTATTAAAACTGGTAAAAGGGGTACACCATTAGGGATTAAATTCTGGTATCAAGGTAATGAAAATTGGCCTCATAATATCCCTCAAGTTGGAAAAAATGCTGAGACTGGATGTATTGGATGTGGTTGGTATAACTTTGAGATTTGGCGAAATACTCTTAATCAAAAACTAACTGAGTTTAAACAGGATAATTAACTATTAAACTTCTCCAAAAATCAAAAATAAATCAATTATTATTCCCTAGTTTCTATTCCCTTATGATTCAATACGGTTCAGATAAGACTCAAAATTTTATAGTATTAATCTATAGCTATAGACTCATCTACTTTCCTTACTTCTTCACATCGATCTTCTTCCTTTCATCAGCAATTTCATTTAAAAAAGGAATCAACGCATAACCTATACATTCTGCTAAACGAGGAGGTAAAGCATTACCAATTTGCCACATTGCTTTTTTCATAGAACCCTCAAAAATAAAAGAGTCAGGAAAACTTTGTAATCTTGCCATTTCTCTTGCTGAAATTACCCGGTTAAGATAAGGATGAATATGAGTACCACCATGATTTTCTTTGATAGTCATGCTTGGTTTGCCCAAATATTGTCGCTTAAAAGCATCAGCATAAGTTTTATATAAAGAACCACCAGGAGGTACTTGAGCAAGTCTTTCCATATATTCCTGTGAATGTCGAGTCCACTGATGATTAATTTCTGGAATAGGAGTTAATTCTGGAAGGTCAGAAATTGCTGATTCAATTGGTTTATATTGGTGGGGTAATAGTTGAGGTTTTGGGTAAGGATTAATCTTACCAAATCTATTGGCAACAAAAAAAGTTCTAGGGCGAATTTGTGGCACTCCATAAGCAGCAGATTCTAAAATTGCTACAGATACATTAGAATAGCCAATATCGACAAATGCTTGACAAATTTCGTCTTTAACAGCACCTTTTTTCATAGTAATAATTCCTGGCACATTTTCCATAACAATATACCAAGGACGAATTTCAGAAACTACTCTCACAAACTCTCGAAATAAATTATTTCTTGGGTCATCTGGATTTCTTTTTCCTGCTACTGAAAAACCCTGACATGGAGGACCTCCTACTACTAAATGTATTTCTGGCGAACCAATTTTTTTCAGCCATTCTATAGAATTAAATTGTTTAATATCTCCACAAAAATTATGAGATTGAGGAAAATTTTTTCTATGGGTTGCTGATGCTATAGGGTTTTCTTCAACACTCATTATTGGTTGAAATCCTGCTTGAACTAAACCTTGTGTCATTCCTCCAGCACCACAAAATAAATCGACAAATTTATAATTTTTATAATTAGATTTCCACAAGGGTTGTTCTTCAATTTCAATGAATTTTTTATATGGATCGTTGTCGTTATTGTTTAGTTCATATTGGATTTTTTCATAACGACCTAGTTTAGCTTTTTTACGATAATTTTTATCCCTTTGATACTCAAAATTAGGAAATAGAGATAGTTGTTTTCCTTCCATTAAATTTTTTCTATAATCTGCTGTTTAATTTTTCGAGTATACCTCATATAAATTCCTACTCAAATTTAATTCCTATTCAAACTCCGGCGTCCACACTTCAACTACAGGTAATTTCCATCCTGGTAAAATTTCTTCTACTTCTAAAATATCGCCATCTTTCAGTACAATTTTCTCTTGCTGATAACGATAAACTTCCATTGTCCGAGTGCGAGGATCTACTAACACTCCCACAACAGTTCCTAACTCTATAAATTCTTGTATTTTTTGAAGTAATTTTGGTAATTTATCGGTCTTAGATTTAACTTCAAAAATTAAGTCAGGAACTACCTCTGCATAATCTTCCGTAGAGCGGGGTAATTTTTCTGCACGAATAAAAGAAGCATCTGGAGCGCGAACATCTCCAGCAGCATTTGGTAAACGAAAACCTCCACTAGAACCAATCACTCTACCTAACTTTCTTGGTCTTACCCAGTTGCGTAACTGAGCTGCTATTTCTAGTGCTATTTCATCTGATTTTAAACCCGAAGGACTCATAACAATAATCTCTCCTGCTACTAATTCCATTTGATAATCTGGATAATCTATTTGCAACTTTTCTAAATCTTTAATTGTTAAATTTGGCATAATAATATTTCCTTTTTTTTCATCACTAATCTGCTTGACTTATTAGACATCTCCAGAAAAGAGGGAACAGGGAACAGGGAATAGGGAACAGGGAAGAATAGTTGATAATTTCCTATGGTATAATTGATTTTAATTTTTATTTTTGGAGATGTCTATTAAGACCAAACATTACAAGGCACGGAACAATTTAGATGAGTTTTTCAGATTACATAACTTTCCAAACTAAGCTTGATTTAATTTATCTATAAACTCATCTACTTTCCTTCTTCCTTCTTATCTTTTATTACGATTTAATGCTAAACATAACTTGCGAAAATCATCTCCCCTTTCTTCAAAGTTTCGATACTGATCGAAACTTGCACAAGCAGGAGATAACAACACAACTTTAGCATCATATTTTTTCGCTAAAGCTGCACCTCTAATTACTGCTCTCTCCATATTTTGTACTATTTCATAATTTTTATAATTAATTTGTTGTAATCTCTTAGCAAAAACATTAGACGCATCACCAATTAACAAAACACAAACAACTTTTTCCTTTATATATCGAAACCAGTCATTATCATTACCTTCTTTAGCTTGACCACCAGCTATTAATAATACAGGTTTCGGTACAGCTTTTAAACCAACTGCTGCTGCATCATAATTTGTAGCTTTACTATCATTAATAAAATCTACTTCATTCCAACTACAAACATATTCTAAACGATGAGGAACACCAGGAAAATTTTTCACCGCTTCAGCGATCGCTTCATTTTCTATTCCTGCTAACTTTGCTACTCCCACTGCCATCAATAAATTCTGCTGATTATGATTTCCCAACATTTTCAGGGACTCTACAGCAACTACTCTTTCCCCAAATGCTACTACCCATCCGTCTTCAATATAAATTCCTTTAGCTACATCTCCTCGCAAACCGTTTTTTCCCTGAACATTTGTCCAATAAGGATTATCCCAAAAATTTGCTGTATTTTCCCCGAGGTATTGGTCGTTACCATTAAGAATTTGCTTTTGAGAACGTTTTAATAAGCTAGCTTTAATGTTAAAATAACTGTCTAGAGTGTGGTGACGACTCAGGTGATCGGGAGTAAAAGTAGTCCATACACCAATTTCAGGACTCAGAGTATTAGAGGACTCAATTTGATAACTGCTTAGTTCTGCTATTACCCAATCTGGGGGAGTTTCCTGTAGAGCTAATTCACAGGCAGCATATCCGATATTACCACAGGCAGGAGCAGAAAATCCGGCAGCTTGAAAAATGGCGGCAGTTAAAGCAGTGGTGGTAGTTTTGCCGTTAGTACCAGTAATACCTACCCAGGAGGAAGACTGGAGGTATCGCCATGCTAACTCCATTTCCCCGATGGTTTCTATTCCCATTTCTCTACAACGTTGCAATGGAGGAATATCCCAGGGAACACCGGGACTGACAACGACTAAATCTAGAGAGGTTTCTGGTTCAAATGAGTAATCTAGCTTGACAATTATACCTTCTTGAGTTAATTGCTGTTTTTGTTGTTCGAGGGAGTCGGAAGTATTGCGATCGCTTAATTCAACTTCCCAACCATTTTTTTTCAGCAGTCGCGCAGCAGCAATACCTGATTTTCCTAAACCGATAATATGAGCTTTTGACATAATAAGTTTTTATAGAAGTTTTATAATAAGAACAAATTCCGTAGTTTCATCATTTTGATTCTACAGCAAACTAGGAGTTTTCGTCAGAATTTCCAACTGTAGGGGTTTGGTCTCCCAACCCTTTGCTATGGCAGGGGCGGGTCTAGCTAGCTTCAGGTCAAGACTCGTGAGCTTACTGGTGAGTAGCAGGGGCGGGTCTAGCTAGCTTCAGGTCAAGACTCGTGAG
>NZ_JAYKGW010000217.1:0-50653 GCF_035285525.1 Okeania sp. | reverse complement strand
AAGCACTACTACTAACTAATGTTTGAGAAACTTTTTTATCAAAAAGTTGATTTATATAGAAGATTTTTTCTGCTACATATTCCAGATTTATTCAAAAATGTAGTCAGAGAAAATTCTAGTAAAATTTTCTGTACAATTTTGCCTTGATGAACCTGAAGCAAAAATCGAACAAAAAGAATTAAGTCAGTCAGAAAATTTTGGTGATAATAATTCAGAATATCTGGAAACAGAAGTATCTCCACTTGATGATTTACGGCAAAAGTTTAATCAGGAAAATTAGTAGATACTTTCTGAGATAAAATTAATTTATGCACGATATTTTTTTCATCCTAGAGATTTATTTTTCTGAAAAAAGAAGGAGTAATAGAACCAAAAACATTCTGCCAAAAACTCAGACATTGTAACAACTAACCCCGCTAATAAATTTATTGTAAACCCACAAAAGGCAAACAAAAATTAATCAAAAAATATTCTTATCTAAAGAAGATGTTGTCTCTGTTTATGAAAACGAAGTCTTTGTCAAAAATCGGACTTTTACCCTCCATGAATTTCTCACATAAATGAAAAAAGCTCTTCAAACATAACTAACAGAAGGAAGAGAAAATTGGTTAACTAACGGAATAGATTGTAAAATATTAAAACCAGGTGCAAAAAGCTGGCAAAGATGAAAAATAAGAATAACTATTGAGTTTTAACCTAAAAATATTGAGACAAAAGAAAGCGACTTCAATAATCAATTTGCAGAAGACAAAGAAGTTTCCCCACTTGATGATTTACGTCAGAAAATTAAACCAGAAGATAAGTAAAAATTTTCCAGAAAAACCTAAATTTATAGAGTACATTTTATAGCTAATTCTACATTGGTGAAGTACGCTCACGGGTGGAAGATGCTCCCTACTTATGAACATTCAATTATTAATATATTTACTTCATATATTTGGCATCTTTTATAATTTTGAAGACAGCCAAAAATTTATCTATCTTAGGGAATAACAAATAGGAAAAAAGGATTTTAGTAAATAGTATTTAATAACTTTATTATTTGTTATTAAACTCAAAATCAACATAATATCGAAAATTAAAATAAAGCATCAATTTTTTGAGGATTTTTGTTGGAATGAGGGTTGGGAGACCAAACCCCTACCATAATCAAACGCAATTTACTTTTTCTTTGGCGATCGCCTCATCAAAGGATATAATGAAATTATTTAATTTCAGTAATTTTATAGCAAATTAATTATGCACAAAACACCACGGATAAAAATTCCTTTAGCTGTTAGAAAATATGTGTTTGAAAGAGACAATCATAACTGTCAAAGTTGTGGTAAAAATTCAACCGAAACAGAACTTACTATAGACCATATTATTCCTCTTGCTAGAAGTGGTACTAATGATATGAGTAATCTGCAAACTCTCTGTTTCAAATGCAACCAAAAAAAGAAACATCATTTCGATCCCCGGTTTCAAAGAAGGTTTAGTAATTAAAGTAAATTACTATCAAAAACAAGTTAATATCAATTATCAATTATCCATTATCAATTATCCATTAATAAATACTCCCTATCAAGAGGAAAAACAGAAAGTGAAATCAAATAGTATTGGTTTTCTCAAAATTAAGATGTATTCTTTAATTGAAAAAATGTCTGATGTAGAATTAAAAAAAGCTTGGGAATATCTAAAAATACTTCATTATGACAATTTTATGATGGCAGCTATTCAACAATCTAAAAGAAGTCACAAACCAGGAGATATATTCACTGAAGAAGAAGCTTTACAAATATTAGACTTTGACAAAGAAGATAGTTAAATTAATGAATAATGAATAATGAATAATGAATAATGAATAATGAATAATTACCTCTAGTTAAAACCTATGCTTGATCAACATCTTTCTTAACATAAAAATTGACAAAAAAGAGAAGTTATGAGCTTGTCATTCAATGGTTATTCGGGGAGAGTCAAGGCATTTAACTAGAGGCTTTTCTCCCCCCAGATCCCCATCTCCCGACCCCCATCAACAGGGTTTCAGGAGTTCCTTATAAGGAAGGGATAGGGTTAAAACCCAGAGGAATAAATAATAGATTAATTATCATTTATCTATTGGTAAAAACAATTTTTATTGATTAAACTACAACAGAAAAACTATATTGATAGTGACAAAAAATAGGGCATTAAGTCTATTTTTTCAAATACAAGAAAAAAGCAAACTTCTATTTTTAAAACTTCCAACTTGAGCCGGAGATACTAATATACCAATATCAAATTAATTGCAATAAAAAACTGTAGGTGTTTGTGCCTCCAAACCCATAAATAAAATATTACAACCTATTGAGAATGGCTATAACTGATAAACTAACAACTAATAACTGAAAAATTGGAGATACTAATAACTAATAACTAATAACTAATAACTAATAACTAATAACTGAAATGACCCTAGAAGTTCGTTACGCTAGGTCTTTTCTCGAAGACCTTAAAGTTATAGAATCTGTTGCTTACCAAAAAATATATGATTTTGTTTTTATGAAATTCAGTCAAATAAATTACTTACAAGAATTGCCAGAATTAAGGCAACTTGGAACCACCGGTATTTTCTATAGATTTACTGTGGACAATTATCTCATTGGTATAGAAGTAACAGGTAAAATTATTAAATTTATCCGTATTTTACCAAAGCCAGAAATTTAGTCTTCTAAACTAAAATTAATAAACAAGTAAAAATATTGAATAAATTAACTTTTATGGAATCAAAAGCACTCTGGCAACGTTATATTGACTGGCTTTACTATCACCAAGGATTAGGATTTTATGTTGATATAAGTCGTATTAAATTTGACCACTCTTTTGTTGAGACAATGAAGCCTAAATTTACCAAAGCTTTCCAAGATATGGACGCTTTAGAAAAAGGGGCGATCGCTAATCCAGATGAAAATCGAATGGTTGGCCATTATTGGCTCAGAGACCCTAATATTGCTCCTACTCCTGAAATTAAACAGGAAGTTGTCCAAACTATTGAACAAATTGAAACTTTTGTTAAAAAAGTCCATAGTGGAGAAATTAAACCTAATAATGCTGCTAAATTTACAGATATTCTGTCCATTGGTATTGGTGGTTCAGCCTTAGGCCCTCAATTTGTCGCCGAAGCTCTTGGTCTAGATGACCCACCAATGGAAATACACTTCATAGATAACACAGACCCAGTAGGTATAGACCGGGTAATCCACAAAATCGGCGATCGCCTCAAAAGTACCCTAGTTATAGTCATCTCTAAATCTGGAGGCACCCCAGAACCTCGGAATGGTATGATCGAGGTCAAAGCTGCTTTTGCATCTGAAAACTTAAAATTTGCCAATCAAGCTGTCGCGATTACCACTCCTAATAGTAAACTAGGTAAAATTGCCAAATCTGAAGAATGGATAGATATTATCCCGATGGCAGATTGGGTAGGTGGACGGACTTCCGAACTCTCTTCCGTTGGTTTGCTACCCGCAGCACTGCAAGGAATTGACATTCGGGCTATGCTGGCTGGCGCTCAAGAAATGGACATAGCTACTCGCAAACATGACATCAAGGATAACCCCTCAGCTTTATTAGCTTTAAGTTGGTATGCTGTAGGTAATGGTCGTGGGGAAAAAGATATGGTAGTCTTACCATACAAGGATAGTCTACTACTATTTAGTAGATATCTACAACAGTTAGTTATGGAATCTTTGGGTAAAGAAAAAGACCTAGATGGTAATATAGTTAACCAGGGTATTGCCGTCTATGGTAATAAGGGTTCCACAGATCAACACGCTTATGTACAACAGTTACGAGAAGGCGTCTCTAATTTCTTTCTTACTTTTATTGAAGTTCTGGAAGATCGTCAAGGCATTTCTCCAGAAATAGAAGCGGGGGTTACATCTGGGGACTATTTATCTGGTTTTCTTCAAGGTACTAGACAAGCACTTTATGAAAAAGACCGAGGTTCTATTACAGTTACTATTCCTAAAGTTAATCCTTATAATGTAGGAGCGTTAATTGCCCTTTATGAGCGGGCGGTTGGTTTTTATGCTTCTCTAGTTAATATTAATGCTTATCATCAACCAGGAGTAGAGGCGGGCAAAAAAGCTGCTGCTACAATTTTAGAATTACAACAAAAGGTAGTAAATATTCTGAAGCAGGAAAGTTCTCCTTTGTCTTTAGAAGAGTTAGCTAAAAAAGCAGGAGCTGATGATCAAATAGAAACAATTTACAAAATTTTGCGTCATTTAGCTGCCAACCAAAAAGGTATTGTTTGGCATGGAAATCTTGGACAACCTGATAGTTTAGCTGTAAGTTATCATTAGAAAGGAATATAACTATTAATAGAGGTTTAAATATAAATATTAATCTCGAAAAATATTTAACTACCAATAGCTTATCGGAAAGTAAAGTTTGTAGAGAGAAAAAACCTCTTAATAGAAATTTAGTTAAGAATTGTAGAAAAAAAGGAAGTGAAAATTAAACCTATTTAGATATCTCCCAAAATACTACTTTTGGAAGAGTTAAATAAAGTTTTCACAACCTTTTATGGAGATGTCTATTAATACTTATTAAAAATATATACCTGACTTGCTTGATAAATTTTCTCCATCTCATCTATATTTATATTTATAGAACTCTAAAAAAGTTTTAGGGTAAGTATTCAGTTGTTAGCTATTAGCTATTGCTCTTAATTTATTTGCGTTATTTGCGCTATAAAAGCTTTTTTAAACCCCGGTCAATTAAGTAGACTATGATTGACTAAAAGTTAAATCCTACTAAAAAATTAGAGTATTATTGCTAGGAGGATAGCTGAAAGCTAATAACTGTTTGCGCAGTATTCCGCAATAAATATTTACGTTTTAGGATATTGATCAAATTAAAATCTTTTCTAGCCAAGAGTTTAGACTTTATCTGATATCTTAAAACTATATTTGATAAACTCTACTACGACTAGACATTTCCAATGATTATGGTTTGCTTATACAAAGTATTTTGAGGGAGGTATGGAGTAGGAAGTAGTTAAGAATAAGGATTTAAAGAAGTTACAGAGGAAGTAGTTGCCAAAATAGTTTCTTAATTTTTCTTTTCTAGTTAACGTAAAATGCTAAGTTTTTGAAGCTGAACAGCCTAAAAGTTTGCTCTTTTTTATAATTATTAATTATTAATTATTAATTATTAATTATTAATTATTAATTATTTTAGACTCATTCCCACAAAACCATGCCTTTAACAATTCTTGTTGTTGATGATGATTTAGGAACTAGACTATGTATCAGTGACTACCTAGAGGTATCTGGTTACTTAGCTGTCAAAGCGGAAAATGGTCAACAAGCTTTAGACTTAGTTGCAAAATCTCAACCCCATCTAATTATTACTGATATTGCCATGCCAGAAATGGATGGTTATGAACTGGTAAAACAAGTTCGGAGACGTCCAGATTTTCGTCTTTTACCTGTTATTTTCCTAACTGCTCATACAAGTGTACAGGAAAGGGTAAAAGGTTATCAATTAGGTTGTGATGTTTATTTACCAAAGCCTTTTGAATTAGTAGAATTAGGAGCTGTAGTTAGAGCTTTATTAGATAGATATGCTCTGATAGCCCAAGCTTCACCTAAAGCTAATTCTTTATCTAATAATAGTCAATCTTTAATAACAGAAAAAGCATCAAAATCAGATGATTCAGAAGCAATATCTCAGTCAATTATCAAAAATTATCAGATTAGTTTAACTGCTAGAGAAAAAGAAGTTTTAGGTCTTTTGCTTAATGGTTTTTCTAATGTTAAAATTGGCGATCGCCTACATTTAAGTCCTAGAACTATTGAAAAATATGTGAGTAGTTTATTGAGAAAAACTAATACTAATAATCGAGCTGAATTAGTTCGTTTTACTATGGAAAATTACCTATCTAATTAACCTTAATTATAATTTCGTTAATAATTTTTAGATATAGCAAATTCCAAGCATAAAGCATAAGAAGCACAGATTTAATAATTAAATCTTCATAAGTAGGGATTTTTCGGGAACTGTGCATCTTGCTCGCGCGGGTGTGATGTACCTCATAAAAGTGGAATCCGCTGTAAATAATCTAGGTTATTGTATTATAATGGTAATGGTGATAAATTGTCCGACAATATTTGTCAAAATAGACAGTGGGAACATTTTGCTCCCATGCCAAGTATTCCTTTTTCTTAATAGACAATTTATTAATTATACAGGATTGCTAGAATTTTAAATTCAGCCATGACTAAATTACTATTTTATTTTTGACCAAATCATCTAATAATCCCTCACAAGCATCCAAAAGTATTTCAATCACATAATCAAAACCATCTGAACCACCATAATAAGGATCGGGTACTTCCTTAATATCAAAATATCTACAAAAATCACACATTAACTTCACCTTATCCCTATACTTACCAGCACTATCTAAACGAAGTACATCTCGATAATTTTCCTGATCCATTGTGAGAATTAAATCAAAATTATTAAAATCTTCCACTTGAAATTTACGAGCTGAACCTTTGAGATTAATACCTCTCATTTTAGCTGCATAAGTCATTCTAGAATCAGGAGGACTACCTATATGATAACCCCCAGTACCAGCAGAATCACAAATTATACGTTCGCTCAAATTAGCTTTTTCTATCAGATGATTCATAATATTTTCTGCCGAAGGAGAACGACAGATATTACCAAGACAAACAAATAATAGTTTATAAGACATAAATGAATTTAGAATCCAAAATTACATAAATTAATTTAGAATTTCAAATGCAGAATCCAGAATTATTAAAAATTGACGAATTAACTGTTTGTCAACCCTTAAGCATATAGTCTTATTGCTGATAGCTCAATGGTCATCTTAATTCTTAATCTTTCAGAAATCTAAAAGACTAGGATAAAGTTTCTCAGTTAGTTAGTCTACCATGGCTTTGTAGATAACTAACTTCAAACCTTTCCTAGCCACTATTACTATTTAAACTAAGATAACCCTGGAATATTCAAACCACCTGTCAACTCTTCCATACGTTCCCGCATAGTAGTAGTAGACTTAGTATAAGCATCTTGCATTGCTACCGTCATCAGTTCAGCAACTACATCTGCTTCTTCCTTCAGTACATCTGGTGAAATTTCTACTCGTCGCGGTTCTTGGTTCCCACTGAGAAAAACTTTCACCAAACCACCACCTGCTGTTCCTTCAACTTCTAATTTATCGAGTTCTTCTTGAAGTTTTTTGGCTCCTTCCTGAACTTGTTGAGCTTTTTTAAAAGCATCAGTTAGTTCTCTCATTTTACCTAAGCCAAAGCCAAAACCTTTTCCTTGTGTCATATTAATTACTCTTCTATGGTAAGTCTTATTTAGTATTTGTTAGTTGCCAATAGATTCTGAATTACTTATACCAAGTCTAGATATTATTAAATAACTATAGTATCTAAATCTTTTCCTTGCCTGATCAAGATTTGGATTTTTTTTAATATCCCTGTATCAAGGCATACTGGGTATAAGATGAAATCTAACTTTATTTTGTGCTTTAGTATGAGCTGATTAAAATACTAATCTACAAAGCTATAGCACGGGTATCCTCCACCATAAAAATCATAACACTACATACATATAAATTTTTAGCGCTTAATTATAATGAATAAATTGACATTGATTTTGCTAATTCATTTATAGTTTCCTCAAGGGATTTATTAATAATCTTAAGGAAAAGTTTTTTATTCTAACTCGAATGTCTTGTGTATAGCAATCAATAGTTCCAGAAGGTGGGAAATCTGAAACTGCTGCTCATCTCAATAGTATTATAAAAAGTAATAGAAATTGATTTTTTGTTAAAAACCTGATTGATTAGGATCAAAATAGTTTTCATAACAATAACTTATTCATTTTCTATGCTTTATATTTGCACCCCTAAATTATCCCACACAAACTATGGTTGACTGTAATTAAAAACTTGCTACTTTTGAAAAATCTCCCATCACTTTTACCTCTGGTTTTAATAACAAAGACCACTGCTTTTCCACCTCTTCTTGAACATGGTGAATCAGTCGTAAAATATCGTTAGCTGTAGCACCTCCACAGTTAAGAATAAAGTTAGCATGACGGTGAGCAACCTGAGCCATACCTATTTGATGCCCCTTAAGTCCAGTTTGTTCAATTAACCAACCAGCAGCTTTTGGTCTGGGGTTCCGAAAAACACTACCACAGCTAGGTAAGTGATAAGGTTGGGTAGTTTTTCGCTTGTCAAAATTTTCAGAAGTTATAGCTTTTATGAGAACAGGGTTTTCTCCTGGTTGTAGCTGAAAAGTAGCTTGAGCCACAAAAATAGATTTACCTTGTAGCTTGGAATGACGATAACTGTATTCCAGGTCTTGAGGAGATAAAATATCTATTTCACCATTAGGTAACATAACATGGGCATTAACTAATATATCAGCTATACATTTACCTTGTGCCCCAGCATTCATTACCACTGCACCACCAATAGTACCAGGAATACCAACCGCCCACTCTAAACCTTGCCAGCCCATTCTTGCTGCCTTCCAAGCAAGACGTGGTAATGATTCACCAGCACCCACAGTTAAGAGACCTGTTTCTTCTTCAAAGTTGATGTACCGGAGCTTGCAACTGCCAATAACTAATCCAGATAAACCACTATCACTAACTAACATATTAGAGCCAGCTCCTAGCAAAGTTATTTCTAGCCCTTCGGAGTTAGCAAACTGAAAACTTGCTTGCAGTTGCTCCAATCTTTTTGGCGTAACATACCATTCAGCAGGGCCTCCGACTCGGAAAGAAGTGAGAGGAGCCAAAGGAACATTAGACCTAATTACACAATCTGTACCTAATAGTGGGATAGGTTTATGTTGTGGTTTGGGAACTGAAGTAGGTATTTGATAAGAAAGAGTCATGGTCATAACTAATAACTTGAATTATGGTAGTTTAAAGAGCCTGTTTTGGGTTTATACCAATTGGACAAATATTTCTGACATATTTCTAGTCAGTTAGAAGGACAACCTCTAGGAAATATAAGTCATACTATGTCACCTGTGACATGTTCAGGAATTGTCATTATTACTGCTTCTTGGTTTGGTAATTAGCCTTAAGCTTGTAATATTTTTTGAGCAAATTGGTATTATTTAACTCAACTTCGTCTTTTCATCTAAGCTATTTCACCAGATACCACCTGATAGTGAGGTTGAGGTGATTGATGATAATATGCCATAAGTTCTGGGATAATACGATTCAGATTACCAGCACTAAGGAATATTGCCATATCTCCTGACTTAAGAACCTCATGTAAAAATTTAGTCACTGAGTCTAAAGATGATCGATAGTAAACCTTTTGATGCTCCCTAGAAATTGCTTCAGCTACTTTAAGGCCATCAATTTGACCATCAGGTGATTCTCCAGCACTGTAAATATCAGTGACAATCACCATGTCAGCATCTTTAAATGACTTAGCAAACTCGGAAAGAAAACTCTGAGTACGACTATAACGATGAGGCTGGAAAATAGCAATAACTCTTTCAATTGATTGTGACTTATTGCTTAGTTGAATGAAAGGTAAGTTGGTTGTAGATGTATGAGACTTTAGAGTTAATGGCTGACTTTTCCATAAGCGAGCTGCCGCCAAAGTTACAGTAATTTCACTGGGATGATGAGCATAATCATCAATAAAAACAATGCCGTTATATTCACCCCGATGTTCAAACCTACGATGCGCACCCTGAAACTTAGCGATCGCTGAGGCAATGGCAGAAAATTCTAAACCTAATAATCTACCCACTGCGACTGCAGCCAAAGCATTACTTAAGTTATGCTTACCCAGTAAATTCAACTGTAGTTGTCCTAAAAGTTGGCCTCGTTCCCAAACACGAGCCAAGGTAATATTAGAGCGATAATCTATACAATCTACTGTATAATCAGCGTCACTTTTAGGATTAATGCTGTAACTAATGTTTGGTTGAAGTTGATCTCTAACATTAGAGCAGTCTATACAACCCACTATATCCTGACAGTTTCCTTTAAATGTTTTGAAAGTTTCTACCACCTGTTCCAAACTTTCGTAATGGTCTGGATGGTCTAATTCAATATTTGTAACTACACCAATTTGGGCACATAATTTAACTAAGGATCCGTCTGACTCATCTGCTTCAGCTACCAGATAAGGACCTTCACCTAAACGAGCATTACCTCCCCAAGCATCTACTTCTCCTCCAACAACAATGGTAGGGTCTAAACCAGTTTCCAGAAGCATCAACCCAATTAAACTGCTAGTTGTAGTTTTGCCATGAGTTCCAGCCACAGCTATGCTTTGATAATCCTCAATTAGAGCTGCTAATAAATCTGAGCGATGCAAAATTGGACATCCAAGTTCAATGGCTGCCTTGTACTCGGAGTTGGTTTGATTTATTGCTGTTGAACAAACTACCTGTGGTAATTGAAAAATTCTTTCCTTATTTCCCAATCTAACATGGTGTTTTTTAGTTACTACTTCTCCGACCTTATTGTTAGAGATATTAGTAGAAGGTAAATTTAAGTTATGATTATCTGATCGAGATAAATTTTGTTCTTCAATATTCTGCTGAAATAACTCTAAATTTTTGGCTTCTTGACGCCAGAATATGTGTGCCCCTATTGCTTCTAAGCGTTTTGTTATATGGCTAGATTTCAAATCTGAGCCATAAGTAGGTAGGTTGCGTTTCGCTAAAATGTAAGCAAGAGCCGACATCCCGATGCCACCAATACCAATAAAGTGAAATGGCTTACCACTTAAATCAACATATTTACTCATTAATTGCTCCTTACACACCACACCGCGTCCTTAACACGCGACATCATACCAGGAATTTTTTTTTTTAGATAGAGTTTAGCAGTAATTTAGTAAAAACACTGGTTAGCTTTGTGAATAGTCTATATCTCGAATGATTAGTTTTTTTTATATTAATTATTTACCTATTGGCCAGTATCTTTCCGGACACATCTCCAAGGCAGATTGAGGATTAATCATCAGGATTTTGTCGTAGCAGAAAAAATATATGTTTAATAATTAATAATTAACTATTCTTATAAAACAGAGGGTTGGCTCAAAGGAATTTTTTTTCTTTTCTTGGTCGATTGGATATGACATACTAACGATAGTAGGACAGAGAATTACCATTTTTCACCTGACCTTGAGTAATATTTGTTTGATAAGTGCTTTAATAAATAATTTGGGATCGTAATTAACCGATAAAAAAATTATCGAATTACCATTTTGCTGTATGATGATGGTCGAGGTTAATTTTCTCTTAAGCTCTCGTGGCTGAAATTCAGATTACTTCTCTAAAAGTAAATGATGTGGAATTAAGCCATGAAAGAGTTGAAGTCGGAAATAAATATCTGAAATATCTGAAACTATCAATAAGTAACCTGTGGAGCCTCATGGGAACTTAATTAGTTAACTAGGAAATATATCCACTTAAATGGATAAATTTACGAAAAAACCCATACTGAAACTTTTTTATCAGTGTGTGGAACTGTCTAAAAAATTAAATTTTACAAGCTGTTATTAGGAGCTAAAAAAGTGATTAGAGTTGCCATAAATGGTTTTGGACGTATTGGACGGAATTTTTTACGTTGCTTACTGACTCGTACAGATAGCCAACTTGATCTTGTAGGTATTAACGATACTTCTGACCCCAAAACCAATGCTCATCTACTAAGATATGATTCAATGTTGGGCACTTTAAAGGGTGTAGATATTAGTGCTGATGAAAATTCTATTACTGTCAATGGCAAAACAATTAAATGTGTTTCGGACCGTAATCCTTTAAATTTACCATGGAAAGACTGGGGCATTGACTTAATTATTGAGTCCACAGGTGTATTTGTGACTGAGGAAGGAGCTTCAAAGCATTTACAAGCTGGAGCTAAAAAGGTTCTAATTACTGCTCCTGGTAAGGGTGGACAAATTGGTACTTTTGTGATGGGTGTTAATCACGAGGATTATAAGCATGAAGATTACAATATCATTAGTAATGCTAGTTGCACCACCAACTGCCTAGCTCCTGTGGTCAAGGTTATAAATGACAACTTTGGCATTATTAAAGGTACAATGACTACAACTCATAGTTATACTGGGGACCAACGTATTTTGGATGCTAGTCACAGAGATTTACGACGAGCTAGAGCTGCAGCGGTAAATATTGTTCCCACTTCTACAGGTGCAGCTAAAGCAGTGGCTTTAGTAATTCCAGAAATGAAGGGTAAATTAAATGGTATTGCGATGCGTGTTCCTACTCCTAACGTTTCTGTTGTAGATTTAGTGGCTCAAGTTGAGAAAAAGACTTTTGTAGAACAGGTAAATGAAGTTATACAAGCAGCAGCAGCTGGACCAATGAAGGGTATTATTCTATATAACGATCTACCTTTGGTTTCTATTGACTATCGTGGCAATGATAATTCTTCTATTGTTGATGCGAGTCTGACAATGGTTATGGATGGGGATATGGTAAAGGTTATTGCTTGGTATGATAATGAATGGGGTTACAGTCAGCGTGTTGTGGATTTAGCTGAAGTTGTAGCGCAGAAGTGGGCTGCTTAATAATTAATAATTAATAATTTAGGTTAAAAGCCTCTCTTTTCAAGAGGAAGAAGCGGTCGAGGGATGAATGGGTTCCTTAACCATATCCAATCGACCAAGAGAAAAGAAAATTTTTTCCTTGAGCGTCAATCCTCTCCCAAACAGGGAGAGGTAATTATTAATTGTTAATTGCTAGGTAAACCAAGAAACTCGGTTTTTTCGTAGATATTTAGGGTTGGCTGATTAAATCTCAAAATTTTTACAGATAAAGGTTTTAGACTTTTGAGGGTATGTCATCAATTAGACGTTATCAGCTCGATCAAAAAAAGTAGTGGACTGACAAAGCTAAAACTTTGCATTACATCATTGGGGGCGGGTTGATCTAACTCGACTTTTGAAAATCGTTCATTTAACTGAGAAACCCACCCCTACTGACCGGATAATTTCAGGTGTGCGCTCGCTGTATCTGAACCTACTCTCTAGGGCGATCGCCATTTTTACAGAACAGACCACAGCCTTTTTGTTAACTTATTTAATTGATGACACGTCCTAGGTTGTGAAAAAGTACCAGATTTGAGCTTGGTAAGGCGAAAAAAGTGATTATCTTGGTAAGAGAGGGAAATCCAAGTCAAAAGATAATTTTTCCGATTTATCGGGAACCGTGTACGTCCTCTACAACTCAAGATTCCTCTTGACTTGTTCCCCTCCCAGGAGGGACTAGGGGTGAGTTTACTCCCTACTCCCTAGAAAATTAAAAATGTTGAAATCCTTGACTGAGTGTAAGTTGCTGGTTTGGGTATATTCCTAGGCTATCTATTAATAAAATTTCACTCTCATTAGTAGTTGTACCCACTATAGCTGCATCGACTCCAATTTTTTCAACTAATTTTTGGCCATAAGCTGTTGGTAGACATAAAACTAGCTCGAAGTCTTCTCCTCCATATAGTGCCCAGTGTAATGCTTGTTCAGATGAGACAAGTTTAGTTAAAGAATAGGGAATGGGAATTTGATTTCGTTCAATTCTGGCTCCTACCTGAGATGCTCGACACATTTGAATAATTGCATCTGCGAGACCATCACTACTATCCATTCCTCCTACTAAAATAGGATTTTTCCTATCCTCTACACCATTAACACTATCTAAAGATAAGCATTGCCATAAAATTGTTAAAATGTCAAGCCTTGGTTGGGGACGTTGGTGAGCTAAAATTAGACTAGAACGTTCTGCTTCTGTGAGAGATTCACCTAATTCTGGGTTAAGCAATAGTTCTAATCCAGCCTTTGATGCTCCATGAACTCCAGTAACTACAATTGAATTTTGGGGTTGACAATTGGAACGAAGTATAGTATAAGAAGGTTCAACTTGTCCGAAAGCAGTAATTGAGATGGTAAGGACAGGCGATCGCACAATATCTCCGCCGACGATAGGAGTATTGTATGGTTTTAAGCAGTCATAGATTCCTTGATAAAGTTGTTCAACCCAAGTAACGGGTGTATCGCCAGTTAAACCAAGAGCTATTGTAATCCCAATGGGAAATGCCCCCATAGCGGCCAGATCGGATAGGTTCGCAGCACCACTACGCCAACCTACATCTTCGGGGGAGGTTGTGCGATCGCTAAAATGTATTCCATCGACAAGGGTATCGGTTGTTACTACTAATGATTTATGGGGTTGAGTTGGCAAAATAGCCCCATCATCGCCAATAATATTATCTGGACAAAAACGGTGTAGTCTTTTTAAAAGTCCTTGTTCGCTAATATCTTTAATTTTGAGCATTCAGGTAGTCCTTTAGATGTATAGCACTACACACTTCAATATGGCTTACTGATCAAATCTAAAAAGATTGACAGACAAAGATTGTAGCATTTTTAGTCTAAAAAAGTACCAGATTTTTGCCTTATAAAGCACGGTTCCCGAAAAATCAAGTTGGTATTTGAGTAAGAGTCGAGCCAGGGATAATTTTTTCGAGTCTTCTATGCAACTCCCTATTCCTCTTGACTCTGTAGGTAGGGACTTATGCAACGTCCCTACACATCAATCAATTTGTCACGATATGTGAGGCTTTGTATCAGTTTTATAAAGCACTTTGTCTAATGCTTTAGGGACAAAGAACCGCTGAAAATGGATATTATAATTGTAGGGGAAATTATCTCTAATCAACTAATCAAAAGCTTGGCCCAGAGTAGCTAATATCTGTCATTGCAAGCTGGGAGCAAACTTAAACAAGTGGTCAATCAAAAGGAAAGATAAAATTATGGGATTATTTGATCGAATTAGTCGTCTTGTTAGAGCTAATGTTAATGATATGGTAAATAAGGCTGAAGATCCTGAGAAGGTTCTGGAACAGTCTATTCTTGATATGCAGGAAGATTTAGTCCAGTTGCGTCAGGCAGTTGCTAGTGCTATTGCGACTCAGAAACGCAGCCAACAACAGTACAATCAAGCTGAATCTCAAGCTAATCAATGGTACTCTCGGGCACAGTTAGCTTTGCAAAAGGGAGATGAAAATCTGGCCAAGGAAGCTCTGCAACGTAAGAAGACTTATTCTGAGACGGCAAGCACTGTAAAAGTATCTTTGGACAGTCAAACATCTCAGGTGGAAACCCTGAAAAAGAATCTGACAGCTTTAGAAGGTAAGATTTCTGAGGCTAAGGCTAAGAAGGATATGTTGAAGGCCAGAATGACGGCTGCTAGAACTCAGGAGCAACTTAATAATACAATGGGTTCTTTAAATACTAGCGGAGCAATGGCAGCTTTTGACCGGATGGAAGAAAAGGTTTTGCAAATGGAGGCTCGTTCTCAAGCTACAGCAGAGTTAGCAGGTGATGGTGGTTTGGAAGAGGATTTCCGCAAGTTGGAAGCTAGTAGTGATGTGGATGATGAGTTGGCAGCGATGAAGGCAAAGTTGGCAGGGGGTTCAGTAAATCAGAGTCAATTACCTGCTTCTCATCAAGGTTCAGCAGAAAAATCGGAGGTTGATGCTGAACTTGAGGATTTGCGTAAACAACTTGACAAAATGTAAGTTTTGTTTTATGTGAATTTTGCTCTTTCAGCAAGAGTTTATAGCTTTGATACATATTTAGCTTTTTCCTGGTCAAGTCCCACTTCTATTTGGCTGTGTGAGATTAAAAGTATAACTTCTTTCTTTAATGGATAATGGATAATGAACAATGGATAATGAACACTAAGCATCTATATAGAATTATTCACAAAGCGCGATGTTTACAAAATCAGGATTTCAGCTTCGCTCAATGTGTGATTTGTTTTGTTTACCTGTTTATCTCTAGTTATCAATTATCCATTATTAATTATTAATTACCTTTGGTGAAAACTGAAATAGGATTGATATATGTGGTTAAATAATTTTTATTTAGTTTCTTAAATTAAGAAAAATATATATTAACTTAACTATGTCTAATTTACGCTGGCTAGTTGTTAGTTCTTCTGCTTCTGGAGCAGGTTTTCTTTCGATTATATTTTTATTTTTTACTTTCTTCTATAAATTTACTTTAGCAGGTTTTTTTGTTCTAGTTTTTGTCTTAGCTTTTTTTATAGTAAATGTAGTATTTACTGCTCATTATTTTTCTAATATTTCGAGAGAGTTATATATTAGAAAAAAAATGCAAACACAAATGAAAATGAGAGCTAAACCTACAAGATATAGATAGTTAAGTAGTCCTAAATTAATTTTGCAGTATTAGTGTAAATTAATAAATAGAACATCAAGTCGGATTAATTTACTGTTGATGGTTCTAAATTTTTAAACTTACTTATTTTTACTCTAATTAATTACTAAAAATGTTTGATTTTCTCAACCCTATTCTGGGTCGTCATGCAGAACTTGTCAAGGCAAAGGTCGAAATTTACACTTGGCAAACTTGTCCCTATTGTATTAGAGCAAAACTTTTGCTTTGGTGGAAAGGTGTTAAGTACACGGAATACAAAATAGATGGCAATGAAAGTGCTAGAAATAGTATGGCTGAACGTGCTAATGGAGGTCGTACTGTGCCACAGATTTTTATTAATAATCAACATATTGGCGGCTGTGATGATATTTATACTTTGGATAGCAAGGGTGAATTAGATTCTTTATTAAGTCAAGCTACTTCATAAACTTTGGGATTAATAATTACAGCTTGCTGATTAAATATAAAAACTTTTGTCTGTAAAAGTTTTAGCTTTTTTAGGGTGTAAAAAGGTCCCCTTGTTTGAGCTATTCATACTCAAAAAGGATTGCATTTTGGGCAAGAGTTGGGTAAAAAAAATTACTCTCTATCACCCTATTACCTCATCTCCTGAAAAATTATTTTTGTTAAGGTAGGAAGTAGGGAGTAGGGAGTAGTTAAGAGTTAGGTTTTAGAGGATTTCTAGAAGAAGTGGTTGTTAATGATTACGGATTAGTTGTTCTGTCATTATTAATCTAAAATACTCAATTTTTCTGCTCCATAAACCCAAAAAATGGTACTTTTACGGTTCGGTGAAAAATCAGCACCTAAAACTTTTCAAACCTTTATGTTTAAATGCTTTGATAAATAATTCAGCCAACCCCAATAATTAATTATTTAATTATTGAATTCTTTCTTTTAGAAAAAATCCGCTGCAAATTTATCTAAGTTATCTAACCGCCATTTAGCATCAAGTTGGCGGTTTGTTTGTAATTCTAGAACTCTGATTCCACTACTTGGTAAAGGATTTAAAAGTTGTTCTAATTTCTGCCAGGAATAAATGTTTTGATATTCTACACCATAAGTTTTACATAGATCGGCAAAATTAATATCTTGAGGAGTAGCAAAAAATTCTGTAAAAGGTGGTTCAAATTTAGCAATAGGTAACATTTCAAAAATTCCACCTCCTTGATTATTAATCAAAATAATGGTTAAATGACCGACTAATTTATTCCTTAGTAAAAAACCATTAGTGTCATGTAAAAGTGCTAAATCTCCTGTTAACATAACACTACTTTTATTAGTATGAGCTATACCTAAAGCTGTTGATAAAGTACCGTCTATTCCGTTTGCTCCTCGATTGAAAAATGGTTGAATTTGAGAGTTATTTGGAACCCAGAAAAATTCTACGTCTCTAACTGGCATACTATTAGCAATAAATATTGGTGTGTTTTTTGGTAATGTCTGAGATATTAACCAAGCTATTTTTGGTTCTAATATCTGATTTATTGCTATCATTTTTTTGTCGATATTTTCTCTGACTTTTGCTTCAGCGTTACACCACAAATCTAAGTAATTTTTATCAAATTTATTTGGGAAAGATTGACTAATTAAAGTTTTTGCTAGTTGTTCTACTGAGATTCGTAAGTGAGTTGTTTTGCCATGAAGTGGATCGAAATTATGGTCGCTTTTGTCTATTATTAATCTTTGGGAATTAGTTGTTTCTAGCCAACTTCTGAGTTGTTTACTTATCGGTAATTCTCCAATTTGAAAGACTATTTTAGGAATGAGTTTTTCTGCTAATTTTTGATTCCTTAAAATTAAATCGTAAGTGCTAATTAAATAAGGATTTAACTGAGAATAATTTCTTAAAGGTGATAAACCTTCCGCTAAAATAGGAAAGTTTAAAGTTTGGGAAATTTGAGCGATCGCTTGACAATATTTTTGAGGTTTTTCTGGTTGTGCTAAACCTGCAATGATGATTCCTGAATCAGATTTAATTTGATTTTTTAATATTTCTATTAAGTCAGAATTTGGGATAAATTCTGTTCTGAAAGTTGGCTGTATATTAGCAAAAAAGTTTTGGGGAAATTTTGATTCTAAGGCAGTAGCTTCTGGTTGAGGGATGGGTGGTAAAGGGTCTCGAAAAGGGATATTAAAATGTACGACTCCTGGTGTAGGAAAAGTAGTTTTTTCCCAACCATAAATAACTGTTTGTCTTAAATATTCTAGTCTTTTTAGTTGTATTGAAGGTAAACTTAGTTCAATTTGCCAGTTAGGATAATTACCATATAATTTTACTTGATCTATGGTTTGACCAGCATGACAATTTTTTAATTCTGGGGGTCTATCTGCAGTTAAAACTAATAGTGGGATACGACTTTCTCTGGCTTCTATTATAGCTGGATAAAAGTTAGCTGGGGCAGTACCAGATGTGCAGACTATAACCACAGGTTGATGATTTTTTCTGGCTATTCCTAGAGCAAAAAATGCTGCTGAACGTTCATCAAGAATAGGAATAGTTTCTATTTTGGGATGGGTAGCGAAGGCAAATGTTAGAGGTGTAGAACGAGAACCAGGACTAATGATTGCTATGGTTAATCCTAAATGTTGTAGTGTTTCTACTAAAATGGATGCCCATACTGTATTAATATTTCTAAAATCAATTGACATTGTTAAATTTTGAATATTTAATGGCAATATGTAAAATAATCAGACATAAATAAACAATACTATATTAATAAATATCAAATACTAATTTTTGGCTATCTCAAAGCTTTTTTTATATGATTTTTGACAAAAATTTATACAGCACAGAAATATAGTATCATTAAGTTGTTCCACTCAATTAATCTTTAGGACTTATTTTAATGGTGTAGCAAATTTGTTTGTGAATAATTGCTACTTATAACAATGAAATTTTCCAAATAATCGCTATTTTTTTTGATTTTAATTTGGGAACTACTACATAAATAAACAGCAAATTTATTATATATTCTTTGAGGGGTTTTAGTTTATGACTAATTCATCTATTAGCGGATTGTACGAAATTGTTATCGGTATTACAGCAGCAGAAAAAAGCAATTTAATTAACTATTGGGAAAAGTTTGGCTATACAGTTAATCTATCTGGAAACCTTGATGCAGAAACAGCTAAAAAATTGTATGGAGTTGACTCAAATTTACATTCTTTACGTCTTCAAAACCAAGTCACAGATAGAAGTTTAATCCGTATAATGATTTGGGATAAATTTGTAAATGAAGGATTAGGATTAAATCCTTTAAAAGTAGTTGGTAGTCGTTGGGGAACATCTTTATCTTTAGATGTATTTAATGTTGCTAATCATGCTGAAGATGCTCAAGCTATAGGACTTCCAATATATTATGTTCCTCCACAGCGAAATTTAATTAATCGTCCCGAAAATTTTCAGCCATTTTATCAAGCTAACCCCTGTGTTTATGAAATGGTTCTGATTCAACCATTAACTCGACAAGTTATCTTTCAACGTTATGATTATTATCGACCTAATTCTGGTATTGTTAATCTAGATTCTCATTTTAAAAGTTCAGAATTTGTTCATGTTGGACTAATTGTTGATTGTGAACATAAAAGCTTAGATTTTTATGATCGAGTCTTGGGATTAGTTCGGGTTGTTAACAATATTGAAAGTGGATATAATATGGCTTCTCGCAACATACTTGAAGTGAAAAAAGAGAATCTTGATGAAAGAATGTTTAACTATTATTTTATTGCTCCTGGTTATGACTTAAAAGAAAAAAATCAAATTCACTCAGGTAACTTGGAAGTTTTACGTTTAGAAGGAAATTTAGAGAATAAACAGTCTTATTCTCGTCCTGGTTGTTTAGGAACGTCTTTGTATACCCTAAAAGTTACTAATATTGACTTATATCATCAAAAAGTTAGTAATAGTGAAGCAACAGAAGTTACAGAAATAATAGTTAATGAATTTGAAGAAAAAAGCTTTTCTTTTGTTTCTCCTGATGGCTATTTTTGGACATTATTACAAAGTTAAGTAGTTGTGTCAAATAAATTTCCTACGTTGAGAGAGAACACTTAACTGGGAAAAAAGAGTGAATACTATTTTTAATCAAGCTTATACTAAAGCCTTCAATAATGTCTGAAGTTTTAGTTGAACTTCTGCTAATTCTTTATCTGGTTTAGAACCAATAACTATACCTGCACCAGCATAAAGTCTAGCATGGTCTCCATTAATTAAAGCTGACCTAATACCTACAGCAAATTCCCCATTTCCTTGACGATCTATCCAACCAATAGGTGCTGCATAAAGCGATCGATCAAAGGTTTCAAAATTCTGTATTTTTTCTTGAGCAATATCTCTAGGAAATCCTGCTACTGCTGGTGTGGGATGAAGTTCTGCTAATATTTCTAATAGATGAATATTTTGGGAAATTTCTGCTGTTATTGGAGTCCATAAATGTTGAATATTTGACAATTGTAGTAGATGGGGTTGAGATGAATAATTAGGTTTTAATCCTAAATTTTGAAGACGTTTAATAATAAAATCTATGACAAATTGATGTTCTCGTAAATCTTTTTCGCTAGATAATAAATTATTGGCTAATTTTGCATCTTCACTTGGGTTTTTACCTCTGGGTGCAGAACCTGCTAAGGCATCTGTAATTAATTGATTATTATTAATATTAATTAAGCGTTCTGGGCTTGCACATATAAAGTTCTGACCTTTGCCATTACTGATAGAAATTACATAGCAGTCTGGATAAATTAATCGCAAGTTATTTAAGGATTTGATTAGGTTAAAATTCGTTTGAGAATAAATATCTATAGCATGGGCTAAAACAATTTTTCTTAAAGAATTTGAATTAATTAAGTCTAGAGCTGAAGCGACGGATTTTTTAAATTCTTGTAAATGATTAACGTTAATTTTCCTAAGTTTTTTATAAGGCTTTGTTAAAGTTGATAAATCAGTATTTTTTATCTGGGTTATTTGCTGGTATTTATTCCAAATTTTCTGCGAAAGATTTTCAATGTTAATAGAGGTGTTGATAACTATATTGATGACAAGTATATTGTGATTATTTATATGAGTTATTTGCCACTTTGGTAGAAATATTGTTGCTGAAGGAAAGTGAGGATTTACAGATGATTTTTGTTGATAATTACCGTTTTGGTGAAAGTTGTTTATATTTGCTTGAGTATGTTTTTCAAAGAAGGTAAAATTACAAAAAAAGTGGGGTCCTGCATAAGGTAAATGTGTCGCTCCTAGAGAAGTTATATTGTTTAAACACGATTGAATAAAAGATTGAGCTTGGGCAAAACGATTTCCACTTTTAATGGTTAAATGTTTAGCAGAATTAATAGCAGCGATCGCCAAGCTCTTTTTCTGAGAATTTTTTTCTTCAATTACTTGTTTTTCTAAGTAAAAATGTAGTTGATTTGGTTGACAAATTTCTTGCAATACTGCTAGGGGATCTACGGGTAATATTTCCAGAGAAATACTTATTATTTTTGTCTGCATCTTGTCTGTTAATGTCTGTTGACAATTAAACAGAAATTGATGCAGCTCTTGGCAGGTTTGAAACAGATTAATAGAAGTTGGTATTACAGGCATGAAAATAAGAATAGCAAATTTTCACTGAATCAGAGATAGTGATTGGTGGGGCTGTCCAATTCCTGATAGTGCTAAAATTTATCCCCTAGCATTAATTAATATTAGACTTTTTTTTACCGCAAAATTAAGCTTTAAAGTCTCTCCTTTCGGGGAGAAGAAACAAGTTCCTTTGAACTAATTATTAATTATTAATTGTTAATTGTTAATTATTGAACCCTCTTTTGTGAGGATAGGGGATAGGGGATTATTTAGGCAAGTATAATGTAAAGGAAAGATAAATTAAATTATTTTTTGTTAAGCTTTTGCTCTAATTGGTAAATTAAAGTGGTAAGAGATTAAAAATTATTGTCAGTAAAAAATATTTCTGGATAATATTTATCATTGTTTTGAGGATAAGTATTTAGCTAGCTTGGATTTCCTACAGAATGTCCCCGGATTCAGCTTTTGAAAGACTAATATCTCATACCTCCTCTTTCAAGGATATAAAAAAAGAAATTTTATATTTCAGCTTTTGGCTTTAGCTAGAGGTACTGATAACTGATAAATGATAAATGATAACTGATAAATGATAACTGAAATGACAGTTCAAATAGCAAATAAATCTGATAAAAAGTTATGGCTAGCTGCAATTAAACCACCTATGTATAGTGTAGCAATTATGCCAATATGGGTAGGAACAGCAATAGCTATCTCGGCAAAAAACGCAATTAATTGGTCGATTTTTTTAACGTTTATAACATCAGCAATTTTAATTTTGGCTTGGGAGAATATTAGCAATGATGTGTTTGACTCGGAAACAGGAATTGATAAAAATAAACATCATTCATTGGTAAACTTAACTAATAATAAAACCTTAATTTTTTGGCTAGGTAATTTATGTTTATTTTTAGGTATTTTGGGAATTGCAATGATTAGTTGGTGGCTACAAGATTTAACTGTAATTGGGTTAATATTACTCTGTTGTTTTTTAGGATATACTTATCAAGGTCCTCCCTTTAGATTAGGATATCAAGGTTTAGGAGAAATTCTCTGTTTTTTTGCTTTTGGTCCGTTGGCAATTTCTGCTGCTTATTATAGTCAAACTAAGGCTTGGTCAATTAACAGTTTAATAGCATCAATAATTATCGGAATTACTACTACTATTATTCTCTTTTGTTCTCATTTTCATCAGGTAGAAGATGACTTAGCAGCAGGAAAGCGATCGCCTATTGTGAGAATAGGAACTAAGGCAGGTTCTCAAGTATTAAATTGGTTTTGTGGAATGGTTTTTGTATTAATTTCTATCTGTATAAGTTTAGGATTTTTCCCTATTTGGAGTTTATTAAGTTTTGGTAGTTTGCCTTTTGCTATTCATTTATGTAGTCATGTTAGTAATTATCATGACCAACCAGAAAAAGTTAGTAATTGTAAGTTTATTGCTGTTTATTTGCATTTTTTTAGTGGATTATTATTGGGCTTAGGATTTGTTCTGTAAATCTGAAAATATTTGCCAAAATTTACAATAAAGTAGATTTAGGTTCTACGCCAAGAAATAAATTTCTTGACTAATAGCATAAGTCATCTTTAGATGACTAAAGGTAGCTAGTTTATTATGGTTAATTACTGAAATTTTAAATGATAAATTACCCCAAGAAATAAATTTATTTGCTCATAGCAGAAGTTATCTAAATATCAGTAGTTTTATAATATTTAATTAACCAAAATTTGTGTATTTCAGTAATTTAAAAATGATATAGCAATCCTAAATAGGTTGTAAGAAATTAAAAAGTCAATAAAAACTTAAACTACTACCATTTAAGTCTTCCCTAAAAGCTTTTGAATTTTGTACACGAATAAAATAGGATTACTACAGACTCATCTGCTTCCTTATTTCTTCTTCCTTTTTCCTTCTTCCCTCTTCCTTCTTTCTGCAAAAATATGTTATGATTTGTAAAGTACAACAATATATAGTCTTAAAAAACGTTGTACTGCTAAATATAACAATTTGTCAAAAGGAACATTGAAGATATGGTTAATAAAGTTCAAAAAAGTGAAAAAGAGTGGAAGGAACAACTCACACCAGAACAGTTTAATGTAACTAGAAAAAAAGGAACTGAAAGACCGTTTACAGGAGAATATTACAACAACAAAGAAAAAGGAATATATAAATGTATTTGTTGTGGTAGTGACCTATTCAGTTCAGAAGAAAAATTTGATTCTGGCACAGGTTGGCCGAGTTATTGGGCACCTATTAATCCAGAAAATATTAAAGAAGAAACTGACTGGAGTTTATTTATGCGCAGAACAGAAATTCTTTGCAATAATTGTGATGCTCATCTTGGTCATGTTTTTCCTGATGGTCCCCCTCCAACAGGGTTACGTTATTGCTTAAATTCTGCTGCGCTGAAGTTTGTTAAAGCAGAATAAATAATGGATAATGAATAATGAATAATGAATAATGAATAATGGAAACTATCTCTAATTATTAATTATTAATTACCTCTGGTTAAAACCGTACTTGATTGAATCAAGTACGGAAATATTATTAATTAATAACGAATAATGAATAGTGGATAATGAAAACTATGTCTAATTATCAATTTTCAATATAAAAGGATAGGTTTAAAACCGAGATTCGATTAATTATTAATTATTAATCATCTATTTACTTTGCTCAGTATTATTGATTCATGTTTGATGGAAAAGTTTATAAATTTAATTACTATTTAACTGGAAAAAATAATAAACAGGTTATTTTATTACTACATGGATTTATGGGTAATACTAATGATTTTAGAGAAATTATTCCTGAGTTATCTGAAAAATTTTGCTGTTTAAGAGTTGACTTACCTGGGCATGGAAAAACCAAAATTTTTGGCAGTGAAGAATATTATAATATGCCGAATACTGCCACAGCATTGATTGATTTATTAGATGATTTAAAGATTGAAAAATGTTATTTATTTGGCTATTCAATGGGTGGAAGATTAGCATTATATTTAGCAATAAATTATCCAACTCGGTTTGAAAAAATAATATTAGAATCAGCATCTCCAGGATTAAAGACTAAAAAAGAGCGATCACTTCGTTATCAGGCAGATTTTAAATTAGCTAATAAGTTGGAAAATAGTAATTTTGAAGAATTTTTATGGAACTGGTATAGTCAACCATTATTTGCATCTTTGAGACAGGATAATAATTTTGAAAATGTCATCAAAAAGCGGTTGGAAAATAATCAATTAGAGTTAGCAAAGTCTCTCCGAAGTTTAGGAATAGGAAATCAACCTTCACTTTGGAATAAATTATCAAATCATCAGATTCCGACATTATTAATAGTGGGAGAATATGATGATAAATTTCAAGTTATTAATACTGAAATGGCAAAATTATGTCGGGTTGCTCAAGTAAAAATAATTCCTGAATCTGGTCATAATATCCACTGGGAAAATCCTAGAGAATGGGTTGAAAGTATCATAATTTTTTGGGAATAAGGAAGGAAGAAGAATTAAGGAAGAAGTAAGTAAGCTTTAGTTATCTAGGATATAAAATAGATGAGTCTATAGATAAATACAGTTCACTTAAGGATTTTTTTTTAGTAGTTTTGTAATCTCAATAGCTACTCTATATACTTCCATAATTTATAAATTTTAGTATTATCTAAATCATATTAGTTGAAATAATATTAAAGTATTTTTTCTTTACTTCTTTCTGTGTCTTACCTAATAAATATCACCTGATACTATTTGCCTTTAACAATGTATTTAATAATCCTTATGCAAACTTATATTCTAGTGACAGTTATGATCTTTTATGAAGGGAAAGTTTATATAAAAATGGTATAACTATTAATCGAAGAGGTCAAAGAGGTAAAATTTTTAAATAAAATATTCTCAAAAAATCATGCAATATAAATTAGAATTTTCTCTCTATAAACGAAACTTCAAACAACCTCTGAAAACCAGTCATGGTATTTGGAATATTAGAGAAGGAATTATTCTGAAACTAACCGATCAAAATGGAAAAATAGGTTTAGGTGAAATTGCACCTTTAAGTTGGTTTGGTTCGGAAAATTTATCGGCAGCTTTAGATTTTTGTCGTCAGTTACCAACAGAAATTATAACAGAAACAATTTTTTCTATTCCCGATAATTTACCTAGTTGTCAATTTGGTTTTGAGTCAGCTTGGGAAAATATTCAACAAGTAGAAATAGAGGAAAAAGAAGAATTAAAAAACACTAATTTTTACAGTGCTTTATTACCAGGAGGAAAAGCAGCTCTAGAAATTTTTCAGCAACTTTGGCAACAAGGATATCGAACTTTTAAATGGAAAATTGCAGTGGATAAAATTGAAACAGAAATAGAAATATTTCAGCAGTTAGTTAAAGAACTTCCTACGGAAATAAATCTGAGATTAGATGCTAATGGAGGATTAAATTTTGAGGAAGCAAAGCAATGGTTAGAAATTTGCGAAAATCTCAACATAATTGAATTTATTGAACAACCTTTATCTATTGATAAATTTTCAGAAATGTTGGAATTAAGTAATTCCTATTCTACTCTTATTGCTTTAGATGAATCTGTTGCTAATCTCAGGAAGATGGAACAATATTATCAACAGAGTTGGCAAGGAATATTTGTGATTAAACCTGCCATTTTTGGTTCGCGAAAGGAACTCCGTAACTTTTGCAAAAATAATTCTATTGATGCAGTTTTTTCTTCAGTATTTGAAACAAATATTGGTAGACAAGCAGCACTTAAACTTGCCACAGAGTTACAAACATTTTTAATAAAAAATCATGCTTTTGGTTTTGGAGTCACTCACTTTTTTGATGAAGAACAGGAAACCTATTTATTAATAGATAATGAATAATGAATTTTGCCAATCAACCTTTTTCTAGTTTGGCAGAAAGTTGAGGCAAAAGGATAAATTTCGACTTTGACATTTCTGGAGAGAAGTCGAACTTTATCTATATATTTGTAGAAGGTGAAATATTTTCCTTTTTCTGTAAAGTTTGCCAATCAACCTTTTTCAGGGCTAATTTATGAATCAAATTTTTAACTACCTAAAACAATACCAACTCAACAGAGATAACAACTTCTTTCTTAATAGTGAATTTTATTATCTTGCCGAGAAAAAATTTACTGATTTAATCAAAATAGTAAATCCAGAAACTCCAAGCAAAGTATTAATATCAGAACCAAAACCAAAAGAATTTCTTACCAGTTTTATTGCTGCTGTTACTGCTGGTTGTCAAGTATTTTTATGTAATCCAAAATGGCAAAAACAGGAATGGGAACAAGTTTTAAAATTAGTACAACCAGACATAATTTTCGGAAATATCCTTAACCAGAAATTTCCCGGAGAAAATTTAGAAAAAACACCTAATTTTCCTAAACATAACCCCTGTAAAAAAACTCTTTCTAGTGAGCAAAATTTAATTATGATTCCTACTGGTGGTTCATCTGGAAAAATTAAATTTGCTATTCATACATGGGAAACTTTAATATCATCCGTCAAAGGTTTCCAAGAATATTTCCAAGTACAAAAAATTAATTCCTTTTGTGTTTTACCCCTATATCATGTCAGTGGTTTAATGCAATTTATGCGTTCCTTTACCACTGGAGGAAATTTAGTAATTTTGCCATCCTATAAAGATATTTTTGACAAAAAAGAATGGAATATTAACCCTAGTGAATTTTTCATTTCCCTAGTACCAACTCAGTTAAAAAATTTGTTACAAAATGCAGAAATAGCTAACTGGTTATCAAATTTTCAAACAGTGCTTTTAGGTGGTGCTGCTGCTTGGGAAGAATTATTTAATGTAGCTAGAAAATATCAAATTAAATTAGCTCCAACTTATGGAATGACAGAGACAGCTTCTCAAGTTGCGACTCTGAAACCAGAAGATTTTTTAGCAGGAAATAATAGTAACGGTCAAGTATTACCTCACGCTAAAATTATCGTTCAAAGTGAAAGTAGAGAAATATTAGGTCAGAATCAAATTGGTAATATTATTATTAAAGCTAATTCTTTGGCGTTAGGGTATTATCCTAATACTTTTAATAATTCTGAAAGTTTCACAACAGATGATTTAGGATTTTTTGACAATCAAAATTATTTAAAAATAGTAGGTCGTAACAGTCAAAAAATTATTACTGGTGGAGAAAATGTTTTTCCAGCAGAAATAGAAGCTGCTATTTTAAGAACTGGTTTAGTGAATGATATTTGTGTAATTGGTTTAAAAGATAAGTATTGGGGTGAAGTTGTAACTGCTATTTATGTTAGTAATAATTTTGCAGTTTCTAGGGAAAAATTGTTAGTTGCTATTGATGGAAAGTTGAGTAAATTTAAACAACCGAAATATTGGGTGAGAATCGAAAGTTTACCTCGTAATACTCAAGGAAAAATTAATCGGCAGTTGTTAAAAGAAATTGCTATTCAAAGAATAAAAGATTAGGGTCAGCATTCAGGGATAGACTATCAGCTATTGCCTTTTATCTAAATCTCACCTTTAATAATGTTAGAGTTAAACTTTACTACTAAAAGCTGACAGCTAATAGCTGAGTTATTATGACTTATCTACTTTCCTTCTTGCTTCTTGCTTCTTGCTTCTTGCTACTTGCTTCTTGCTTCTTGCTTCTTGCTTCTTGCTTCTTGCTTCTTGCTTCTTCCTTCTTCAATTATTTATAACAAACTAATAAATATCCAGGATGTTTTTGGTCTCGATAAATAAACTCAAATTTACTAAAACCAGCACTTTTAGCTTGATTAATAATTGTACTTTCTGTTTCAGGAAAATCGTAATTATTCATATGTGTAATTACCATATCTATTTCATCTTTAGTCAAACTAAACCAATTTTTATTAAAATTTTGCCAATATTTTGCTAAATAGTTATCGCGACTTTCTCCTTCCTCTCTAAAACATCAATAAAAATAAAACAAGAATTAGGATTCAGTATTTGCCAAATATCATTAATGAGATTTTGCTTATCTAATGTGCTTAAATGATGAATAGTATAGGAAGAAAAAACAATGTCAAATTTTGAGTTTTTAGTAGACACTAATTCTTTAACTATATCTTTAATATTGCCTGTAATTAATCTTTTTTCGCCAGGAATATCAGCAATATTTTTTTGAGCAATTTCTAATGCTTGTGGTGATAAATCAACACCAATATAACTATTAACATTACTATAAATAAGACAAGGTGTTATAGTTGATAAATCTCCACAACCGAGGTCTAAAAAAGAAAATGGTTTAACTGGATAATTGAGAATAAATTGATCTAAGACATCATACATTTCTTTATGTCTCATGTGATTATGTTTGAGAATTTTCTGGTATATCTGCCAGTTTTTAGCAAACACTTCTACACTAGAAGGTAGAGTCTGATGTTGAATTTTGGCAATATCTTTAGACATAATTATGTAAATTTTATCGAAAAGTTTATGTAAGCAAATAGCCATCAACTATTAACTAAATAGTCGTGCAAAATTAATTTCCTATTTGAGAAAGGGAACAGGGAACAGGGAACAGGTAAGAGGTAAGAGGTAAAGAATAACAGAGAATTAACAGAATGTGTAATTAATTTTTTGTAGTTCCTTATCATCTTTATTAAATCAGAAAAGGTGGAAATATATCCATCATGTAATTTTCCTTTTACTGGAAAATTTATCTATGTTTCTAGCATCCAAAAATTTTAATTGCTGATACAACATCCCAATTTTTGGTAACTTCATACCAACTTTATTTGCCATTCGTAAAGGGTTGCCAATAATACCTTCTATTTCCAAAGGTCTTCCTCGTTCATAGTCAATTTTCATGCTAGTTGAATAAGGTTGTAATTTATCAGTATAGTCTAACTTTTCTTGAATATAACTATCTGGAATTTGACGCTGACAACTTTTTGCCCCCTCTAAAACTTCCTCCATTATTTCTGCTACTAAATTTCTCGTATTAGTATCTCCCATAATTTCGTCAGTTCGAGCATTTAAAATTACTGACAAACTATTATAGGGAATATTCCAAACTAATTTTTTCCATCTTTCTAGTAGTAAATCTTCAATCAAATTAACCGAAACTCCAGCCTTTTCAAAATTCTGATTAATGTCACGCATTTTATTATTAATTTCAGCAATTTGATAATTTATAGCATATCTTCCCATTCTAATTAAACCACCATTTGAATGATGAATATAACCAGAACTTTCTTTATTAGAACAAATGCGACATATTCCTCCAATTATTCTATCTTCTCCTACAATTTTAGCAATTTCTGGTTCTGCACCTAAGCCATTTTGTAAGAGTAAAACAACAGTATTTTCTTTTAATAAAGGTGGGATTAATTCTGCTAATAAATGATTTTGTGTAGTTTTTAATCCGATGATAATCACATCACATTTTGGCATTTTATTAATATTGTTATAGGCGTTAACTTGAGGGAGATTAAAGTCGCCATCTTTTGATTTTATAATAAAGCCATTTTCCAGAACGTACTGATAATCATTGTGTAGTAAAAAATGAACTTCTAATCCTGCTTTTTGTAGTTTTGCACCGTAAAAACCTCCTAGTGCGCCACTACCAATTATGGCATAAGTATTGTTTGACATTTTATTTATTATAGAGAGTAAAGAGTAGGGTTATTAGAAATAAGGTATAGCATTCGTAGACAATAAATACAGCAAATTCTAAGTATAATAAATACAGATTTAATCATTAAATTCTCTCAGTGCGAGCTTTCCGGCTCGCGTCGGTGTACTTCACCAAAATAGCATCTGCTGTATGTGGTTTAAATGTTTAATAGCTTATAGCAATTTGTTAGCTTACAGCTATAATTTTTCTAACTTAATGAAAATGAATCATATAGTATAAATATTTAACAAGCCACCAATTTTAATACTATCTTTAATTTTACAAGTTGATGTGTGAAACTTGGGTTAAAAGTCATTTATAACTAAGGTTGATAATTTATCAATATCCTCACCTATCTGCCTAATGTTTTACATCAATAAATTTTTCATTTGTCAAAGTTTTGTGTTATTATTAGCTAGATAAAAGTTGGATTATATATTATGACTAATACATATCAACCTCTAGAATGTGATACTGATATTTTGATGATTCAGAAGGATACTTTTACTGTTGAATGCTTTAAATAGTTGGTAGTAGAAAAAGTTAGAAGTTCCTTTTATGAACGCCCTTTATTGCGTCAGGTAAATCAGAATTTTAACCAAAACATAAATAGTCTTAGTATATTTGGACTATTAGGTAGGAATATTATTAAAATAGTTGATAAATCTGTAGCACTTAATCTTAGAGATATACTGTTAATTTTTACACCTGAAGGTATAGAATGTAAGATTCTAAAATTAGGTAATTCTGAGTGGGAAACAGGTAAAGCAATAATTAATCTTACGCTCAAAAATGCTTCAGATGTACTTGTTAAATTAGAGTTTTGTTATGATGAACCTCCACAACCAGAATCACCATTAGATGATATTCGGCAAAGAGAAGATTATCAACAACTTTTAAATAATCAATAAATCTATAACTCCTCTATTATCAACCCTGAAAACTCAGGTATTTCTTGTCAAATACTGTAACTAAACCAACCACAGAAACCATTTAGTATCTAACTTAGTAGATAAGTTTTGCATTTTGTGAAGCTCCAAAAAAATAGAGGGGTTTACCCTTGCATTTTCCCAAAAATGATGATATGATTTACTTGTAAGGGTCTACTCGTCTATACACATGACTTTTTATTCAACCAAGAGAAATATAGTCTTCAGAGCGATCGCTAACTTTGTAGCAATAAAAATATTGTAAATAGTACCCCAAAAAGATTTACTCAATCAAAAAAATCAACATCTCTATCATTTCCACCTCCTTAAAATCCCCAAAACTAGGAACTTTCAAAACTCAATAACCATCGCCTCATTTCATCAGATAAATTTTGCCTACTCCTACTTCGAGGATGAATACAAACGTGCTTCGTATTAGCTCTCGCAACCCACTTTTCTTCCACCTCATTTAAAAAGACTTGATAAAAAATTTCAAACTCATCATCTCCCCAACTTTTAGGCATTAACTCAATAATTAACTCATCCCCACAAAACATCGGACAACGAAAATAAACATCAGCATGAATAATAGGAATAGCAACTTCTTGACTGCTAAAAAAAACCTTTAAATTAATACCAAATTTTACCAAAGATGCTTCATAAGCTTCATGGCAAAATGCTAAAACATTAGCAAAATAAACCACACCCGCAGCATCAGTATCTTGAAAATGAACTATTCTTGTATAGTAAAAAGACATTGATAGAAATAAATAGAAAAAAAGCTAATTTTAAGGATAAAAAATATGTAAGCATTCAGCTTTCAGCTATTAGCTATTAATTGCAGAGAAGGTAAAACAACCCTGAAAATTTAGAACTAATCAAAAGTTAATGTCGAGGTTTCCTTCCCAAAGCTTAGAAGTAATAAATAATTACTAATTGCTGATTGCTAATAGCTGAATACTCACAAAAATATAGGGAATTTAATTTTAATTAGGTAGGGAATCTAGTCTTAAGTTAGGTAGCGAGCAAGATGCTCGCTAGAGAAATTTGAACTAATATTTCAACTTACCAGTTTCAGTCATAAATACCGATAATTCAATACAATTCTACTTTTATTCTTCCTTATTTATTTTCAAAAAATTCTTAACTGTTTGTGCAGCATTCCGAAGAAATTGTATTTACTGATAACTGATAACTGATAACTGATAACTGAAATTACCCCTTATTTTTAATCATCATTACATCAATAATCTTAGTAGCTACTGCTTCGGAAATTTCCAAAGCATTATACAACTCATTCAAAAGTTGTTCTTCCTCTTCAGCAAGTTCTCCATCTATTAAAACCAAATCTGTACTAACAGCAAAAACAGTCTCGTTTAACTCTTGAGGAATTTTAGCAACTGCCGCATCAAACAAAGGCTTAATTGCCTTATTCTTAATTATCTCTAAGAGACGATCTAACATTTCTCTCTTACGTTCTTCTGAATAATTACTAAACAGTTTCATGCAAGATAACATATTATTAATACCTTGTTTTTCACTCTCAGTAATAACGTCATCAGCAGCTACAGCAATTAAAGCGATCGCTGCAAAAGCTTCAGCAGGTTCTAATTTAATATCCCTAGCTTTTATTGTTGTTGTTCCTTGCTCAAAAAGACCCATTTAGTCACCTCATTTTATAAGCATTCAGCCGTCAGCCATTGCCTTATTTAGCCATAATTAAATCTTACTACAAAAGCTGTTCCCCCTACCTGAAAATTTATATTAATTTAAACATAGATAATGGATAACTAAAACTATCTTTAATTATCCATTATATGGAATCCGAATAATTACTATACTCAAGTCATTGCGACGGTAACAGTGTGGAAGGAAACAATCTCAGGGGTGCGTAGAGATTGCTTCCTATAGTCGATAGGAACAACTCTTCAATCGGATTATATATTATTCATTGCTAGAAGATTTATGATAATTGAATTTAGTATAATTAATTGCTCCATAACTACTGAATCGAAACACTATTCCTTCTTACTTTTTCCTTCTTCCTTGCTTCTCAAAACTGCTAAATTAGCACTAATAAAATCAATAAATTGTCGTGCTGTTCTCCCAGAACGACCATTATTTCTAGTTGCCCATTGTAAAGCTTGAAAATCTAAATCTTCAGGACTTAAATTAATTTTTTCTTGCTTTGCCAAATGCCTAACAATTTTTAAATAAGTATCTTGGTTAGCAGGTTCAAAAGTTAAAGTTAAACCAAAGCGATCGCTAAAAGAAAGCTTTTCTTGAACCGTATCCCAATTATTAACTTCATCACTATCTTTTGGAGAAGGACGGTCATTAAAAAATTCTCTAATTAAATGTCTTCTATTTGAGGTAGCATAAACCACAACATTTGCTGGTTTAGCAGTTAAATTACCTTCTAAAACAACCTTTAAAGCTTTAAAAATATCATCATCTTCCTCAAAGGAAAGGTCATCAACAAAGATAATAAATTTTTGGGGAACATTCCGTAACTTTTCCACAATTAAAGGTAAATCTTTTAAATCAGATTTAGCTACTTCAACCAAACGGAGATTGCGTTGACTATACTCATTTAATAAAGCTTTTACCAAAGAAGATTTTCCAGTACCACGACTACCATAAAGCAAAACATTAAGTGCTGAATATCCTGCTATAAGAAATTCTGTATTTTTAATCAAAGTGTCTCGTTGAAATTCATATCCTACCAATTCTTCTAATTTCACTGAATCGGGATAAGTAATAGTTAGTAGTTGACCATTGCGCCATTCAAAAGCAATTGATTCCGCAAACAAACCTGTACCAAAATTACGATAATGAACAGCTAAAATATCAATAGCATCTTCCCAATTTTCTAAATTTATTAACTGTTGATAGATAGGCTCTTTTCTTTCTAATTCTAGTTCCCAAACAATGGGAATTTTTTCTAATTTAGCTATTATTTTTACCCACTGACTAATTGTTTTACCATTGCACCGATAAAGATTTTGCAAAATCTGTAAATCATGTTTTACTGCTGCAATTAAATTTGGAGATAGGTTAGTAGTATCTATTTTTTGAACTTGTTGACTAAAAGGATTATCATCCAGAATAATCTGAGAAATTAGATATTCTTGCCAAGAAATATTTTCACTAGCAATAGTTCTAAACCAGTTACCATAAGCTCGAAAACATTCTATTTTAATCCCATCATTTTTAGACAAAGATTCTAATAGCTGAAGAAAAGATTCACCCACTGTTTTTTTCAGAACAGATTGATATAACAAAAGAGATGCTATTTGCTGTTGCAAATTTTCAATTTCGATAATAATTTCAGTATCTAAACAAGACATGATTGATAATGAATAATGGATAATTAATAATTAATTTTACTATCTGTATTGATAAAAAACTATTTTTTTACATTTACTTAAGATACAATTTTAAGAATTAGAAATATTATAAAAAATGTGATTAAAGAGTTGAAAATTTCAGTAAGCATTCAGCTATTAACCGTCAGCTCTTCCTGCGGAATGCCCTCCCATTCAGCAAACCCTATCTAAAGCTTAAAATAACTTCAAATGAATATAAACTTTAAAGTCTGTTTTGATATTAAGATTGAATTTACCTCAACTAATAAAGCTTTGATCTCAAACTAAAATAAATAGCTGACCGCTGTTTGTTGACGATGCAGAATGCTTACAAATTTCCGCTTTAATCATAACTTAATAATTATGGCTCTGCTGATTAAATCTAAAAGTATTTATAGATAAAAATTTCAGTCTTTTTATAGTCTGATTTCTCGGGAACCATAAAAGTGCAAGTTTTTAGGCTGCTCAGGTTTAAGCATCTTAGCATTTTACATTAACTAGGACAGAAAAATTAAGAAACTATTTTTTCAACTACTTCCTCTTTCAGCAATAAAGCCATGAATAATTAATAATTAATAATTACCCCTTCTTCAAAGAAGGGGATTGAATAATTATGAAAATTTTTGATTTATTCCCTTAAAAAGAGAGGCTTCCAGCCGTGAATTTTTGAATGAATAATTATTAACTATCAACGAATAATTACTAATTATTAACTATTAATTATTAATTATTCGCTAACTCCCCGCTTCTCGCTATTCTGCAAGGGAGTTGTATGTAGAGAAGTTACATATTTTCCACCCCCTACCTCACAAAAAGACTTTTTCAGTAAACCCTAATTATTAAAAATTAGGCAATATTAATTTTTAATAAGTTAGCTAGCTATTTGTGCAAGTAAACTGTATAAATTACTTTATCAATTAGTTTTAGGGATTTAATAATAATGACTATAAATATCGTCATAATAGCAGCGATCGCTTATGGAATCCTAGCCATAATTGGAGGAATTATTGGATATAAGAAAGTAGGCAGCAAAATATCTTTAGTATCAGGTAGTATCAGCGGTTTACTACTAATTATTAGTGGAATTATGCAACTAATAGGAATAAATTGGGGTCTAATATTGTCTATTATAATTACAACTATTCTCATAATTACATTTATTATTCGTTTAGCAAAAACCCGTAAAATGATGCCTGCTGGATTAATGATTTTAACTGGTATTATCGCCCTAGCAATTATGGTTTATGAAATTAGTATAAACAATTCAGCTATAATTTAAAAAAAAACGTAATTAGGGTTTGCTGAACAAAGCAGAGTGTGAGACCCATCCCTAACCCCTCCCAGGAGGGGAAGTGTGAGTAGATAAAATCTTGCCTGCTCAAAATGCTAACTTTTTGATTTTTCGGGAACCGTAATTTTTATACCGAAAACCTGGTACTTTTTTCTATCCCAAAAAAGCTAAAATCTTTTTTATCTGTTCAATACTTTTTTTTAATCAGCAAGCCCTAATTATCCATTATTAATTATTAATTATTAATTATTAATTATCCAATTATCTTTGCCAAAGTTTAATAGTACCGTCTTTACTCCCACTAGCAATACTATTACCATCAGGACTAAAACTAACCGTATAAATTTCATTTGTATGTCCGGTTAAAGTCTTTAGTAATTCTCCAGTTTCTAAATCCCATATTTTAATAGTATTATCCTTACCACCGCTAGCAATATAGCGACCATCTCGACTAACATCAACCGAGATAACCTCATCAGTATGACCATCAAGAGTTTTGATTAAATTTCCAGTTTCTAAATCCCATATTTTAATAGTTTTATCATAACTACCACTAACTATTTTTTTGTCATCTGGAGTAATCTTAACAGACCTAACAACTCCTTCATGTCCAGTTAAAGTATTAAGTAATTTTGTTGTATCTAAATCTTCAATTTTTAAAGTTTTATCTGCACTACCACTCACCAATATTTTGCCATTAGAACTAATAGCAACAGAATAAATTATATCTGAGTGATCTGGGAAACTAAAAATTAAGAAACCTGCTTTTAAATCCCAAACTTTAACAGTTTTATCTCCACTCGAACTAGCAATTAATTCATCATCAGGACTAACAGTAACCGACCAAATAGGTGCTTGATGTTCAACAATCTGAAAAGGTTCTCTTTCTGACAAATTCCAAACCATTACTCTCCAATCATAAGTACCTGCAACTAATTGATTACCATCACTATTAAAAGCAACTGACCAAATTGGAGAACCATCACCAGAAAATGTTTTGATAACTTTTCCTGTAGGTATTTCTAAAATTTTTACTGTGTTTTCTCTACTACCAGTAGCTAGCATTTTGCCATCGGGACTAAATACAACAGTATTAACAGCAGCTGAATATTGAGATAAATCTTTGACTTGATAATTCTGCCAATTTTTACCTTCTTTACATTTTTGTAAAATCTCCTGAGCTTCAGCAAAAATACTTTCATCTTCACTAATAAAAGTTATTTGAATGATGCAACTTTCATAGTTTCGCTCTTCATATAAACTTTTAAATGAATTTAGTTTTTCTAATTCTTTCTGTTCTTTTTTTACTTTTTCTTCTCCCTTATCTTGAAGATAACTTTGATATTTAATATATATATCAAGAGTAAATATTACTACTATAACCATAACGATAATCCCTAAAATTGACCGCAAATTAGTCATAGGAATTTTTCTGTAATTATTGATTAATATATTTTTAATTTTTCTAATTGTAGATTTAGGCAATATTCTTTCTTCTACTAATCTTATATCCTCTTGAGTAAGTCCTAAAATTTGCTGTAGACGCTCTAACTCTTCACGAGTTTCATTACTAAATGGGTATTCTTGTTGAAGTGCAGCTCGTAATGTTTGTTCATATATTTCCCCTTTCTCGTGATATTTACGATAAGGATTTAATACCTCATCCTCAATTATTTCCGCTTCTTCTTTTAATAGTTCTAAACTTTCTCGTAATTCATCTAAAATTCTTCTTCCGACAATAGAAATATCTCCTTGATAACTAGCTCGACGAACCACCTCTTCCCGATAAATCTCTCTTTTATCTATAGTTTGATTTAATTTATTGCTAATTTCTTTTAAATCAGCTATAACTTCTGCTGCTGATTGATAACGTTCACGATAATCATAGCGCACCATCTTATCTAAAATATCTGCTATTTCTGTAGAACAAACCGCTAAATGTCTCCAAAATATTTCTCTTTTTTCCCTGTCTTGATAATCTTTTAGTTTAGATAATTCACTACTAGGTAATCCTGTAATTGCCTGAATTCCTATCATTCCTAAAGCATAAATATCACTATTTAATTGTGGATTATATTCAAATTGTTCAATTGGCATATATTCCATTGTACCAATTCTTGCTGTTTTATTTTGTTGAGAAATATTAATTTCTTTAACAGCACCAAAATCAATCAAAACTAATTTATAGTCTGATTTTCTTCTAATTAAATTAGCTGGTTTAATATCTCGATGAATTACATTTTTTCCATGCACAAATACTAAAATTTCTAATACTTCTCTGAGAGTTTTAATTATTTGCATTTCAGATAGAGCTTTACCAGGCAATATTTCATTATCTAGAGATTGACCAGGAATAAAAGATTGAACCAAATAAAACTCTTGATTTTCTTCAAAGTAAGCCAGAAGTTTAGGAATTTGATTATGTTCAGATAACTTTTCTAGTATTTTTGCTTCTTGTTGAAATCTACGACGGATGATTTGCATAAATCTTTCGTCGTAGGTATTTGGCCGTAAATGCTTAATAAAACATTTTGCTTCTCCAGGACGGCGAATATCTTTGGCTAAATAAGTATGGCCAGATTCTCCTGATTCAATAATTTTGATAATTTTATAGCGTCCATCTAAAATATTTTTCATCATGATAGATAAAACCTCATTCTTTAGGGCAGGGTTTCAATTAAGTTAGGGGTAAGCACTTAGCTATTAGCACTCAGCAGTCAGCAAAGCCCTTTTTTAATGTCTGAGTTGTTAAACCATATATATTCCATATATTTATTTATGGCTGAAAATTATAGATTTGCTCCAAAAGCTAATAGCTAATAGCTGACTGCTGAATGCTTAGAGTCAGGGTTGGCTAAATAAGTATTATGGATGGGAGTAGAACTCAGGAATTAGCTAGGAGGCCATCGGGTTCTTGACGGATAGAATTTCCAAAATTTTCAGCTCAAATTAACTGTTATCAAAATTATCACAACCAATTTAGCATTGTTATATGAGGTAGGAAATTTAAGGATGAATTTTTTCGTTGTTCTCATACCTCTTTGAATTTTCTAATTAGGGTTTGCTGAAAAAGTCTTTTTGTCAAAGCAGGGAGTAGGGAGCAGAGAGTAGTTAAGAGTCAAGAGGAATAGGGGGTTTATAGAGGAGGTAAACGGTTCTCGATCAATCGGAAAAATTATCCCTTGATTTTTCTACTCAACTCTTACTCAAATACTAAATTTTTGATTTTTCGGGAACCGCGCCTTCTTAAGGGAAAATATGGTACTTTTTTCGCTCCTTAAATGCTACTATCATAATTAATGCTAATCCTTTCATATTTCATCACCAAGCTCTAATTAATTTTAGCAACCTAATTGTGACATAAAACAATTTAATTACCTTTAGCCTGTAAAGATTAAGTAGTTGTACTTTTAATAATTTCCTAATTGAGAGAGGTAATAGGGAAGAGATAATCTAAGCATTAAGCCATCAGCTATTAATGAGAAGAAAAGGTAAAAGTAATTTAAAAATAGAGAAAGAATTAAAAATTACTACCAAAATAAACTCCTTTAACCTGAGAAATAATTATTCATTAGTGAAAATTTTATAGTCAAAATTATTAAGCATTCATCGGGAATAAATTTCCTAGTTGAGAAAGGAAACAAGGCATTAATAGGATGGCAATTAATTTAGCTTATCAACTTAGGTGTACCGATTCCCACACTCATAAGGTACTCTGGTTTTTCTTCTTTTTTATTACCAAAGAATTAATAATTAAATAATTAAATAATTCGCCCCTTGAAGTCTCCCCTTTAAAAAGGAAAAAAGTGGTCGTCAGCAGAGCTTCCCGAAGGGTGAGATGGATAGCTTCTCTAACCATATCTAATCGACCAAGAGAAGTAAATTTTTTCCTTTTATTCAATCCTCTCCCTAAAAGCTATCCCTGATCAGGAACTCCTGAAACCCTTGTGGGAAGCACCCCTAGCTCCTCCCAGGAGGGGAAGGGGGAGCTCTGAGCAGGGGAGAAGGGAGAAAGAGTCATAGTAACTAGGCAAAACTATTCAAGTTATCAAAAAAAAATATACTTTTTCATACACTTTTTCCCCAACAAAAGGCATTTAAAGGCTTACACATAAATTGTATATAATGCCCAAGTTTTATGTTAAGAAAGATATTTATAAAGCATAGCCCTAAAAGGAAGAGGTAATTATCAATTATCCATTATTGAACCTACTTTATAACTTACCAACAAAAGAGGTATAAAGCCTCCCCTTGTTCGGGGATGAAAAAATTTTAACTCAATATTTCAAGCCTCCGAATTTACTCGGAGGTTCACTCTCTACTGATAACTGATAACTGAAATGACCCTAATCCCTGCTCTCTAATACTAATTGCCATAAACTTTGCTATATTTGGATTTTTTATTTCCCCCATATTATTTGTTCAAACAAATACTTAATAGAGTGGTAATTTCAGTTATGAACAAAAGTTATTTTCCCAGGTTCCAAGTATAGCAAGAATGTGTGATAAATGGTAGAAAATCAAAAAAAAATGTACCTTATAAGTATGATAATTTTTATAGGTAATGCTGTATTATTTGAGTCAATTTGTAAACATTCAGCCGTCAGCTATCAGCTATTACCTTGTCAGACAAATCTGCATTTCCCGCCACATAATTAATTGTATGATTTGACCAGTCAAACTATCGTTTTTGTACATCAGTTTTCTAGTTAAAAATGTGCTATAAGTTAAAAAAGCTGAGGGCTGAATGCTAATAGCTGAATCCTGACGTCAAGCTCAAGTATAAATATTATAAAAACTATCTTTTGCAATTAAATAACTTTCAGTTTTTATCAGACTCTCTGAATAGTCAATAAGTAAAATTATTAAAGCTTATTCAATTAATTACTCTCAGATAAAAAGCAAGAATTGCTTAATTAATTGGAAACCAGAGATCGGGGGCATCTCAATTTTGAATAAAGACAAAAATTTATGCTTTTTAAGGAATGAGCAATAGGAAAAAGAGAAGAGAAAAAATTGTTTTGGGGGCGATGAGATGCACCCGCTGAAAACTGAATACTTACTATTAATCAGGTTAAAATTCAGTAAAAGTTATCTTAATCAAAAAAATTCCTGATTCAAGTCCAGAAAGTGAGAATTATTAAAAACAGTTTATTCAATAAAACTTAAATCCTTATTTAAGGCTTGCTTGGACTGTTGCTAAAATGAACAAGGATAAAGCTGTCTCCTATCATCTACTAGGATTAACTATTTTAACTATTAAAAATTAATTCTGGGGAATTTATTCTTTCAGAACATAAAATTTGTTCTGGCAAAAAGTGTACTATAACAGTTTAAATAATTATTTAGGCTACCAAAAATAAAAGCCAAATTTCAGTAGTGCTATCATAAGATAGAAAGATAGCTAAAATCAGGTATAGGGAGTTAAGTGAATGAGTCACGAAATAATAGCAATTAATAGACCTGTTAGACCCAAAAGGCCAGTTGAATCTAATTTCTCCAAGGAGACCCTGCGCAAAACAACTGAGTCCAAAACAGAAAAACCCACCATAGCCAAAAATATCTCATTAAGAGAAACTACTAATCAGTCAACTAGATTACAAAGGTCTAAAAAACCAGGTAAACCAAAATTAAAAGAATCTATTCAACAAGCAACTAATGCTAATGGAAAAGTTTTTAGTTCGGGAGATAAAATTTTAGTATCAGCACCCTGGTGTAGTCTGGTAGAAGCTGAAATTACAGGTTTTTATAAAAGTCCTGAAGGTTCAATTTGGGCAATTTTTCTTCCCCAAAAATCTTTACCTAACTGGAAATGGGAAAAAGGTTGCATCCGAGCTGAATTATTAAAACAACCTTAACTAACCTGACTAAATTAATATAGCAATCCTATTTTATTCTTGCCAAAAATCTTACTGCTTTTTAGGGAATAGGGAAGAGGGAACAGGTAGGAGTTTCCGTTTCTTTATTTACTTTTTGATTACCCGCAACCTATTTAGGATTGCTATATTAAACTAATTCTCAACATGTACAAATTAGTAAGCATTCAGTCGTCAGCTAACAGCTATCAGCTATTGTCTTTAGTTTGAGAGATAAAGCTTTTATCATACTGAAATTTCCCTTCCCAAAATATATTAAATTAACCAATTTTTTAAAGTGCTGAGACTCCTATAGCAATCCTATTTTATTCGTGTACAAAATTGCATTCCTTTTAGGGAAGAGGGAAGAGAGAATAGGGAACAGGTGAAAATTTCAGTTGTTTTAGTTGCTTTTTGATTGGTCACAAATTTCAGACTGTTATAGTTTTTCTGAACCGAATTCTTGAGAAAAATTAGAGAAAAAAATTTTCTTGTAGTTTTAGTTTTAATTGTATTTGATCAGGTTGATCTGATTGTAGTGCTCGCCTCAACTATACATCAAGAGAGAATGAAGTTAAAATCTAAATTTACAAGTCATATAATTTTTTCAACCAGTTAATAAATATTTGAGCTTGGGAATGTTTTGGATTTTAAATTTTTAGGTAACCATTCAACTATTAGCTGTCAGCACTTCAGCAATAAAAACTTCAACCTTAAGGAGGATATTTAAACGAATAAAGAAAGTTCAAGCTGAATTTTGTAGTCAGATAAAATTGCCGATTTATCGGGAACCGGATCATAAAGCTTTTATCTCAAAATAAAATAGATAACTAACTGCTGAATCCTTACATTTTTAGCTTCCATAACAGTTGTTTTTGCATGGTTCTAAATAGGTTGATTTTCCTCAGGAATCATATAAGTAAAAAAAGTTTCTAACATCCCACACATTTTGTTATCTGGCATCATCCAAACTCCAAACTTAACACCATAATTAGTGTTATGAATTAAACTTGTTTCTGGTAAATTTTTAGGAAAATTAGGGTAAGTATTCAGCGGTCAGCTATTAGCTATCAGCTATTATGTGTGGGATAAAAGCTTTATAAATCTTGCTACCAAAGCTGGTTTTTATTGACTTGAAATCTTGATTCATTTAAACACTATTTAAGAGCTAAAAGTCTTGTTTATGAGAGCTGAAAGCTAATAGCTCAATGCTTACAAATCAGGAATACTTAGTAAACAAACATTTCTAATACTTTGCCATGTATTTTCTGGTTTATTATCTGCATGAACCATTCAACTAATGCAGAAAGTCCAGATTTTTGTAACTTGGTAGAAATTCCATTAGCTTCTATCAAATATGGAATAACTCTTTTCTCCTCAGCACCCTCGACCAAGAGTTTATTTTTAGGAAGTAATTTCTTTTCTTTTGTCCTCATTACTACCGCACCTCTATTTCGCGTTTTGCAGCAATAACAATTTGAGGTTCTGTAAAAACTACAGAACTATTTTTATCTGCTTCTATTCTGTGAATTGTAATTTCTTCACCTTCTAAATATTCACTTTTAATCACATCTGCAAGACTACTCCAACAGTCACCATTATGAGTAGTAACAAATACTTGAACATTTAATTCTTTCGCCGTTTTTCAAAGAAGTTTCCACATATCAGACATTGTCGAAAATGTAAACCAGATCAATTTCATCCACAAGTAATACTCTACCTTCAGCAGAAACAAGAGCCATAACTAATGCTAAAATTCGCCATATTCTTTCTCCCATACTTCCAATAGGTATAGGTTGTTTTTGGTCAGAAATTTTTATTCTAAACCCGTCTCTTGTTGCTACAATTTCAGTCTAATAAACGTATTTTTCAGGACTTATTTAAGCAATACGTTCAATGTTAGGTTCAATAATTTGTAATGCTTCTAGGATAAATGTTTCCTCTGGAGTCAAAACAATCTTATCAAATAATTTAGTAATTTCATTAATATTCAAAGATAAAGGTGTAATAAATTGATATTTTGTAACTTCTTTTGTCATTATTCTAGATAACCTTAACATCCGAATATCTATACCTCCATCATTTGATAATCTACCTCTTATACTAACTTCTTGTTTTGTTCCAATCAAGGCTAAAAAAATATCTTTTAATTCATCTATTTCATCACTAATTTATTCTGAATAATCTAATAAATCTTTTGGTTTAGACAATTCATTAATTGAATTTACTTGTATTAAACCAACTAAATTCTCCCGATTTTTATCATTACTTCCTACTGAAATTTAACGCCCATAAAAAAGGTGACTAATATCTAGTTTTTCAGAGCTTTTTTCAAATAAAGTCTCTCCTCGATAAGACATTATTTTCTCCAATTTATCTGGTTGTTTCACAGAATATAAAAGTTTGGTTGCTTCTAAAATAGAAGTCTTCCCACTATTATTCATCCCCACCAATAAATTAACTCTGCTAAGTTGTTGAAGTTCAAAAAATTGGCAGCGCCGAAAATTATTTATAGTCAAAGATTTCAACATAATTTATTTCCTGTTCATAACTGGGGAATAATAATACTACTTAAATAAATAACTAACTATTGGGCAATAGTTGCTATAACAATTTCTGCTTTTCTACTCAGTGTTACCATCACTTTTATAAGACTTACGCAACAACTCTGTATATAGCGGGTTGGTGCGTTACGCTTTCCTGCGGAATGCTGCCCATTCATGTCGCGCAGCGAAACGCTTTTCATGTCCCGTAGCGTTTCATCTCCGCTCAAGCGCGGAAAATACACCCTACTGGACCGACATACCTAAAATGGTGCATTAGGGAGTAGGAGAGTGGGGGGGTGGGGGAGTGGGGGAGTGGGGGAGAAATATTTTTGTAACCTACAGCTATTGCACCATTTAAGGTGAAACAATCCACTATTAATAGCGTTCATTCATAAGTCCTGTTTTATTATCCTATTGTTATGTCTCAATCAAGTCGAAAGTCAAAAAAAAAAGTCAAACGCCAGAAAATAAGTCCATAATTTCTGACTAACTCAAGTATTTTTGTGATTTTGTTGTACAGGATGCAACTTTTTTCAGGATTTCTCAGTAGTCTCATACAAGCTATTAAACCTTGTTAACCTCTCTAATTTCAGTAAAACGGTATTTAGGTATAGCCATTTGCCCTCATAAATGTTAAAATTCTTAACATAATATAGAGTTATGTAAAGGCCATAATAACTATCTGAGGTGATTAAAAACACTAAAAAGTCTATTTTTGCGAAATCCTACTTGGATTCTGTACAAAATCTAAATTACAAAAAGATATAGTAAAACTTCTTTTATTGTTAACAAATGTTCATCATAGAAGTCCAATATAAAGAGGAACTCTTTGGTCATTTATACAAAATCTAAAATCTATAACCAAGACCTTTTCTAGACCAAATTAATCAAAAATGGTCATTTCATTGATCAACTATCACTAACTCCTGGAATGTGCAGGAGTCTTATCATTTTGTTTTCTGGAGACAGAAAAGCTTTTTTTCAGAAAAACTCAAGAAAAGCGTAACCCCCGCCCGCTTTTCTTGCTGGCTCAAAGTAGAGTTATCTAGCGGTAAAAAGATTATGAAGATTGGTAAAACCTCAGACATTGATTCTGTACGCACTTATCTAAAAGAAATTGGTCGTGTTCCCCTATTAACCCACGAAGAAGAAATTCTTTATGGGAAACAAGTACAACGCTTAATAGCCTTGCAAGAATTTCATCAGACCTTAGCTGAAGCATTAGGCCGTGAGCCAACATTAGAAGAATGGGCAGATGCCCAAGACCTCTCAAAAAGTGAATTGCAGCGAATTATGAGAGAGGGGGATAGAGCCAAGCGCAAGATGGTAGAGGCCAATTTACGCTTAGTTGTATCTGTTGCTAAAAAGTATATCAAACGAAATGTAGATTTGCTGGATTTAATTCAAGAAGGTACTATTGGTATGCAGCGAGGGGTAGAAAAATTTGACCCTACTAAAGGTTATAGATTTTCTACTTATGCTTATTGGTGGATTCGTCAGGCTATAACTAGGGCGATCGCCGAAAAAGGTCGCACAATTCGTTTACCTATTCATATCACAGAAAAGCTCAACAAAATCAAAAAAACCCAACGTCAATTAACCCAAGAACTAGGACGTTCGGCAACCACTGCGGAAATAGCAGAAGAACTAGGTTTAACTCCCAAACAAATTCGAGAATGTCTAGAACGGGCTCGCTTACCTTTATCACTGGACTTGCGAGTAGGAGATAACCAAGATACAGAGTTAGGAGATTTGTTGGAGGACACAGGATATTCTCCAGAAGATTATGCTCTTCAGTCTTCGATGCAGACTGATTTAGAACTAATTATGGCTGACCTTAATCCTCAACAAAAGCAAGTTTTGGCCTTAAGATTTGGCTTAGAAGATGGACAAAGTATGACTCTATCAAAAATAGGCGATCGCCTCAATATTAGTCGTGAAAGAGTACGACAGATAGAGCGGGAAGCTTTGAGTAAACTGCGTAAAAGAAAACAAGATATAGGTGATTATTTAGCTAGTTAGAGTTTGGGGTGATGGGGAGTAATTTTTTTGTCTAACTCTTGCCCAAAATGTACTTCTTTTTTTTTTGAATCTGAGCGACCTAATAAGGTGGTACTTTTTTCTACAAAAAAACGTTAAAACCTTTATCTGTAAATGCTTTTAGATTTAATCAGCCAGCCCTATTTAGAATTAAATGTTTTTAGTGGGGGCTGCAAAGCCCGTATGGGGGTCTACTTGACTAAACAGGATTTTTCCTCCCCATCTTCCTACTTATGCTTTATAAGCATCTTTCTGAACATAAAACTTGGGCATTATGTACAAGTTATGTTTAAGCCTTTAAATAGCTTTTGTTGGGGAAAAAGTGTATGAAAAAGTACATTTTTTTGATAACTTGAGTAGTTTGGCCTAGCTACTATGATTTTTTCTCCTTTCTCTCCTGCTAATAGCTCTCCTAGCCCCTCCTGGGAGGGGCTAGGGGTGGGTACCACAAGCTTTTCAGGAGTTCCTAATCAGAGATAGCTTGGAAATGGGAAGCAAATGCCCCAAATTTTCGATCAGATATTTTCTCATTTCTGATTTCTGACTTCCGGGAAGTGCTATAATAGAGACTTATGGCAATATTCTGTTAAGTTATAATATAGGAAGTCAAACAAATATTAACAATTGCAATAGATTATGGTTAGTTAAGTCCATAAACTATTAAGTTGTCAAAAAAAAGTTTCTGAAATGGAGGTAGGAAGTGACCAGTAGAAACAATCACGAGCCAGAGTTGTTTGCAGAAGGTTCAGAAGAAGTCAATTTACTTTGGCAATATGTCCAATCTATGAGTCCAGACACAGTATCCCACTTATCAAAACCAAATTCCCAAGAAGTTTTTCAGGTGATGGAGCGAAATATTGTGGGACTTTTAGGCAATCTACCTTCAGAACAGTTTAATGTAAGTATAACAACTAGCAGAGAAAATTTAGGTAAGTTATTAGCTTCAGCAATGCTTAGTGGCTATTTTATTAGAAATGCTGAACAGAGAATGACATTTGAAAATTCTTTGAAAAGGGATTAAATGTTTAGCAAGGAGAGTTAGTTTAGTCGAATAGTTATTATTTCCCTGGCTATAGGTAAGCATTCAGCTATTAATATCAAATCCACCTTTGGAGGAGAAAATCAATATTGGCAAAAACTTCAATCTTGGTAAGGTTTGGAGAACAATATTGAATTTTACCAATACTATTAGATTTGATACTTTTTATTAAATTTATCATCTAAAGCTAATAGCTGAATTAATTCCGCAGTTCCGCTCCAGGAGGTTAGCTGAGGGCTGAATGCTTACGTTTATAGTGGAAGTCAGAAGTTTAATTTTTGGTGTAATTAAATTTGAGAATGTCTAAACTTTGTTGATAACTGCTGTAATAAACCGGGGAATTTTTATTGATAGTTAGGCAAAATTAAACTCTGAAACTCTTGTCTATTGCCTCCATACCTATTCCCGAAAAGCAGTAAGATTTTTATAGACAAATAAAATAAAAATAGAATGGCAATATGATATTACCTCATAAGTTAATTGGTGTTGCTGTCATCTGGAATGAAGCAGGAAAAATTTTAATTGACAAGCGAAAACCTGGAGGTACTTTTGGTGGTTTATGGGAATTTCCAGGAGGTAAAAAAGAAATTGGTGAAACAATAGAAGATTGCATTAAAAGGGAAATTTTAGAAGAGTTAGGAGTTGAAATTTCAGTAGAAGAACATTTAATTACTATAGAACATAATTATTCGGAAGTTACGGTTACACTTCATGTTTATCATTGTCGTTATTTGCGGGGAATACCAAAAACTATAGAATGTGATGAGTTTAGATGGGTTACATTGGATGAGATAGATAAATTTACTTTTCCTGAAGCAAATCAACAAATTATTACTGCTTTGAACCAGGATTAAATTACCAAAGAATTAATAACTAAATAACTAAATAATTAAATAATTAAATAATTCAGGTTTAAAGCCTCCCCTTTCAAGGGGGAAAAAATATATTTTTTCCTTTTATTCATTTTTTTAGGGAGAGGTAATTATCAATTATCCATTATTGGATAAACACCCCTATTTTTTCCCATAACTATAGTTAACATCAGCCATAAAATTAGGTGAATGAAATATTATAATTATCAATAGATATTCCTGATTAAATCTCGCTCCCATTGACAGATGAAGAAACTTTTTTAGGTAACAAAAAGTGGCAATAAATTACTAAATTAATCTTGAAAAACTCTAGATTTTTTCTCACCAAACTTGAAAAAATTTAGAAAAATTAACACCTGTAACTAGGGCTGGCGTATGGAAAACTAAAAGTATTTACATACTAATAGTTTTAGCCTTTTTAGGTCAGGAAAAAGTACCTGGTTTACGGTTCCCGAAAAATCAGCTTTTAATGCTCCTCAAGTTAACATTCTAGACACATCGTTGGGCAAAAAAAATTACTTTCGAGCTCCTCTACTCCCGTAGGACCTTGCATAACAAAAATGCGTTTTCCGTTCCGGAATGCTCCGCAAACATGTTGCGCAGCAAAATGTCCCTACCCTTAAAAAAGACTGAAGAAGCGCAAACCCTAACTATTACCTATTGCCCCATACCAATTGCCTAGTTTCACAAACAAACTTTTTCAGCAAACCCTAAATACTTACTCAAGTTTCTTCCTCTTTAGTATGCTACATTTTGTCGTCCGGAATGTGGGTTATAATATTAGTTAAATATAAAGTTTTATAAACCAAAGGCAAAATATGCAAAATCTGAGTTTAGAACAAATATCAGCCCAACTAGATAGCGAAAATTCCCGCGATCGCCTCCTCGCTCTTGCTCATCTCCGGGAAGTATCTGCAACTGAAGCGGTTCCTCTAATCAAAAAAGTATTGTATGACTCCAACTTACCAGTACGTTCGATGGCAGTATTTGCTCTGGGTGTTAAACGGACAGAGGAATGCTACTCAATTTTAGTAGAATTACTGGAAAAAGATGAAGATTATGGTGTTCGCGCTGATGCAGCAGGAGCTTTAGGTTATTTGGAGGATGTGAGAGCGTTTGAACCTTTAGCACGAGCATTTTATGAAGATACCAGTTGGTTAGTACGTTTCAGTGCAGCAGTTGCTCTGGGAAATCTGAAAGATAAACGTGCCCATGATTTATTGATAGAAGCATTAGACAGTCAGGAATTGGTAATACAACAAGCAGCGATCGCCGCTTTAGGAGAAATTGGAGATTTGGAAGCAGTAGATCATGTTCTTAGATTTGCTTCTTCGGAAGATTGGTTGATTCGTCAGAGGTTAGCAGAAGCGTTAGGAAATATGTCTACTCCCAAGAGTGTATCTGCTTTGAAATATTTAGAAAAAGATGTTCATCCTCAAGTTTCTCAAGCAGCAAGTATTTCTCTGCAACATTTGTTAGAGCTAGAAAAGAAGGAATAGGGAGTCAAGGAAAATAATTGATGATTTCTGGATAATAATGGATTTACAGCAGATTCCAAGCATAACTAAAGTACAGATTTAATAATTAAATCTTCATAAGTAGGGATTTTTCGGGAACCGTGCATCTTGCTCCCGTGGATTTACCTTACCAAAATCGAATCTGCTGTAATTTTCGACTGGAGTCGTGACAAGTAAGGTAAAAAGCTTTTGGAATAAAGTTTTCAGCTAACCTCTATCCAGCAAAAATTAGGGGTTGTGAAGAAAATGATAACCCTGTAGAGATGTTACATTTTAATTCCATATCTATATTATTAGTCTAGATAAAGTGGTCATCAAGTTGCGATCGCTTACTAAGACCTCTCCCCCAACCCCTCCCCTGCAAGGGGAGGGGGGCAAGAAACAGGAGGGGGCAAGAAACAGGAGGGGGCAAGAAAGAGGGGAGTCAAAAATCAACACCCCCTTCCCTTGTAGGGAAGGGGGTTGGGGGGTTAGGTCTCCTCACTGCATACTGTGGCAATACTTATCAAAACCCTATCTAGTTGTTGTCTAACTTCCTCATTTTTAAATCGTAACAATCGAATGCCTCGCATTAAGAGAATGCGATCGCGTTCTACATCATATTCAAATTGCTGCAGATGAATCTCCCCATCAACTTCTACCACAACTCCAGCACAGTGACAATAAAAGTCTACAATAAACCCATCAATAATTTGTTGACGACGAAAATGCCAACCATTTAAACGATTAG
>NZ_JAYKGW010000216.1:0-6000 GCF_035285525.1 Okeania sp. | reverse complement strand
ACTATATATAGAGTTAAAAAACTATTGCACAACAGTTTTAACCACTATATCTATGGTCGCTGTCTAAGTCCTGTTTATAAATAACTAGGGTTTGCTGATTCAATCTCAAAGTATTTAATATAGGACTTACCCATGAGGTAGGAAATACAGGGGTTTGAGATTGTTTCTCTTCAGTCGTATCCGACGAAAATACGTTGTAGTTGCGTAAAAGTCCTGTGCATAGATAAAGATAAGTATTGAAGTTGGGAAAAAGTTCCAGCTTTTAGGTAGCTCAGATTCTTCAACAGGACTTACGCGAACGTACTATATATAGAGTCAAAAAACTATTGCCCAAGAGTTTTAACCACTATATCTATCGTTGCTGCCTAAGTCCTGTTCAAGTAAGTATTTTGGGGTAACGCTCTTGCTGAAAAATTACTCTCACTATTCTTTTGGCTGCCTCCTGTTTCCATAATTAATAATTACCTTTTCTTATAGAACCCCCTAACCGTATCTTTGCAAAAGTGAGGATTGAAAAACAGTAGTCAGGATTAAGGAGTCAAAAGTCATAATTTCCAGAAATAGAATAGAGAAAAAAGTATCAAAATACCCCCATTATGCACCATCTCCCCTACTCCCCACTTCCCACTGCCCTACTCCCTACTCCCTTACTCCCCTACTCCCCTACTAAATTAAATTGGTATATCTATCATAAACTTAGTACCTTGTCCAATTTCCGAAAAACACTGCAATTGTCCTCCATGTTGCTCTGTAACTATTTGGTAACTAATAGATAATCCTCGTCCAGTTCCTTGACCAACTGGTTTAGTAGTGAAGAAGAGATCGAATATTTTTTGTAAAACATTTTCTCTCATTCCTGGTCTGTTATCGGCAGAGGCTTTATACTTCATTTTTTGGTAAGGAAGAAGTTATTATTGGAAAAACCTTACAGAAGGTAGATATTTCCCTTACTTTTTACACGCTCCAATACCAGCGGACATGATATGAAAGAAAAAACCTAACTCCCTACGATATTTTGGTTGTGGTGATGTGGTTCATTAACAGCTTGAAGAGGGTTTGGAGACCAAACCCCTACGGTTGGAAATTATACCGATGCTACCGGATTTAATATGATATGGGGTTTTTGCCCATTCAAGAGGGTTTGGAGACCAAACCCCTACGGACTAAAAAGCTCCCTAGACTTGATACTTAAAATTGCGCAGTAGTGAGGTTGCATAGCGACTTTCCAATGGTTGAGAAAACCAATATCCTTGCCCTTTATCACCCTTAAACTGTTGTAATTGTTTCATTTGATATTCGGTTTCTATTCCTTCTGCTATTACTTCTAAACCTAAATTATGAGCTAATCCAATAATTGCACTAACAATTTTTGGCGGTTGACCAGTCATATCTGGCTTTAATCTACTTACAAAAGAACGGTCAATTTTTAGGGTATCAATGGGAAATTGATGTAGATAACTTAATGATGAATAACCTGTACCAAAATCATCTATTGATAATTTAATATTTCGTTTTTTTAGTTGGTTCAATACTTCAGTTGCTGAAGCAATATTTTCCATAATTAATGTTTCTGTTATCTCTAATTTTAAAGAATTAGGCTGGCAATTTGTTTGTTGTAAAATCTCCTCAATTTCTGTTGCTAAATGTGGTTGAGAAAGTTGTTTACTAGAAAGATTAACACTCATAGTTAATGAGGTAGGAAATTGATAAATAGAATCATCTACAGAGCAAATACAAGGACATTTGTTATTTTGTTTCTGAGGTAAACAATTATATATTTGAGATATTTCTGTAGTTTGATTTTTGGTTAATTTCTGATGAGATTCTATATCTGGACAGTTAAATTCTTTCTGCCAAATAGTTAATTGTTGACAAGCAGCTCGTAATATCCACATTCCCAAAGGAATAATTAAACCTGTTTCTTCAGCTAAGGGAATAAACTTACCTGGAGAAATTAAACCTTTACTGGGATGATGCCACCTTACCAAAGCTTCAAAACCTGTAATTTTACCCGTAGATAAACAGACTATTGGTTGATAATTTAATATGAATTGAGAATTAGCTGGGTCTTGTTTAATCAATTCGACAGCTCGTCTGAGATCGTTTTCTAACTCTAATAATGAGAGAGCTTGACTGTGCATTGTCAAATCAAATATCTCATGTCTAGCTTTACCCAAAGCTTTAGCTCGATACATGGCAAGATCAGCATCTCGCAGCAGGTCTTCTGGATTATTGTAAACAGGACAAAGATCGGGATTATTTTCATCAACACCCTCGACAAAATTACCACGACTACCAACAATTCCAATACTTGCTGTAGTAAAGATTTCATGTCCTTCGATGTAAATTGGTTTAGCAAGTTGTTGATTAATTTTTATGGCTATCATGGCAGCATAGCTAATATCTGGTGGATACTCTAACAAAATGGTAAATTCGTCTCCTCCTAACCTCGCCAGAGTATCTGAAGCTTTGATACAGTTTAGTAATCGTTTGCTGATCTCTACTAATAGTTTATCTCCTATATTATGTCCTAAACTGTCGTTAATTACTTTAAAGCGATCTAGGTCTAAGAAGAGAACAGCAAACTCATAGTCTGGGTGTTGTTTAGACCGATGTAATGCTAGTTTAAGTCGGTCAAAAAACAAGGCACGGTTGGGTAAACCTGTCAGTGTATCGTGAAGTGCATCATAGAGCAGTTTTTCTTGGGCTTGTTTTTGTTTGGTAATATCTCGAATAATTATTTGGGTTGCTGCTATGCCATTATAATTATAAGGGATTCCAGTTATTTCTACATCAATGACTTTTCCATCTTCTCTGATTAATTTTTCTTCTTCTAAATTTGTTTGTTGTTTTCGTTTCTGAACTTCTTCTAGTCGCTGTTTTTCTGCTTCTATATATTCTGGGAGAATAAATTTCCAGATTGATTTACCAAGAATGTTCTTGGGAGATTCTGCTCCTAATAATTTAGCTCCAGCAGTGTTTATATAAACAAATTTTTCCAGGCAAATTACAGCGATCGCTTCGGGAGAAGACTCTACTAAAAGACGGTAACGTTTTTCACTTTCTCGCAGTGCTACCAAAGTTTTTTGTTGCTCTAATTCTTTTTGAGAAATTTCAATAAATTTCCCAATAATTTGAGCCATTAATTCAATAATTTCCTGTTCGTGATACTCAAATTCTCTACTTCTAGCTTGAGGAGAGGAAAAGGATAAAGTACCATAAATTTGATGATTTACAAATATAGGAGTGCCAATATATAATTTTATCGGCATACCTTTTGTTTCTGATTCTTCTAATTCATTACTAAAGATTGTTTTTTGTTCTGCTACTGTTTTTGCACATAAAATATCGGATAACTTAAATACTCTTCCTGATGAAAAATAATCCAGATTTGATTGTACAGATTTAATAGTAAATAATTTACCTTTTACTTCCCCAATAACTCCAGTCTCAGTCTCGAAAATTTTACAACCAGCCTGAAGATAATCAGTAAAAAGTTCTTCTATATTGTTGTGGTTATAAGTAGCAATTCTATGTAATTCTTTTAAGCTAGAACTAAATTTTTCTAAGGCTTGAGTTTTAATCAATAATTCTTTTTCCCAACGTAATCTTTCAGTAATATCTTTTTGTATCCCAATAAAATTGGTTAAATGTTGTTGAGAATTATAAACTGGAGCAATAAATAATTCATTCCAAAAGTCCGTACCATCTTTCCGAAAATTCTTTAAAACTACATGACATTCTTCACCATGTAAAATGGCTTTTTTCATTTTTTTAATTGTTTGTCTATCTGTTGATTTTCCTTGTAACATCCGACAATTTTTTCCGATTAATTCCTCAAATTTATAGCCTGTCAGATTCTGGAAACTGGGGTTAGCATAAATAATTGGGTTATCTGATTCAGTAGCATCAGTAATAACGATACCATTATTGCTACTATCAATAGCTCGTTTCATCAGTTGCAGATATTCTTCATTGGTATGACGTTCGATGGCAGTTGCCAAAATATTAGCGATCGCTTCCAGAAAATAAATATCATCTTGGCTAAACTCTCGCTCCTGTCTAGAATGAACTCCCAAAACACCCCAAGCAGGTTGAACATTATGGAAACTCTGATTTTGAGATTCTTTAATTATTAAATTAGGAATGATTATAGTTACACCACTAACCACCCGATGGTTATGTAACAAAGGCGAACCAGGAAACCGTGTTTCTATCAGTAAATCCTTGACAATAACTGGCTTATTTACTAAAAGAGTATAACCAGCTTGAGATTTCGCCTCAGCACTAACCGTAGCTTTACCGACTAAGTTTTTTCGCCAACCTACACCCGCAGCCAGGAGAAAAGCATGACTACCAGGTAATAACTCCAACACTTTGCTAAATTTCACATTTAAAGTTTTGGCAACTATAGTAACTGTGAGATCGAATAATTGATAAATATTTGATGTTTCCAGCGCCTTTTGTCCAACCGACGCTACTGCTGTCTGTAGATGTTCCCTATATTTGAGGGACTCTAACAATTTATTTTCGTTGTCTTGCGCTCGTTTTTGTTCCGTAATATCACGGTTAACTCCAATAGTCCCCACAATTTGCTGAAATTTATCTACCATTGGTACCACCCTGGTTTCAGATATTCCCTCACTACCATCTTTGCGAACAAAGTGAATTTGTCCTACCCACTTACCATTTGTCTTGATCTGCTCAATTATTTCTGGCATCAAGACAGAAGCTTCTTCTGGTTTGTGTAGAATAGCTGGAGTCTTTCCCAGGACTTCATATTTTTTGTAACCAAACATTCTAGTTGCTGCTGGACTCCATTCAATAATGCGACCTTCCATATCGGTCTGGATCACCCCATCGTAGAGATGTTCAAAAGTTAAAGCTTGTCTTTGCAGGGATTTTTGAGTAAGTTGTGGTTCGGGAATATTTAAAAATGTGGATAGGATGGCAGTTTCCCCATGAAAATCAACAAAACTCATTGAAACATGAGCACAGAATTTTCTCCCATCTGGTTTCTTGAAGCTAACTTGGCGATAGCACATTTGTTCTATTGTGCAATCGCACACAACAGTTTTTTGATAAAGATTTCTTAACAATAGTTTATATTCTTCAGAATTAGAGTAAAGATTTGATTGAGGACTACCAATTAATATTTCATTAGGGAGTCCAAAAGTTCGTCTAAACAGTTGATTACTAAAAAGAATTACACCATCAAATGCACGACTAATTAGTATTCCTACTGGCACTGCTTCAAGAATAATCTGCCATGTTTTTTCAGATTCTATTGGTTTCATTGCTTCTTTAGCCTCTTTTTCAGTTATCAGTTATTAGTTATCAGTTATCAGCAATGGGAGCAGGGAGCTTTTTCAGTTATCAGTTATCAGTTATCAGCAATGGGAGTAGGGAGTTTTTTCAGTTATCAGTCATCAGCAATGGGAACTGTGGGAAGTGTTACCCATAAACCCGGTTTCTCGGAAAAAACCGGGTTTCTTTGCGTGTTTAGGCAAACCCAGAAACCGGATTTATTCTGACTTTTTATCCGCGTCTTCCCCTGTTCCCTGTTTTAGGAATAAGTATATTATATAACATTTTTACTAATCAAGTATGTCTGCAGCGAAAGGAAGGTAGAAGGGAGAAGGGAAGGAATAGGGTGAGAAGGTATAAAGTTTTTCATCAACTAATTATTCAGATTCTATATTATATCATGTCCGGTAGCATCGAATTTTTCGGGCACCGTGCGTGTATAAAATTAAGGTGAAAATGGCAGAAAAGCTTCTGCCTTTTTCCTTCCACGAAAATCTAATTACTCAACCGGACATGATATTATCTTTCAAAAACAAAAACTCCACAATAAACCAGCCTTATTATCTTGATTTTGGCAAATTGTCAAGTTTAGTTTGTAGGTTGGGTTTCCTTTCGTCAACCCAAGGAAAAGATTATATATCTGTTGGGTTTCGTGACTCAATCCAACTTATGTTATAAGTTTGTAGGTTGGGT
>NZ_JAYKGW010000215.1:0-26403 GCF_035285525.1 Okeania sp. | reverse complement strand
GGGGCAGGTTGATTAATAAATATAGAAAGTCAGCATTAATATTCCTAAACCTGCCCCCCAAAGTCAGAGTCAAAAAATCTAGGGGCAGGTTGATTAATAAATATAGAAAGTCAGCATTAATATTGCTAAACCCATCCCTTAAATCCAACGTTAATATTGCTAAACCCATCCCTTAAATCCAACATTAATATTGCTAAACCCGCCCCCCAAAATTCAACATTGATATTACTAAACCCGCCAAGTTAACCGTTAAAACTGCTATAACCTGTTTATAATTAGAATCTAGTTTGATCATTATTGCTCTGGAGCATAAGATTAAAAATAATGAGTAACTAATAACTGATAACTGATAACTGAAATGTCACCTATACCAACCAAACAAACCCTGAAATTTTATTTAGAAGACATTGAAACTCCTATCGGTAAAACCATTAACTTGATTTTACTCTTTTTTATTTTACTGTCTTCAGCCATATTTGTTGCAGAAACCTATCCAATTCCAGAGGAATTATTCAGGATATTAGAACTAATAGATGATTCAATTTTAGTATGTTTTGCTATTGAATACTTACTGAGATTTTGGCTTGCAGACAACAAAATAAAGTTTATTTTTAACTTTTTTTCTCTAATTGATCTATTAGCGATTTTACCAATATTTCCAGGAATTTTGGAACTTAGTTTTCTGAGAATAATCAGATGGTTCCGAATTTTAAAACTAATTAGATTTCTGAAATTTCAAATCTATATATTTCGGATTGGTACAGAAGATGGAGTTATTTTTGCTAGGATATTATTAACATTATTTTCAATAATTTTTATCTTCTCTGGTTTAATTTATCAAGTAGAACATTCTGTCAATCCTAAATCATTTAAAACTTTTTTAGATGCTGTATATTTTTCAGTAGTCACAATGACAACTGTGGGATTTGGTGATGTAACTCCTATTTCAGAAAAAGGTCGTTTATTAACCGTATTAATGATATTAATAGGCATTAGTTTAATTCCTTCCCAACTTGGAGATTTAATTAAACAACTTCTAAAAACAACTAATAAAACAGAAAAAGTTTGTAGTCATTGTGGTTTTTATGCCCATGATATTGATGCTAAATTCTGTAAAATGTGTGGAACAGAATTGATAATGAATAACGAATAATTCTGGACTGATCCTAGAAACCCGGTTTCTTCAAGAAACCGGGTTTCTTTGCCTAGTTCATGGTTCTATTTTTCTTGGAATTTTGACTTTTCTTCAAGCTGCGTAATAAACTTTTCAATCTACCTAAATTAACTTCCTTACTACCATAACGCCATCCCACATAATCTCGTGAAATTTCTTCTACTATTTCTCCCTGTTCCCTGCTCCCTATTCCCTGTTCCCTGATATAATTACTATACTCAAAAGGCGTCTGAAAACCACGTTTAACTAATCCCTTGTCCGCCATTAAACTCAACATTTGTTGATAGATACTCTCCATCGGAGATAAACCAGCTAACCAACGACCATAACGCCACCTCCGCCAAAAAATATACAATAGCCAACCCAAAAAACCAAAGGCAGTACCTAAAATTAACCCCCCAAATATCCCTTGCCAACCTTTAGAAAATAAGGCAAAAAACCAACTAATAATTCCTAATATCCAACCGAATATTCCACCAATAAACTTTTCCAAAAAACCAGTTACGGGAGAAGGCAACCAACCAGCGACCCACTTCCAAAAAACCATTAAGACAGTAGTGGTTTGGTCTCCAAACCCTATTTCAATAGAGGGAGGAATTAATGGCATTCCCGGAATCGGATTAAAAGCGAACCATCCATATCCAGGAAAATATACCTCAGTCATCATATAAGCATCCGTATTTTTTACCACATATAAACCAGTAAAAGGATTAAATTCTCCAGGAGCATAACCACCAACTAACCGAGCCGGAATCCCAATAGAACGTAACATTATTGTCAGAACAGTCGAAAAATGGTCGCCATAACCACCCGTAATTTTTTCCCCTTCCAAACTATTTTCATAACCGAATAAAAATGCCGAAACTAAATCTTCACCTTCCGCTAAAAATGGCGGTGATTTCTGAAGTTTATAATTAGGGTTTTGCTTCAGATATTGTGCTAAATAAAGTACTTTTTCGTAAACAGAATTAATAGGTTGACTATCTTTAGCAACCTTATTTTTATTAGCTAAAATTTCCTCAGTTTTTTGTCTAACTTTTTCAGCAATTTCCGGAGGAATTTGTAAATAATATTCACTAATATTTTGGGGATAATTTGTTCCTGCATCACCTAAAATAGTCCGGTCTCGATAAGGAACATCAGAAATTACTGTATAGGTTAAACCCTCTCGAAGTTCTAGGGGAGAACGCAAATTTCCATCAAGGTCAATTGCTATTTTTTCGGTGGGAAAATATACTTCTTTAGCTTCATATAAAGCCGGAATTAAATTTGGTAACTGAGAAACTACTGTATAACTTTGAATAACTTCCTTGGTTTCATTTTCATAAATATTTTTCCGTTGCCAATTAACATGAAATTGATAAGACCAAGGGGGACGATTTAAAGTAATAACTTTATCATTTCTCGAAATTTCCCAACCTTCACCAGTGTATTTATCAAAAGCTAAAACTCGCCAAAAACCTTCAGCTTGCGACCTAACTCGCATGACAACTTGAGGATTTAATTGCCCCCGTAAATTTTGATTTATCTTAGTATTAAATCCATAATAATAAGTAGTATCTAAAGTTCCCGGACCTGATTCAGGATTTGTTCCATTTCCACTTCTAGAACCATCTCCACTACCACTACCCTGACCAATATAACCAGGGTTACTAATAGTTTGCCCGTCAAAGTTGCTGATATCAATGTTAATGGGAGAGCTGATAGGAAAAGTTCGTAATTGATAACCAGGCAACCTTGGTAAAAAAGCAAATATTGTCATACCCAAGCCAATAATTACTAACAATAATATTGTTAATCTTTGAGGAGATAAAGTAGCACTTAATAGAGAAATTTTTCGTCGCTGTTTTAGCTGAGAATTTTCTGATTTATGGTGAGAAATGCTTGACTCTTGTAGTGAGGTTGGATGCAACGTCCCTACTAACCGAGAACGGTAATCTAATATTAGACAAGGAATGGCTATAACAACAAATAGTAATAAGACTGGTCCGTAGGTTAAAGTTTGACTAATGGTAGCTGCAACTCCTAATAATATTAATCCGATAACCATAGAATAACCCAGGTCTTTGCGCCTGGGTATATCAAAACTATGTAATACTTGAAGTTGGATTAATAATTCAGCTAATATGAGTCTAGTATCACTTAATTGAGTAATTAATTTGCTCAAAAAATTAGCCAATGCTAATAACATTCCGATGGATAAACAAAATTTAATTGGTATATTCTTTTTGTAGCGATTGTACCAACTCCAAATTGCGCCGACAATGCTTAGGGGTGCTGCCCAAAGTGTTAAAGGTAGTTCATCTGTTGCTACCCCGGCAGCCACATCAACTGCTAATATTCCTACTATTACTAATGCTTGTACTAATATTCTTAATAGAATAGAATTTTCTGGTACTGGCTTTGATGATGGATAATTGATAATGGATAATTGATAATTAGAAAGAATTTTCATCTTTAGAGTGGTTGATAATTAGGTTTTGCTGATTTATCGGGAACCGTAAAAGTTTTTTATTTGAGGGGAGGAGCCAAAATCTAGAATGCAGAACCCAGGAGGAATAATAATCATAGAAGAGGTAGCCAGAAGAATCTTACTCTAATTTTTTACCCCTCGAAATGCCCAAAATCCTATATTTTTAAGCTCGAATCACCTAAAAGCTGGTACTTTATTAGTGTCTATAAATGCTGAAAGCAATGCTCGTAAACACTTTGATAAATAATTCAGCAAGCCCTAATTAACAATTAATAATTAGGGGGGAAGTTGATAATTAACAATTAATAATTACCGGAAGTTTTTCTGATTATAATTTAGAAATTAGGGAGATTATATAGTTAACGACTAATTGTTGATAATGTTCATTGTTAATTATTTACTTAGGTGCGTTGACAATTAATAATTAACAAATTAATAATTAGATTTAGACGTAGTTGTTGTCATTATCCATGATCAATTATCCATTATCCATTACTCAGACAAACAGTAAATTTTAACGGCTCTTCCCAGTCTAATAACTTAATAGTTAGTTCATATTTTTGCTCTGGTTGAGGGTTAAATATTTCCACTCGTAAAGTACCGGGAGCATAACTTTGAGAAATTGTTTGATTTTCTCCACCTTGCAGTTTGAGACTTGCTGCTGCTGGTAACTCTCCCTTGATTCTCAAAGATGCAGCAGAACTGTCTTCAGGAATAGAATATTCAGCCTCGATATTAATCCAACCCAGAGTAGTTTCCCATTCTCTGGTGACTACCGACTGGTTCAAATGACAATTCAAAGTTAAAGACTCTAAAATTTCTTTAGCTGCCAGTAAAGACAATAACATTTGTTGTTTTGGGGTTGCCGTATCATAACTGGCGACTTGTATGGGAACTTCTCCATCACGGGCTTGACCTAACAATACTAACCCAGCTAAACTATTGAGAGATTGAGACTGCCCAGGGAATAAATTCTCTACAGCTCTAACCAACCTAATACCAGGCAGTAGGTCAGAAGTTGCCTTCTCTTGACAAGACTGCAAAATTTCAGTAAACACAGAATCCGTTAAAGGTAAAGATAAGTTCCTCCACTTAATATTTTTTATCTGTGATACCCACAAACTAACCTGGGAAAACCAATCTACCGTTCTCGATAAATCCGTATCAACCTCTGGATATTCCATAGTGCATCCCGGTTTTTCCCAAGGAAATAGTGGTGGTTTAGCCTCTATCTCGGCTTTTAGTCGTTTTTTTAATAATGACTCGAAACGATTATACACAGTTGGTACTTCTCCTAGTGTAGTTGGTGGACCTTCGTCATAGTAGGAAAAGTCTATTTCTTCCGACTCCAGTGGATCCAGTTCTGACCACTGTTCTTCAATGCTGATTACAGTTTCCAATTTATCCATAGATTTTCGACTACCCCCTAATGTTGATATTTCTGTAGAATTTGGTTCAGATAATAACCAATCAAAGAACTTTTCCTCAAAAGTTTCCACCTGTTTATTCGTTTCGTTATTCATCAGTTGATGCCCCTGCTCCGGAACTTGAACGATTTCGTATTTCCCAGGCAATTTCTAGTATTCTATACCACTTTTTCTTAACCTGGTTAATTTTGCGACCTAATGTCTTAGCGATCGCCTCGTCAGAAAGGTTCTGTTGCTTTAATTCTAGCAAATTCTGCTGTTCCGAATCAATTTGCTGATGCAAAGTTTCCCATTCTGTGGGAGTTAACCCTAAGTTCTGCTCTAGGTCTGCTTCTAACCATTGATGAACCAGTTCCCACCGATGTCCCATAGCAAACTTGAGTAAGTGGTATTTAAACCGTTGTTGTAAATAATCCCTCTGTCGAGGAGTCAGACCTAATATCTTCTCTATTTCTCCGGTAGACAAATCTTGTAAACGGAGAGCAAAATAGTCCGCACAATCAGGTTGTTGACGTTCCTCTAGATAGGCCATTAATTCTGCAATCACAGTCTGACGCAAAGAACCAATATCATTACCAGGGTCTTGGGCAACCATAGCCTCTCGTACCTGCTGCATAGACCCATCGGGCCGAGAATCAGAATCAGAAATTGCTCCCTCTGCTGCTTGGTCAATATCCACAGACGTTTCTCTTGGTTGTTGTTGAGAAAACGTTTGTGCCCGCAGAATAATCAATTGTTGACTGCGACCACCAGACAGGGGAATGCGCCTTTTGCCATAACGTTCAATAAATGCCATGTACTCCGCTACTTGTAACAAAGTACGAGGGGTATAGCTTGCTGGCAGTTGAGACTCTCGCCGAAGCGCACTTAAACTCTCCAGATAAAACTGTTGGAGGAAGTCCTCTATCAGATTTACCTTAGCCTGATAACTTGATTGGACTTGGGGAGGAGTAATATATCTATAAACAATAGCACTGAGGGTGCTATGCAGTTCTGTTCTCCCTTCTCTGGAACCAAGTTTGTAGTAGTGTATACATCGTCTCAAGCGATGTTGGGCTAAATTCTTAGCCCATTTGCCTACTTCTCCAGTAGCTTGAATTCTTTTACTTTCTGTGCAAATTCTGTCTACTTCCTGTCTAATGCGCTCTGCCACCTCTTGACACTGTTGTTTACAAGCATTAGTAGACTGTTGAAGTTCATCTAGGAGTAGCTGGAATATTTCTTGACTAACTGGGTAATTTTCCCCCATCATTCTTTATAATAATTAATTAACTAGGGAACAGGGAGTAGGGAGTAGGGAAGTACGGGAGTAGGGGAGTACGGGAGTAGGGGAGTACGGGAGTAGGGGAGAAAGATAGACTCGCGCGAGGATCATGCTCGCACTAATCTACTTATAAAGGTTCCTGGGTTTGCCTAGAAAAAAATGTTCTATTTTCAACCATTCCCAAATCTCTCTCCTCCCCCACTCCTTCCTCCTTCCCCACTCTTTCCTCTTCCCTACTCCCTACTCCCTACTCCCTACATCCTAATCTTATGGACTTAGAACAACAAATCCAAACACTTATTAAAAACGCACCGCAGGATGGTAATACACCAAAAATTGTGGAAGCGATCGCACCAGGCTTAAAACTATTAGCTGAACAACTGAAACATTGGCAATACTATATCTTGCAAACTTCCTCACAAAATTGGGTTTTAACTACTTTAATAAGTAAGTCTGGAGTAGAAAAACGGGTTATTTACGCCTTTCCCAATTTAAAAGATGCCTCATTATCTATTTCCGAAGACAACATTGTGGCAGTACCAATACCAACCATTCATATCCTATTTCAAATGATAGCAATTCAACCATTAGATAGCCTGATCTTCTTTGAAAAAGCTGGTGATTTAACAACCGCCACCGAGGTGAAGAGAGAGGATGTCCAAAAACTGATAAACGTATATCTTAGGCAGTATCAAGCATCCTCTACTTCCAACCCTAGCAAAATTCCTCCAGATATTACTTAATAACTATTCATTATTGATTAACTTCGTTTTGACGTTGTAGAAAAGAGGGCGGGTTTAGGTAAATCTGAGATTAACCAAGGAAATCTCTGTTCAAACCCGCCCCCAAGTAATTATCAATTGAAATAGTAGGGGCGGGTTTCCCTAGGGATTTAAGAAAGGTTCATAAACTGAAAAAAATCCGCCCCCCCACAGAATTTTTCATCAACCCGCTCCCCCTGACATTTAACGCCAATACCACATTTTGACGTTGTAGACAAGAGGGCGGGTTTAGATAAATCTGAGATTAAACAGGGAAGTCTCTGTTCAAACCCGCCCCTAGGTAATTATTAATTGTCAATTGAAACAGTAGGGGCGGGTTTCCTTAGGGGTTTAAGAAAGGTTCATAAACTGAAAAAAACCCGCCCCCCTTTTTCAGTTATCAGTAGAGAGCGAAACATAATCTGGGCTTTTGATTGCCAAAAGTAGCGATGCCCTGAAATAACTAAGCGGGTTTCCCCAGGGATTGTAGGGGCGGGTTTCCCTAGGGATTTAAGAAAGGTTCATAAACTGAAAAAAACCCGCCCCCCGCCCCCACATCTAGGGTTTTTCATCAACCCGCCCCCCACATTTAACGCCCATACCATATTTTGACGTTGTAGAAAAGAGGGCGGGTTTAGGTAAATCTGAGATTAACCAAGGAAATCTCTGTTCAAACCCGCCCCTACTATTGCTTCCAACCCTAGCAAAATTCCTCCAGATATTGTTTAATAATTATTCATTATTCATTATTCATTACCCGTGATATTTAATACAGCCTACTTAAAACATAGTCAGCAAGATTAATCAAAGAGATACGAGAATCACAGTCTGGCAAAGAATCTAAATGTTTAACCGCCATCTTCGCGTGTTGAGTAGCCAACTCTTGAGACCTGGCAATACCATTACTATCCTTAATCAATTGGATGGCCTCTTCTAAATCACCATCTTGAGCCAACTCTCTTTCCAGTAATTTTTCTAAGCCTGGCTTTTCTGCAATAGCATACAATGTAGGTGCTGTCAAGTGGCCACTTTTCAGGTCAGAACAGGCTGGTTTTCCTAATGATTCTGTAGCGCTAGTAAAATCTAATATGTCGTCTACTATCTGGAATGCTAAACCTAGATATTTACCATAGTAGTACATATTCTGGGCTTGTTCTGGTGAGACATCACTGATAATAGCCGCAGCTTTGGAGCTATTAGCAATCAAAGAAGCTGTCTTATAATAGCTCTTTTCTAAATATGCTTCGATAGATAAATTAGTATCGAATCTATGGAGTCCTTGCTGAATTTCTCCCTCCGCAAGGTCCATAATTACTTCTGAAAGCAGTTTTACTACTTCTAGATTATCTAAATTAGCCAAGTACCAAGATGATTGGGCAAATAAGAAATCTCCTGCTAGTACCGCAACCCGATTGGTAAATAAATTATGAACGGTGGGGACACCTCGGCGAATTTCTGATTCATCTACTATATCATCATGAACCAAACTAGCAGTATGAATCATTTCTGTAATTTCTGCTAAACGACGATGCTTAGATTTAATTTCCTCCTGTCCTTTACTGGCCTCCCTTCGGGAGGACATAGTAGCTCGTGAAATTAATAGGACAATAGCTGGTCTGACCCGTTTTCCTTGGACACGGAATAGGTGTTCCGCAGCCGCGTATAGTATGGGATGACGCGCACCTACCAATTCCGTTAAGTTATTTGTTAGCAGTTGTAGATCTGCTTCTACTGGAGAGAATAAGAGAGTAGTAGTAGTCATATCAGTTATTTATCAGTTATCAGTTATTAGTTCTGACCCTAAGTCAGAAGTTGGAAATACTGAAGTTTGTTTCTCTTGGTCGATTGGATATGGGAAAGAAACCTCTCCATGCCACCCTACGGGAAGTTCCGCTTTTCATGTCGGCGTAGCCGTTTCGCTGCGCGACAGAGATATAAAGCGGAGCTTTGCGGAGCGCAAAACGACCGCTTTTTATTTCCTTACCCTTAAAAGGGAGAGGCTTGAGACCTTATTTGTTGGTCATAGATTAGCTAGTAAAGCTACAAGTTAACAAAATTTTACATATTATATTCTTATTCTAAGCTAACTCTCCTTAATAGAGGAGAGTTACAAATATTGACAGCCAAATAAAATCTTTTTTAAAAAAAAATATAAATTTATACCAGTCTCGTGATTGAGATTGTGTCTAATTGTTAAGCAAAGTCCCAAATCTCCTATACAAATAGAGTGAATTGTGTTAACATAGCAGTGTTAACTTTTAGTAGTTAAAATAATTCAAGAGAGATAATAAAAGATACTATATTTATACTTGAATTAAAAGAGTTAATATCTACTCTAGCCATCTAATCTATTGGGACAAATATTTAAGAACCTTGAAAATGGGATATATACTATTCAGCCCAATACGATTATTTAATCAAGATGTAGTTTCAGGCTTTTAATATTTGTTTAGATTGTAACGCAATCTGGAACTTTCTACGGAATAATCAGCGTTTCTGGGTCTAAGCACGGAAAGTCTGGTTCTCGAAACTTCCTAAATATTGTCGGTTAGAAAAAGTTGTACACAATATGTTGTATGAATTAGTGATTAGATGTATGATGATAATAAACATATAGGGGATTCATAAAAGTAAAATTATAGTACAAATATGATATACAAGATGTTTGTGCGACAAAGATTTGAACATTAATATTTGTACGTCATTTATTTAGAATCCGTTGTAAGTTGAAAACTGCATAATATGAGCGAGGTATATTTGCAGATAATTTAATTGCAGAAGTAGAGCTAACTTACTTTTCTAAAGCTTAGGGATTATTAGGTAAAAAAACCTGATTTTCAGCTTATACAATTAGAAAAAAGGAATATGGTAGCTAGAAAAGACTTTTAAATTTATAGTATTTAATCATTCGTTCATATTAAAAATACCTAATTCTCTAAGTATTTTTTTTGAGTAATATTTATATACTTAAAATCGATCTATTTCAGGGTTATATTTACTACAATTATGACTTGACTTATTGTAGGGGTTTGGTCTCCAAACCAATCGTGTAAATCGGATTTGAAAATCAAATCTCTACAGTTTTTTTTGTCACAAATCGTTTGACGTCGCTATAGTATTAGTAGTTATTGTTATCGGCAATAGTTGGTAATTAGTAATAGTTTAAAGTCGTAAGCATTCAGCTATTGGCTTTCAGCTAGCCTCCTGGGGAGTAACTGCGCAATTCAGCAATAAAGACCTCAACTTTAAGGGCGAGACTTAAACAAGTATATACTTAAAAACTAGCTTTTGTATTCAGATAAAATTTCTGATTGATCGGGAACCGTAATAATAAAGCTTTGATCAAAAACTCAAAGTAATAGCTGATAGCTGATAGCTAACGGCTGTTTGCGTAGCATGACCCAGGAAATGCTTACTTCAAGTCAAACCTAAATTCTCCAGATACTAATTTTAGAGAGTACCCAAGTAGAGGGGAACTCCGTCAGGGTAAATACATTTGAACTGACATAAATAAAAATATCTACAAACGGAACTGTATTGAACAGCAAATTCTCTCCAGATGAAAGTTGAATTTTTTTTGAATAAATAAATTTTTCAACTCTAAAAATAAAGTCAAAATAACTTCTGTATTTAGATTTTATTTAATTGATAGTAATACCTAAATGCAAGTTATTTTAGTTATAGCAATCCTAGATAAATTGTAATATTTTATTGTAGGATTTTGGTTTCTCAACCAAGCGCATATATTGGATTTGGAAATCAAATCTCTACAGTTTTTGGTCACAAATCATTGAGAATTACTATACTTATTAATTCTCTCAAAACGCTCTTCATCACTTAATTAAACTATGAATTATAATCACATTCCTTTTATCATTCCTATTCTAGCAACTGCTTATGTATTGACTGTTTATGTACTTTTAGCATTAGCTCAACGAGCTACAAGAATCACAAAAAACAAAGGTTGACAATTAAGGTATTCCCGACTCTATAACTAATTTACATTACAGCAAATATAGCAATCCCAAATCAGTTATAAGATTTGATCGTAGGGGTTTGGTCTCCAAACCCAATTAATTAATAATAATAAGAGATTTGGAGACCAAAACCCTAAAGTTTCTTTTCAAATGGACTTTCCCTTCTGGGAAGGGTGACAGCGGTTTTCATTTTAGTAAACCACAGTAGGGACTCCCTCATGCAAAGTCCCTAGAATATTTTGGTTATGGTGATGTGGTTTATCGATTTTAAAAGCGCTGTAGGAGTGGGTTGACTCCCTACTCCCTACCAAACGCAAAAAGACTTTTTTAAAGACTCGAAAAAGTGGAACTTTTTCATATATAACTACCAAAAAGTCAGGATATTAGGGAGGCCAAGCCTACAAAAATCAAGGAAAAATTATTCCCCTGACTATCTCTATCTTCTCACCCTCCCCACACTTATCACCTTAGCAAACCCTAAATAGAAATGGGTTGGTCTAAAAGAGCTGATAAAGAAATTTCTTGTAACTCTATTGGTCTATAGCCTAACCATTGTAATGATAAATCAGCAAATTTTTCAGGGGAAGCAGTAACTATAAATTTTGTTGGTTTTGGTGTCTTGTCGTTTTGTAAATTCATAATTTCTAACTTTTTAGCAGCTACTTCAACTAAATAAACTGCGGGGTCTACAAAATTTACAGATTTAGGTAATATTGACCGTAATATTGGTTCTAAATAAGGATAGTGAGTACAACCATAAACTAATGTATCGATTTGTTGCTGTATTAAAGGCGTCAAATATTCTTCTGCTATCTGATATGTGTAAGGATCATGTAACTGATTTTGTTCTATTAATGGTACGAAATAGGGACAACCGACTTGCCAAACTTGAACAGAAGGATCTGCTTCTAAGATAGCATGACGATAGGCATTACTAGCAGCAGTTGCAGGGGTAGCAATAACACCTATTCTTTTTCCTTGTTTTACTGCAGCATTAGCTCCAGGTACAATTAAACCTAAAATAGGAATATCAAATTTCGATTTGACTTTTTCTAAAGCTAAAGCTGAACTGGTATTGCAGGCCATTAATACCATTTTAACTCCACATTTGACTAGCCACCCGATAATTTCATTTGTAAATTGTAAAATTTCTTCCTGAGTTCTTGTACCATAAGGTAATCTTGCTGTATCACCAAAGTAAAGAACAGATTCGTTTGGTAACTGTTTATATAGTTCTCTTAAAACAGTTAACCCTCCTATCCCACTGTCAAAAATTCCTATTCTTTTTTGTCTGGTTTCAGTAGTCATTATTTCGGTGTTGACATAAATCAATAATTCAATTCCTTAGTGTAATTTATGTCTACTAAATTTAATTAAATTTTTTGGTAGGGAGTAGGGAGTAGTAAAGAGTCAAGAGGAACAAGGAGTTTTAGAGGACATACACGGTTCCCGATAAATCGGAAAAATTATCCCTTGACTTGGGTATCCCAATATAACCAAAATACTCACTTGAGCAGCCAAAAGGGGCGAAAATATGGTACTTTTTTAAGTCGTAAAAAAGATGAAACTTTTATCTGTCAACTTTTTCACATTTAATCAGTAAACCCTACTTAATATTAATCAAGTTGAGGCGAAAAAATCGGATGGGGAGTATATAGCAATCCTAAGTAGGTTGTGACAAATCAAAAACTCTAAATAAACTCCGAAACTTATTGCCCATTGCTTATTCCCCATTCCCGAAAAGTGGTAAGATTTTTATACACAAATAAAATAGGATTGCTATATATTTAACTTGAGAATTATATAATTACTATATAATAAATTATTTATAGCAGGACTGACGTAGAGGCACTATATGTGTAAGTCCTGCTATAATCTAAGTTTCGCAATAGAGACTAATATTAGCCTACAAATTCTGCTCTAGCTGGTTTGTCCGCAGGTACTTCTGCACCCTTGAGGTAAGCTAATACTGTATCGGCATCGGATACTTCAAATGGATCATCTCCATAGTTGTCAGCAAAACCTGGTTCAACAAACATCTTTTCGATTTTGCAGTCATTAACAACCATTGCATAGCGCCAAGAACGCATACCAAAACCAATATTGGACTTATCTACTAACATTCCCATTTTACGAGAGAACTCTCCATTACCATCTGGTAGTAAGAATACATTTTTAGCACCTTGTTGTTGACCCCATTTGAACATCACAAAAGCATCGTTTACTGATAGACAGATAATTTCATCTATTCCTTGTGCTTTAAATTCATCATATAGTTCTTCATAACGAGGTAAGTGAGTAGATGAGCAGGTTGGTGTAAAAGCACCAGGTAAAGCAAATAATACTACACGCTTACCACCAAAAATTTCTTGGGTGGTTTTGTCTTGCCAACGGAAGGGATTTGGTCCTTCAACAGATTCATCACGGACACGAGTTTTGAATACTACGTCAGGTACTTGCTCAATAGCCATAACTTACCTCTGGATAATTTAATAAATTTGAAATTTTATTTTTATCAGTTTTTACTGATATAACTCAGAATAATTCTTAAATAAGAATATGTCAATGATTTTGAAGAAAAAATTTTATTTTCGAGTTTTTTGGTGATAATGTTATGAACTATGGTAAAATGTAAGATTGTATAGTTTTGTGGATAGTAGAAATTTAGGGAATAGGGAACACTTAGAGCTTGCTGAAAAAAAGCAGAGTGTGGGAAGTATGATTTACAAGGGTAAGTTTTTCAGGTCTTACTGTCAGAACCGGGGAGACTGGAAAACTTGGGGGACTAGAGACACGGAGACGCAGAAATAGTCTAAAATGAGATAGTTTGCTGATCTAGATATAAAAGTGTTTACATACAAAGGTATTGGAGTTTTTAGGTTGTGAAAAAGTACCAGCTTTTCAGTTAATAGAGCTAGAAAAGTGAGTATTTTTGGGTAACGCGAGGCAGAAAAATTAAGGTGCTATTCTTCTAACTAATTTGCACTTTTTTGACTCCAAAAATACTAAAAGCTTTACCTATAAAGATTTCGATATTTAATTAGTAAACTCTACTTACTTTATAGGGAGAATAAATAAAGTACCTTAAATTATTAGGTTTTAGGTTAAAATCAATAAATTTTATTCTCTTGATAATATTTTAAGTAAAATATTTTTAAGATTTTTATTAATTATAGTGGCTAATTTATTTTCCTTATTTTACCAGAAATTACTAACTTGATATCCTAAATTATTGAGCATAACTCGGAATAGTGGTAGGCTTAAACCTATGACATTTGTATGACAACCTTCTATCTTTTCAATAAATAAACCACCTTTGCCTTCTATGGCAAAACAACCAGCACATTTAAGGGGTTCTTTAGTGGCAACATAAGCTTCTATTTCTTGATCGTTTACGGGAGCAAAATGAACTTTTGTCATTCGACACAGTACGATAGTTTTATTTTGAAATAAATCAATTAAAGCATGACCTGTATATAATTTACCTACTTGACCACGCATTTTTTGCCAACGAGCGATCGCTTCTTTTGCATTAGCAGGTTTACCATAAATTTCATCTTCAATAACTAATACTGAATCACATCCTAAAATTAAATTTGATGGTCTTTCAGATAGGTTTTTTTTGATTAGGGAGTTAGCTATTGTTTCTGCTTTAGCTTGAGCTAATGTTTCTACTAATTTTTTTGGTTTTGTTAGTTTAACTATTGATTCATCAAAGTTACTAGGTATAACTATAGGGTTAAAGCCAACAGTTTGTAATAAGCGAAGTCTTGCTGACGAAGATGAAGCTAATATTAGGCTAGGAGTTTCCATATTTAAAAGTAGGAATAAGGAAGAATAAGAAGTAAGAAGCAAAGTAGATAAGTCGAGAACTCAATACAGTTTACTTAAAGATTTTTTCTGGTAATATAAGCCTAGAAATATTCTAATTTTTCCATTAATCATGGTTTTGAGAAGCTAGAGGTTTTTATGATTGTTTGCGTAGCATTCCGTAGGAAAAGCTGACAGCTAATAATTGAATATTTACTTTAGTGTTATCTGAACTGTATTGAACTATAGACTATATCTACTAAGAATTTTTTTTACATTTTCAATCTGGAAAATTTCTAGTCTTGACTAAGATAAAATTGTCAGCATTAACCAAAAAGAATAACTGTTAGTTAATGGCTAAATACTTACTTTTAATAAACAAAGAAAGAATTAATAACTTGCTTAAACTTATCATGCACTTTTTGCCAGCGCTGTTCGGTAGCAGAAATATTAATAGTAAAAAGTTTGCCCCGACTAACTGCTACACTTGCTAAATTATGACGTTCTCTTCCATCATCAAATTTAACAGCATATTCTAGTTGATAATATGTTTTAGCTTTATAATCTCGTGTTTCAGCATTGACTAATTCTGCTTCTCGACCTGAGTCTTCTGGTGCAATGGCATTTTTACTTAGTTTATATCCTACTTCTGTTGGAGTACCTAAGTCAGTCAAAGTCTTTTCCTCAGGTACTGGACTAATAACTATACTAACATTCTCAGTAGACTCAATTAGGTCATGGAAGACTACATCTGGGCCATCAGAAACTTTTACTTGGAGCCAACCATTAGGATAAAGGAACTCATAACCATCGGTTGTATCGACAAAGCTTTGAAGTCCACCACCTAAAGAAGCACAACTTGTTAATGTGAGGGCGATCACTACTAAACATAAGGCCAAAAATTTTTTTAACATTTTCTTTAATCTAGATTCTAAATAACTGGAGTTGGATTGAGTTTTTTCCTATAAGATCTATTGTCTCATTAAATGTTAATTAATTTAAAAATTTTGTGAATTTAATCTAATTTAGTAAGCATTTAGTTATCAGCTATTAGCTATCAGCTTCATTAATAGGAAGTCAAAAAAATGGAGAGTAGATAAAATTTACTGTGAAAATCAACTCATTTAATTTCTGAAATAATTTCGATTATTGGTTGATATATATTGGTTCAAAGTTGAATATTTACAATTCTTTTTTATAGCTAAGAAAGAATTGCCTAAAACATAGACTGATTATGAATACAACACTAGGAAATATTTTTTTTAACTATTCCTTCTTCTCTGTTCCCTCTTTCCTGGGATACTAATTATTCTTCTATCAAGATGCTGCAAAAATATAATTATAATTCCTGCACTTATGGCAATTCCTAACCAAAAATTTCTAACTATAATCTCTGTTTTATCTAATACCCATCCTCCTAATAGCGGTCCGATTGAAAATCCAATTGCCCAACATTGAGCATTAATTGCTAAATAAATACCACGCAAAGACTTAGGTGCAAAATCTGCAACTAAAGCAGCAGCAGAAGGGGTATAAGAAATAATGGCAATAGCCAGTAAACTTAAAGCGAAAATAACCCAGAAAATATGACCTATTTCTACTGTATTAGAAATGCCTATAGCTAAAAATCCTGTTCCCCATAAAATTGCTGAAATTATTAATGCTTGAGGATGACTGAAATTGCTTAATTTTCTGGCTACTGGTAATTGAAATATAACAGTTAAGGCAGTATATCCAGTAAACATAATGCTGATAATTAGTGGTGAAAATTTTACTAAAACAAAGTTACTTAAATATAAAGGTATTGTGCTGTGAATTTGAGAAATATAGAAAGTAAAAAAGATATTTACCACTACAAAAATTATTAGATTTTTATCGCTGAAGGCTTGCAACCAACCATTAATACTTTTATTTTTATCTGTTCGTAACTCTGACAAATTTGGTTTATAACTTTCCTTCATATATAAGTATATAACTGCTGTAAAAATTAGGGATGAAATAGCATGAACTATAAATAATGCTCTATAAACACCTGTAAAATTTACTATTATTCCACTACCAATAACTCCTAATTGTAAGCCGATATTATCTGCTAATGTTGCAACAGCATAAGCTTGTTGGCGTTCAGTTGGTGTTGTTAAGTCTGCCACTATTGCTTCAATTGCCGGCCAATATAATCCTATACCTAATTCAAGTAATAATTTACCTATAATGACAGTATGAAAATTATGAGCTGTGGCGATAAAAACTGAAGCTAATGCAGAAATAATGGATGATAATAATAAGGTTTTCCGACGACCAAATTTTTCAGAGTCAGAAAATGAACCGCCAAGAAAGCGACCAATGATTCCAGAAATTTGAGAACTGCCTAAAGCAATACCTACTGAAGTGGCAGATAAACCAATTTGATTGACAAAAAAAATTGATGTATAAAATAATGTAAAACCAGTACCAATTTGAGACAATAATCTACATAAGGCTAGGGTGAAAATTTGTCTGTCTAGGTTAGGAACAAATTTGGATATCACGGATTTTTTTAATGACATAAAGTTTATAGGGAGTTGTGCAAAGTTAATTTCCTAATTGAGAGATTAAAGATTTAACAAGGAAGGGAAAACAAGAAATTAAAATAATGTGTAATTAATTTTGCGTAGGAAATTATATTATTTACTATTTTGAGTAATATTTATTTCTAGATTTGAAATTTTTCTAACCTATTTAGTATTGCTAGATAATGAGATAATAATTGGCGAGCTACTTTATTATATTATCAAATAAATTATCACTTTTTCTGCATTAATGAAAATATGTTGTACTAAGGTTTAATCATGGTTCAATTAATAAAACTTTTATTTAAATAAAAAGCTGTAAGTATTCAGATATTAACTGTTGGCTCTTAGTAAAAAGAGGGAGTTTAAATGCCATATACATTTTTTGTAGTTAAGATTTAATTATGATTCAATTAGTAAAGCTTTTATCTCAAACTAAAAGCAGTAGCTATTAACGCAGTTGATCCGCAGGAAGCTTGCTGATTGCTAATGGCTAAATGCTTACAAATATACTATTTTATTGGTGTAAAAAATTTAGTTTATTTTCTATAAAATTTGACAGAAAAGAAATGATAATTTTAGAGCATATTTCTGGTTTTTGAATTGTGACAACCAATTTCAAATTGCTATAAAATTTTTATGTTAAATACGGAAATTTCTTTCTATAAACAAAATAATAGGAAACAGGGAACGGTAAAAAAAGGGTGTATCTCAATTTTGAATAAAGCCAAAAATTTGTCGCTTTTAGAGAACAGGGAACAGGGAACAAGGAATAGGGAATCAGGAATAAGAAAAAAGTATTTTTGCAAATATGAGATGTACCCAAAAAAAAGGAAAACACAATTAAATGCTAGATTTAAATAATAATTAGTCGATACTCAAGGCAATAATTTTATGAGAAAAAACTCTATCTAGATTTACATCTGATTTGAAGTAACTATTCAGCTTTCAGCTATTAGCTATTCTCCTGGGGAGGAACTTCGCAATTGAGCTATTAATTGTAGAGAAGGTAAAATAACCCTTGAAATTGAGAAATAATAAAAATTTAATGTCGAGGTTTCCTTCCTAAAGCTCAGAAGTAATGAATAATTACTAATTGCTGATGGCTGACTGCTAATAGCTAAATACTTACGATTTAAAAATTCTATAATACTAAAAATAACAGTGAATAGCTAATAGCTAATGGCTGAGTTTTTAGGTTGATAGCTGATAGCTTAATCTTAAAATATGACAAGCTTCTATAAATAAAAAAAAGCTATTTTTTCCATCTTTTATCAAGTGAAAAATTTTTACAGGTTTAATAATCGTTCAGTAGTTGTTAATATGTAATTTGGAAATAATTTTGAATTAATTTTAATGATTAATTACCTGAAAGGAAAAATAGCTGATATTTATAAAGGAAATAGTTCTCGTGTAACTCTAATTTTAGAGATTAATCAAATAGGTTATGAATTGCAAATTATACCTAGGTTGACTCAAAATTTACAACCAGGAGAAGATACCAAAATTTTTACCCACCAACAAATCAGAGAAGACCAAATAATATTGTATGGTTTTGGTACTTCCGCAGAAAGAGACTTATTTCGTCAATTAGTCAGCGTTAGTGGTATTGGGGCACAATTAGCGATCGCTCTTTTAGATACTTTAGAATTACCAGAATTAGTTCAAGCTATTGTGGGGGGAAATACTCGTGTATTGGCCAAAACTCCGGGGGTAGGTGCCAAAACGGCAGAACGTATTGCTTTAGAATTAAAAAATAAATTGGCCGAATGGCGACAAGATGCTGGTTTAGCAACTTCAGTACCAGTGGGAGTTACACCTGCTATTCAAGAAGAGGTAGAAATGACCTTATTAGCTTTGGGGTATACAGGTCAAGAAGTAATGCAGGCATTGCAAGCTGTTAGTAAAGATGCTAATATGTCCAAAAATACAAATGCGGAAGATTGGATTCGGGAAGCTATTAGTTGGTTGAGTCGTTCTACTCAATTATAAAAGACTTATATTGGTATTTCTCGGAACCAACAAATTATGATATAATAAACGATTGTGGAAATTTTTAGAAAAATTAGTACAAATTAAACATAATGGCTCTCAAACAACAGCGTAAACAAGAGATTATTGGTGAATATCAAACCCATGATACGGATACAGGTTCAGCAGATGTTCAAGTAGCAATGCTGACAGAAAAAATTAGTAAATTAAGTGCTCATTTAAAGAATAATAAACAGGACTATTCATCTCAGAGGGGTCTATTAAAAATGATTGGTAAACGTAAGCGTTTATTGACATATATTCAGAAACAAAGTCAGGAACGTTATAAAGGATTAATTACTCGCCTTGGTATTAGAGGTTAAAAATCAACCCCAAAAAAAGGTTTCAAGGCTTCTCTTTTTAAGGGGATGAAAAGAAATAAATTCAGTATCTTAATCCCCGATATTATAGGCAGAGGTACTGATAAATTTTAACTGAAATAATTTATTCAGGAACGTTATAAAGCATTAATTACTAGCCTTGGTATTAGAGGTTAAAAATCAACCCCAAAAAAAGGTTTCAAGGCTTCTCTTTATTAAGGGGATGAAAAATAAATACAGTATTTCAATCCCCGATATTCTACCGATATTCTAGGTAGAGGTGCTGATAACTGATAACCGATAACTGCTATTCTAGGCAGAGGTACTGATAAATGTTAACTGAAATGATTTATTCAGGAACGTTATAAAGCATTAATTACTCACCTTGATATTAGAGGTTAAAAATTAATTGACCAAAAAATAAAGTTTCAAGCCTTTATTTTTCAAGGGGATAAAAAATCAATCCAGTATTTCAATCCCCGATATTCTAGGTAGAGGTGCTGATAACTAATAACTAATAACTCCTATTCTAGGCAGAGGGACTGATAACTGTTAACTGAAATAACTTAATCAGAAACTTTATAAAGGATTAATTACTCACCGATATTAGAGGTTAAAAATTGACCAAAAAATAAAGTTTCAAGCCTTTATTTTTCAAGGGGATAAAAAATCAATCCAGTATTTCAATCCCCGATATTCTAGGTAGAGGTGCTGATAACTAATAACTAATAACTGAATAACTGAATAACTGAATAACTGAATAACTGATAACTGCTTATGGCTCCAAAATCATCACGCAATAGTTTACCTTTTGAACCTGCTAAAAGTCGGAAAAAACAAGGTAAAAAATCATCTGCTTCACCTAAAAAACAGGTGACAGAAAAACAAAATCATCCTCAGAATATCGATCGAGATAATATCAATCAAAATGCTAAAAGAGCAAGAGGAAATAATTCTATTCCTGAAGTAGTTAGTAGACGGATGATAACCCGTATGGTTTTATTATCTGGTACGCCTCTACTATTTTCTGTGTTAACTTTTGTTTTTAGCTACTTCATCATTGCAAATGATATTTTTGTATTGCCAAACCAAGCAGTTTTGCTAGTTAGTACGGGCTTTTTTGGTTTAAGTGTTGTTGGTTTGAGTTATGGTCTTTTTTCTGCGTCTTGGGATGAAGATAAAAAAGGTAGCTTATTAGGCTTACAAGAAGTAAAAATTAACTTTCAAAGGATGAGAGAAGCTTGGAAAGAAGCTAAATCAAAAAATTGATTTGTTAAGCTATTCAGTCGTCAGCTATTGCTTGATAAGTAGTCGTGCAAAATTATTTGTATATAATTTCACCTCGAAGTCTGATAAAGTGAAAAGTTAATGCACAATTAATTTTACTTAAGCACTTAGTTTGTGACAAAGCTTTTTCATTTTAGAACGAAAAATTACTACAAAAGCAAGTTTTAATATCTATAATTCTTCGTTTAAACATTCTCATTAATCGGTAAGCATTTCCTGCGGAATGCTGCGCAAACAGCATTCCGCAGTCAGCTATCAGAAGAGTGCTTTAGTTAGTTAGTGATCAAAGCAATATTTATATAGAGAAACGAAAAATATTGCTAAAAAAGTCAGCTCCAAAGTCTATGTTCATTTAAACTTCGTCCTTCAGCAGTATTATTGCTGATAGCTGATAACTAATAGCTGAATGCTTACCTTAAGCTTGACATTTTTATTGCTGATAGCTGACAGCTAATAGGTGAATGCTGACAAACTATCATATTAACTTCGTTAAGAAATTGCTATAATTTAACATTTAAACTTAAGGTCAAGATAATCTTAGTTGAATCTACACTTATTTAACAGCAAAAAACAAAAATGATTATAGTAACTAAAGTTGGTTCTCCAGAAATAGAGGTAGATCGTCTTTGTAACGAACTCGAAACAAATTGGGGTCTGACTCCAGAAAAAATTGTTGGACGCTATAAAGTTGTCATTGGTTTAGTAGGAGATACGGCAGACCTCGATCCATTACAACTACAAGAAATGAGTCCTTGGATCGAACAAGTAATGCGTGTCGAACGTCCTTACAAACGAGCAAGTCTAGAATTTCGTCACGGAGAAGCTAGTACCGTAATGGTATCTACTCCTAATGGACCTGTACCCTTTGGCATCGAACACCCTCTTGTTGTAGTTGCTGGACCTTGTTCCGTAGAAAACGAGGAGATGATTATAGAAACTGCCCAACGAGTGAAAGCTGCTGGTGCTAAGTTCCTCCGTGGAGGTGCTTATAAACCTCGTACTTCTCCTTATTCTTTTCAGGGACATGGTGAAAGTGCTTTAGGTTTGTTGGCAGCAGCTAAAGAGAAAACTGGCCTGGGTATTATTACAGAGTTAATGGATTCTGCTGACTTACCCATATTAAGCGAAGTGGCAGATGTACTGCAAATTGGCGCTCGTAATATGCAAAATTTCCCCCTCTTAAAAAAGGTCGGCGCTCAAGATAAACCTGTACTTTTGAAGCGGGGAATGTCTGCAACTATCGAAGAGTGGTTAATGGCCGCAGAATATGTTTTAGCAGGGGGCAACCCAAATGTAATTCTTTGTGAACGGGGTATCAGGACATTTGACCGTCAGTACGCTCGTAATACTTTGGACTTGTCTGCCATACCAGTTTTGCGTTCTCTAACCCATTTACCGATTATGATTGACCCTAGTCATGGTACTGGCCGAGCTGAATACGTCCCATCAATGGCCAAGGCAGCTATTGTGGCCGGGACAGATTCTTTGATGATTGAAGTCCATCCAAATCCGGCCAAGGCTCTATCAGATGGTCCTCAATCTTTGACTCCTGATAAATTTGATAGGTTAATGGAGGAAATGGCAGTTATTGGTCAAACTGTTAACCGTTGGCCAAAAACAGAGCCTGTTTTGGTGTAGTTAATTTTGCTCAAAAGTTTGGTTAATTCTTTGTGCAATGGTAGTAAAGAATTAACCAATTTTTAAATAGGGTTTGCGCTTCTTCAGTCTTTTTGTTGACGTAGGGAATAGGGAATAGTTAAGAATCAAGATGAATAGGGAATTATAGAAGAGGTGTTTGTTCATAATAGCCCCTTAATTTTTTCCCATAGTTACCATAAAATACTAACTTTTTGATTTTTCGGGAACCGTGCTTTTTTAACTGAAAAACTGGTACTTTTTCTATACCTAAAAATCCTCTAATATTTATTTGTCAATGCTTTGATATTTAATCAGCAATACCTAATTAATTACTTATGGTGAAAACCGATAATATTGAATCAAGTAAGGAAGTATTATTTATTTTTTCTTTTGAAAAGGAAAAGTATTAAAGTTCTGGGAATTAATAAGGATTTGCTGATAAAATCGGAGTGTGGTTAGTGTGGTAAGGCAGACAAAATAGGAAGAATTGTTCATTTATATTTATCTGTTTTTCTACCTTTGATTCTAATTTTTTGGTCACTCAAACTGAAAAAAATGCACTTTTTTTTAGCTGTAAATATTTTGAGGTTTAATGAGCAAAACCTAAATTATTAATTATTAATTATTAATTACTCCCTTCCCGGTGGAATATTTCCTATAAGATAGGTTGGGTTGTAGCTTGTTGACCCGTGGCGGTACGAAGTAAAACCCAAGGTCTGTGTTGGGTTTCGTACCTCAACCCAACCTACAGTCTGAAAAAAATGCACTTTTTTTTAGCTGTAAATATTTTGAGGTTTAATGAGCAAAACCTAAATTATTAATTATTAATTACTCCCTTCCCGGTGGAATATTTCCTATAAGTATAAGGTAGGTTGGGTTGTAGCTTATTGACCCGTGGTGGTACGAAGTAAAACCCAAGGTCTGTGTTGGGTTTCGTACCTCAACCCAACCTACAATCTTTCTAAATTATCAATTATCAATTATCAATTGTTTCTTAAAGACTGAGCCAGCAAATACAGTTTAGTCCATTCACTAATAACTTTATTAGTTTTCGTGTTTAACTTTTGAGCAATTTCCTCTATACTTAAACCAGACTTTAAAGCTTCAATTAAATTACGCTGCTCAGAATTGAGATTTTGCCAATATTCTTGCCATTGAGTAGAAGTCAACCCCAAACCATGCTCATTCAGAGAAATTTCTAGCCAACTAGCGATTAATTCTGGTTTTTGTTTTAGGGCAAAAACACGAATTGCATGATAACTAACTTTTTCCCTTAACCTATATACCTGTTTGACCGTCAGATTGAGAACTTTCGCAATTTCTTCCTGAGTATTACCTTTAACATAAAGTTTTAACCATTCCGCTGCCTTTTGGTCAACTTTTTCCGCCAAATACTTCTCAAACTCCTCTTGGACTTTAGACCGAAGTTGATGTTGTTGGTCCATCGCTTCTATATTCTGATACTCCGACGTCACCACAGCATCCAACAAACTTACTCGGTCTTCCGTATCATTAGGAGTAATATCCTCGGAAATAAATTTAACCCACTCTTTGACAGGTACTTGAGTCAGACCACCTTTTTGCATCCGATTTAGATAATTGAAAAATCTATAAACCAGTAAAGGTTGATTACGAATAGGTCTAACACAATATTCTTCCACATTAGCCAATAATAGAGAGTTTCGCAGGTTAGGATTTTTCGTACATTCGGCAATATGAGCCATTTGTTGTTGGAGGTGGCGATCGCTATTGAGAATCTCTTGGACTACTTCTTGAAGAACATCTATTACACTGCGTTGGCGATCGCGACTGGTATTTACCCAAGCTCGTATTTTCTGTCGCAACATTACCAAACCACTCAAACGCTGCATTAAGTTTTTATAAGCTCTTTCTGGAGGAACATCCAAATACCTTTGTCGCAAAATTCTGTACTGGAAGTCTATTCCCTTAGAGGCTATTTCCTGTTGAGTGGGGGTAAGAGTATCTAACCGACCTGGATTTTTTCCCAATAACCAACAAACAATACTATCATAAGTATCTGAATTATGATTTGGGTGATTTTCCTGGAGTTTAGTTTTCCACTCTTGTGCCAATGCTTGGGACAAGTTCATTCTATTTTTAATTCTAGATATTTAATTATAGGAAAAGGCCAGGTGTACCTTCGCCCCATTCTGCCAAAAGTTTCTTCTTTGCTATAGTATTCTAGCAACATTTCTGATATTTGAAGGGAATATCAAGTAAGGTGATTTAAGAATTAAAATATTCTCTCCCTTAAACTAAAATCTCCCCTAAATCCTAATTCTTAACTACTCCCTACTCCCTACTCCTTATTCCCTAATTAAGCAATAGCAAATTCAGTGTATTTTCTAACATCTGGAGGTTGAAAAGCTAAAACAATTTCACTACTAGAAACACCTTTAGCCATTAAGTCTGTAGCAATACCTTCTTCCGTCTAATCTTCCTCAATATAAATTTTTTCATTCTTAATTTGGATATGAACGTGAGTATATTTATGTCGTTTACTTCCTTCCCAATCTACCGTCAACCATAAATAATGGTCATGGGTTTCATCAAATACTAAACAAGTTTCACGTTTTTTATTAGGTGCTTGACAACCAAAATTATCATATGGCGATAATTAACTAATTTATCCATTTGATAATCTCTTCACCTTCCATGTTGACAATCAATAAATTTATTTAATTTAATTTCACTGTAGCTGCTATAGATTTTCTCTGAAAAAATATTTCATAAATCAATAGAGTTTGTTCAAAAAGTATTGTAGTAAAACAATGGAACAGGCAACAGTTTAGATTATCTGTTACGGCAAAATCATCTGATAGTTAAAGTCAAAACTTTACCATTTTGAGACGAAAACAGCTAAAAAATAATAAATTTTTTTGACCTACAAATACGTACTTTATTTGTCAATGCTTCTATATTTAATCAGCAAGCTATAATTAGTGAACGACTCATAAAATTATGAATTTCCATAATAATTTGACCGAAAAATTAAGATATAAATCCTCTTTATTCATCTAGAAAAAGCGGTTATTCAAGAAATTTTTTTTTATAAAAAGAAGTAGTTATTAATTGTTAATTATTAATTATTTCGGCATCTTCATATTCAATTTTATAGGGGTCGGCAAATTGTGCAACCATCTTTAATCAAAGTATTTTTAACAGAATCGTGATAAATATCTCTAGATGGCATATTGGTGTTGTAATTTTATTAGTAATTTTCATATTTATCCAACCTTTACCTTAAAAATAAAACTTTTTACCAAAGAAATCAAAAAAAACCGCAGACTCAGAAACCCGGTTTCTTTGTTTGTTTCTTTCTTTCTTTAGAATTAACCAAAAAAAAAGCCCTCCATATTTGGAGAGCTTTTTTCTCATTAATCAATCAGTTGAAGATTAACCCTTGATTGCTGGAGCTTCAACAGAAGCTAAGTCGAGAGGGAAGTTGTGAGCGTTACGCTCGTGCATTACTTCCATTCCTAAGTTAGCCCGGTTAATAATATCTGCCCAAGTGTTAATTACACGACCACTAGAGTCAATGATGGACTGGTTGAAGTTGAAACCATTCAAGTTGAATGCCATTGTACTGATTCCTAATGCTGTGAACCAGATTCCTACTACTGGCCATGCTCCTAAGAAGAAGTGTAAGGAACGGCTGTTGTTGAAGGAAG
>NZ_JAYKGW010000214.1:0-4753 GCF_035285525.1 Okeania sp. | reverse complement strand
GCTGTTTCATATACTATTTTTGCCCAAAGTAAGAATATTCCTTGAGTAAACTCATTTATCTCTAAGTTCTACCATCCATACTCTCTCTGTGTGAAAATACAAAAATTAGAATTTAGCTGTAAATAATGTATATAACGTTCAAAACTATAACGTTATAGTTTTTGAACTCTATAGATAGTGCTTTGCGTAATTTATAAAAATATTCAAAAAAACTATTTATTGTTATGAATGTTTCATATACTATTGTTGCTCAAAGTAAGAATATTCCTTGAGCAAACTGATTTATGTCTAAGTCCTACTATCCATACTTTCTCTCTGTGAAAATACACAAATTAGAATTTAGCTGTAAATCATAAATGATGTATATAGCGTTCAAAACTATAACGTTATAGTTTTCAAATCTACATATAGTGCTTTTCCTAATCCCCGAAAATCTTCAAAAAAACTATTGTTATGACTGTTTCATTTATTAGTACAACAGAAGCTGCTTTTTTACTCAATCTTTCCACAGGTAGATTAAGAAGGCTAATGAATCAAAACCGTGTTCCCGGAGCTATTAAATACAAAGGACGATGGCAAGTTCCCGTCAATGATCGAGGAATGCCAGAAATTGAAGAAGGTAGTCGTGGTCCTAAAGGAACTTGGAATAAATTTCAACGCAAAGCTAAAACCATAGTTCATGTGCTGCGAAAAACTATAGACTATAACCGAGATAACGAAACTTCTTATCCAGCAGTAGCTGTAAAAGTAGGCGATAAAAAAGATTATTGTCACGCTTTGAAAATTTATGGCTCTTGCCTCATTGTTTATCAACCTCATCAACCAAATAGAAGTCAAGCCGGAGGGGCACGTCTGTGGATTGAAGTGGAACCGGAAAATAGAGTAGAAAGAATATATTTCAGTGATGGAGATTATGGTCCGCCACCAGAAGTAGTTCAGCAGCGAGCAAAAAGTAAAAAGCAAAAAGCAAAAGATGAAAAGTTAAGATAAACATTTACTTGAAAAAAAATAATTTCAGTAACAGGGCGTTGATTCTGTTCTATTTTGAGCTGTCTGTCTATAGAAACCCTAAGCATATCTAGGGATTACGTATGGAAATATCAAAGCTTTCACAGATAGATAAAGCTTTTAGCATTTTTAGGTAGGTCAAAAGTACCTGGTTTTCCGCTATTTATTAATGCTCCCCAAGTCACTATTTTCAGCACATCGTTGGGCAAAAAAAAATACTTCCCTACTCCTGGAAAAATACTTTTTCAGCAAACTCTATCTATAAAATTAGATGCACATTAGGGGGAGATGCGGCTATTTTTCTACCTTTGTAATACTTCTGTAGCTTAATGAGTTTTAGTCTGTAAATCTAGATGTAGAATGATAAAATCAAGTCTAGTAAAATTTTCATATTGTTCAGAGGCCATAGCATAGATTGTATGGTGGCAAGTCCGTCACTCTGATCAAAAAATTACCCTTTACTAGAAAATGCACTAATGATCAAACTATTTAATAAAACTTTTCTCATAATATCTCTACTCTTACTAATTGTGGCCAATCTTGTGCCCGTATCCTCTGCATTAGCAACAGGAGTTTATCAGATGCCAAGTTTAGTCGCAGGCGATCGCACATTTATTGTTGATGATGCAGATGTTCTGAGTCGGATAACTGAGAATAAACTGAAAAATTCTTTGGAAAATTTGGCTAATACCACAGGAAATGAAGTTAGATTTGTGACTATCCGTCGTCTAGACTATGGAGAGACTATCAATAGTTTTACAGAAAAATTATTTGACAAATGGTTTCCGACTCCAGAAGCCAAAGCTAATCAAACTTTATTGGTATTAGATACTCTAACTAATAATGATGCAATTATTGTCGGTGATACAGTTAAAGAGATTATGTCTGATGAAATTGCTCAGAGTGTAGTTGACGAAACTATTCAAGTACCTGTCAGAGATGGGAATAAATATAATGAAGCTTTCTTGGCAGCTAGCGATCGCCTGGATGCTGTATTATCTGGAGAAGCTGACCCAGGTCCACCAGAAGTTAAGGACGAGCTTTCAGCACAAGTAGCTGCTACTTTTAAATCAGCAGAAGAAACTGATGATCAAAGTGCAACTGTTATAGTAGTTGTATTGTTAGTTATTGCGACAATAGTACCTATGGCTACTTATTTCTGGTATCAAGGTTTTTCTGGCTAGTAATATCATGTCCGGTGGAATAATTAGCTTTTGATGGAAGGAAGGCAGAAGGCAGCTATGCTGGAGGCAGAAGGTTTTTTCCCATTGTTAATTGAATTTTATACACAAACTATGCTACCGGACATGATATAATTCAAGAAAATAGGATAAGTTTCTTTTCTATTTGTTAATTATAAATCTCCAAAAATAAAAAACCGGGAATTAATTATTATCCATAAATCATCAATTATTCCCCCCTATTCCCTGTTCCCAGTTAAGTGTTCCCTGTTTTCTGGAGATGTCTATTGAACTAATCTTGAATATATTCTTTGCCATATAATAAAGCAATTTCTGCACGCACAAATTCCCGCCCTAAATAAGCAGCATGATCTAACATTTTAACGTGGCAAGTACGGGTTTCTTCAAAAATTTTGACACACATTTCTTTAGCTGTTCTGGCAGTAAATATTGTAGTTTCTTGACGTTCTACTTTTCCTTTTGCGGGAATAGGTTTTCCTGTTTCTGGGTCTATAGCTAAACCCCGGTCATCAATAAAATTAGTGAAGTGTTTGGCACAAATTAAGCTTGCTTCTCGGTCGATAAAAATAATGAAATAACCACCTGGGTCAAGATGTATGTCACGTTTAGAAAGCTTTTCATCAATAGTGGTTATTTCTTCAGATGTTAGATTCATAGTTTAAATTTAGAATTAGCTGTATTTTATTCTACATTTTTATCTAAATTTTGGCACAATATCATTACTACAGGACAGTCTTTTGATTACACTTTGCAGGAAGTAAGGCAGCTAGCTATGCTGAAGGCAGAGAGAGGGAAGAAGGAGAACGAAAGAAAAGGTCATTATGGGAGAAATTTTTTTGATAACTGATTATCTGAACATGATATAAGATTTTCTTGTAGGGGTTTGGTTTCCAAATCTCTTCGCGCTTGGGTTTGGAAACCAAACCCCTACAGTTTTTTCTCACATCTCATTGCTGGTTGCTATATGAAAAAAGTGATATATTAGTAATCAAAAGTATTGTTCAAAGTTAATATTTAATGCTAGTAATTAAATTCAAGTATAAATTTGATCAATGCGGTAGGCTTTATCGTTAATACTTGTGGAAGTTATCTTGCTGAAAGTAACTTTAGAACCAGGAAGTAAACAATAAAATTAGGACTTACGCAGAAACCGGGTTTCTATACGGAAATTTAGTGGTTTGAGCAACAATATCACGGCAATAAAACCCGTTTCTTGGTTGCGAGTGCGTAAGTCCTGTAAAACATCACTAATTGTCACATTATTAGGACTTACGCACGAACGCTATTGGTAGGGTGCGTTTTGCGTTCCGCAAAGCTCCGCATATGTCGGCTCAAGCGCCGAAACGCTGCGTGACATCAAAAGCGCACAACGCACAACGCACCAATACTCTATATATCGTGCCTTTGCCTAAGTCCTGATTATTATAGTATAACTTTAATCAAGCAGAATATGAAAGGAATTTGGCTAGAAAACAAACAACTTCAACTCCGGACTGACTTACCCACACCCGATCCGACCCCAGGAGAAGCACTCGTTCGAGTATTGAGAGCAGGTATTTGCAACACAGACCTAGAACTCCTGAGAGGTTACTATCCCTACAAGGGAATCTTAGGCCATGAATTTGTCGGTGTAGTGGAACAAGGACCGGAAAATTTACTTAATCAAAGAGTAGTGGGAGAAATTAATGCTACTTGTGGTCATTGTCGCTTTTGTTTGAGTAATCAACCAACCCATTGTGAAAATCGGACAGTTTTGGGAATAGTTAACCGCAATGGAGCTTTTGCTGAATATCTGACCTTGCCAGTCAAAAATCTGCATCTAGTTCCTGATAGTATTTCAACAGATGAAGCTACATTTACCGAACCAGTAGCAGCAGCATTGGAAATTCAACAACAAATAAAAATTTCTCCAGCAGATAAAGTTCTAGTAGTGGGGGATGGTAAACTCGGACAGTTAGTTGCTCAAACTTTGGCTTTAAGTAATTGTCAATTATTGGTTATTGGTCGTCACCGGGAAAAATTAGCAAATTTAGAAGAGCGGGGAATTAAAACTGGGTTTGTCGATGCTGTGACTACAGGAGCTTTTGATGTAGCAGTTGAATGTACGGGCAACCCAGAAGGATTTGCGATCGCTCGTCGCGCTCTTCGACCTCGTGGTATTTTAGTCCTTAAAAGCACTTATGCAGGAAATCTCAGTTTGGATATTTCGTCATTGGTTGTGGATGAAATTACTTTAATTGGTTCTCGTTGCGGACCTTTTACACAAGCATTAGATGTTTTATCACAACATAGAGTTAATGTCAAGCCATTAATTCAAGCTCATTATCCTTTAGAAGCAGGAATGGATGCTTTTGTTCATGCTCAGAAGAAGGGAATGTTAAAAGTATTAGTTGATATTGGGGAAGAGTAGGATAATTTCAGTAGAGAGTAGAGAGTAGAGAGTAGAGAGTAGAGAGTAGAGAGTAGAGAGTAGAGAGTAGAGAGTAGAGAGTAGAGAGTAGAGAGTAGAGAGTAGAGAGTAGAGAGTAGAGAGTAGAGAGTAG
>NZ_JAYKGW010000213.1:0-35076 GCF_035285525.1 Okeania sp. | reverse complement strand
CTTGTGCTTCTTCTCCTAATACCTGTTGTAATTTAATAGCGATCGCCTGTAATTTTGCTTCTGGTTCACTAAGGATTTGTTTAATCAATTCGGCAAAAGCATTTAACCAAGCTAAAAAGGGAATATTTCTTTGAAATTGGTCAAATTTCCCCGCAATAAAATAACCTCTTTTCTCAACTATAGGTTTATGAATTTCATTCACTAATACTGATTTGCCAATCCCAGAAAATCCTCCTAGTAACATCAATTCACTTTGGGGTTTTTCTTGGTCAGAAACCCGATCAAAAGCTGTCAGTAATTTCTCTAATTCTCGATCTCTGCCATAAATTTTTTCTGAGATCATTAAACTTTTACTCCGGTCTTTTGTACCTAAATCAAATAACCCTATTTGTCGATTATTTTTCCATTCATACTGACATTTTTTTAGATCGTGTCCTAATCCTTTTAGACTTTGATAGCGTTCTTCTGGCATTTTCGCCATCAATTTCAAAACTATATCATTGAGAGGTTTTGGTATATTAAAATTAATATCAATTATAGGTTGAGGAATCTTAGCAATATGACAATGAACTAACTCCATTGGGTCTTCTGAAGTAAAAGGAAGTTGCCCAGTTAATAGTTGATAAAATGTGACTCCTAATGAGTATAAATCGCTGCGAAAATCAATACCTCTATTCATTCTTCCAGTTTGCTCTGGTGATATATAGGCTAAAGTTCCTTCCCAGGTATTAGGATTACGAACTTCTACTTTTTCTTTTGGTAGTTTAGTTATGCTACTAAAGTCTATAATTTGGATCCTTTTTGTATGAGGATTAATAATAATATTTTGAGGTTTAATGTCTTTATGAATTATTTGATGATTATGTAATTTTTTTAGGGGATTAACTATTTGTAGAGCAATGTGAAAAAAATCACTAATTTCTAGAGGAATAATATTTAAACTAGAAGTATCTTGGTTACTTAGATATTGGTAAAGTGAAATACCCCCAAAATCTTCCATCACTAATATTAAACGTTGCTCAAATTTTTCCAATGCCAGCATTTTAACTATTCCGGGAAAATTTAAGTCTTTAATAAGTGTGTAAGCACTGCGATATTGAGCTAATTGTTTTAAATTAGGATAAAGATGATTTGGTAGTTTCAGAATAACTAATTTTTTCGATGATTCTACATAAGCACGATAAATAGTTGTACGTTCGCTGGCATATATTTGCTCCAGAATTTGATAATTAAGAATCTTCTGCATAGTTAATTTAATTAAAGATAATGTATTTTATACCAACTTATTTTACCAGAAGATTTAGTAATTACAGGAATTACGCAAAGGTACTATACATAGGGTTTGCGCTCAAAAGTCTTTTGGTGAACGTAGAGAGTAGGAAGTAAACCCACCCTTAACCCTTCCCAGGAGGGGAAGGGGAAGTCAGGAGGAATGAGAGTTATAGAGGAATTAGAAGTAAGAATTTTCTCTTAATTTTTCACCTCAAACGTGAGCCTTCTGATGCTAACTTTTTCAACCTTTTTGACCTAAAAACTGACACTTTTTCCAGACTTAAAAATTCTAAAAGCTTTATCTTTCAATTCTTTCAGATTTCCATACGCAAGTCCTATATAGAGTCAAAAAAAACAATTGCGTATGGAGTTTTAAGTGCTATATCTAAAGTCGCTGCGTAAGCCCTAAATTATTCCTGAAGTAACAAAAATGCGCGATCGCTTAATTTTAATTACGGATGAGGGACTCCATTACCTTATTTAGGAGGAACCGGATCATAACCACCTGGATGAAAAGGATGACAACGCAAAATTCGCATCATTGCCATTCTGCTACCTTTAAAAATGCCAAATCTTTCGATCGCCTCCATTGCATATTCTGAACAAGTTGGTTGAAAACGACATGATGGAGGTAACATTGGGGAAATTAAAATTTTGTAGCCTTTAATTAATTTAATAAGTAATATTTTCATAAGAGTTGTTGGGAATAGATATAAAGTATTTTTGCGTTCTATGAGATGCACCCAATTATCAATTATCCATGATTAATTATTTCTTGTTTTGTCAAACAAAAAGCAATTCCTTTTTCATAATAAGCTACCTCATTAATAAAAACAGGCCATACAGAACTTTCCTCATCATAACAAATTGTTTCACCATCAAAAGTTAAAAAGATGGGAGCGCCCGGATTTAATTTTTGATAATCTCTCCCTTGCAGCTCAGGGTGAATCATTGCGGTTATTTCTCCATGTTTATTTTTAGGATAATCCACAACTTTTAAATGTTTATAAACTACAATATCCCGATTTATATGATGTAGCTTACCTTCATTAAATTGTTCAATAAAATCTAAACTTCTTTGCACTAATTTTTCGGTTTTCTGAAATAAATCTGCCTGAAGAGTTCCTGGAGCAATCGGACCTACTTCAATACCTAAACTACATTCACATATAGAATTGACAAAAGAATTTTCCACTCCTGGATTAATCCAACTATACACCTTCAAATCTGGTTCAAATGAACTTAAATAAGCAACCATTTTTAAATTAAAAGGATGATTATTTACTAAAACAATTGTTAATCCCATATTAGCAGTAGTAGTATGCAAATCTAAAATAAAATCAAATTTAGGATTTCCTTTCGGACCTAACATTTGATTAATAAACCTGGCTCTACTTTGTTCATAGTTAAGATTAGTATCCTTTTCTAAATATTCGGCTTTAAAACAACGGTTTAAATCTGTATCAACATATCTTCTAACTAACTCAAATGCTTTGGGATTAGCCAATAATGTGTTAGTCTCAAAATTTGTTCTACTAATCAAATCAGGAAACTTTTCAAACTTTTTAACCAGGTATATTCCTGTAAATTCATTTCCGTGGGTTCCACCGACAATTGCTAATTTATTAATTTTTTCCATTATCCTAAATAATAATTATTCACCTGTACTTAATTCGTAAGCATTTAGCTATCAGTTATTAGCTATCAGCTATCAGCTAGCCTTTTCTTCTTTCCTCCGGAATGCTTCGCAAACGGACTTCTCCGCAAACAGAGGAACTGCGTTAACAGCTTTGAATTATTATAATTTATTAATATACAAAAGAAGGAATTAGCCTCTAAAAAGAATTAAAAGTTATACCTGCGAAGTATTCCGCAGGAAATGCTGAATGCTAATATAGCAATCCTAAATGCAACAAATCAAAAATTAGAAATAAACTCTGAAACTCTTACCAAATCATTAATAATTAAATAATTAAATAATTAAATAACTCAGGTTTAAAGCCGACCCTTTCAAGGGAAAAAAAATAAATTTTTTCCTTTTATTCAATCCTATCCGTTTTTAGGGAAAGGTAATTATCAATTATCTATTATCAATTATCCATTATTAAACCATTTCCTCCATACCTATTGCCGAAAAAAGGCAATATTTTTGACACTAATAAAATAGAATTTATATAGCTGAATGCTTACCTTAATTCTGAACTTTCTTCTATTAACTCTGACTCTTCAGAGATATTACTCGGTAGACTTTTATAAAAAGTTTCTAGACTGCGGCGATCGCCTACATAACGCCAATGCCAAGGTTCATAACCAACAATTTTCTCATCATCGACAGGTATCATTTCAAAGCTAAAATAGGCAGCATTATTTTTTAACCACTGAAAAGCTGTCGTATTTTCAAACTCTACATTTTGATAAGCTTCCGGTGCATTTTTATCCCCAATATCAACAGCATAACCTGTAATATATTCCCCATAACTTAAAGGTGAAAAATTGTTATTATAATTTTCCCCAATAGTATTAGCATTACTCACCAAAGCTTCCAAATCAGACTTAGACAAAAAACCTCTTAAAACTACTAAATTAATCCCATTATTTCTAGCTGCATTCAGCATTTCTTGAAACTTTCTAGCTGCATTTATTTCCAGTCGAATATCACTATCAGCAACTACATAATCTAGTTCTTTTTCTGGTATTTCTGAATAAGGTAAATCTGCTAAAATATTTTTTTCAGATTCAATTTTAGCAGTCTCTGTAGAAACAGAATTATCTACTTGAATACTATCAGTTTCAGCTTCAGATGATGAAGCACTGACTTGATTGAGATTAGATAAAACTTGTAATACTAAAGTAATTACTCCAACCAAAACAATTATTCCTACCCAGCTCCAAATCCATTTTTTGTTGTTAGGTTGAGTAGAAATAATTTCCTCATGCTTTTGAGGGTCTCTTACTGCTTCGGGAACTTCATCCACAACAGTTTCTGGGATTAATGATGAATCTTCTGACAGACTTTTGTTGTTCAAAGCTTTACTCCTGCTACTGAATTTCAAAATCGTCTTTATTTTATATGTAAATCTTGATAAATTAACAAATATAAGTCATAAGTCATAACTCAGGAGTCAAATTACAGAAAATTCTAAGTATATAGGGAATAGGGAACAGGGAAGAGTTTAGAGGGTAGTCCTGCATAGTAATGGTATAGAGCAAATAAGGAATACAGCTACGCGGGAGCAAGATGCTCCCACTGTGCATCCTAACAAAGGTAATGAAAATGCACGACCATTACAATGCACCACTACCGTTTAGAGTATTTTTCAGGGCCAAATTTTCTGATAGTTAGGGTCAAAACTCGATCATTTTGAGACAACTAAAACAAATGTTCTCAGATCGCACTAACTCTCCCCCACTCCCCTACTTCCCTACTCCCGCACTCCTTTTGCCCACTCAATAAATAATTTTGCCTGTTGCGCCCAAAAATCAGAACCCCAATAAACAAAACAACTGGTTTCACACAACAATAACGCTCTACTTTTTTCATCCGAACCCTTGCCAGACTCCACAACCTTGACATAATCTTGACTCAACTCTTCCACTGCTGCCAATACCTCTTGTCGCAAATCTCCCTCTTGCCATTGTTGATGACCTCCTATCCACGAACCTCCCGTTGACTTCAACCTTACCTCCGTTACTGCTCCTGCTGATAAATAACTATCAATATATTCACTCACCGTCATAAAACCCACATCCAACCAGCGATCGCGTTCCCGAAACAGAGGAGCAAAAGAATTTTTAAAATATTCAAACATCATCACATTACCATTCTCCCCATCAGAAGTCGGCACCACCAAACCAGGAGGTTTCATTCCCACCACTCCACCACGATATCGCACATCACTAATACAACCCTCAGCATTTTGACCACTTTGTTGTCGAATCCCCATATCCGTATCCCTCACCACACAGAGAATACGTTCCGACTCACCCCCTGATTCCACCACCAACCAATGTACTCGGTTTTCTAACTCTGGTGTACTCCAACCTTCAGGATGTTCCAATGCTGCATTCGGTAAAATAATCCACTCATAACCGCACTTTTTCAACAAACGAATAAATCTCAATGCTTCTGCGGAATCACCAGTCATTCCCATCTCCGGTGGAAAAAAACCTCTAACTCGTGATAACGCATCCTCCCCAAACAAATCTGCAAACACCTTTCGCCATTCCATAATTTGAGCTTCGTGGTCTCGTTCCGGAGTAGCAGGAAAATAACAATGACTGTATGCACTACCAGCAAATTCTATTGTATCGGAATATTCTGTCAGAACTTCTCGCCACAGACTAATCACGTCTCCTACCGCTTCCCCATCAACATAAAGATTAGAGAAAATACCATTTGTAGAGAGTTTTCCCATCTCTTCCAACAATACTCCCGAATAATCTACCATCATCCGGGGTTGATGACCTTCTTCAGATAGTTGTTTAGCATAGCGAGCCGGATTTTTGTATGCTTGGGCAAACCATTGAGCATTCCAACACTCTTCTGAGTTAGGTTCACCATTCAGCATTTTTTCTAGGTTTCCCTGCAATTGGCCATTATGCCAAATCGGAGGTTGGTGAAAATGTAACCAGGGGACAAATAAAACTTGGGCATTATTTAACATTTCAGCAAGACCACTAATTTATTTATTCCCTATACCACAAAAAATCAAATTAATTTTACCCAAAAAAAAATTAAGATATAAAGCCTCTCTATTAGACATCTCCAAAAATCAAAAATCAAATCAATTCTTATCCATAAATTATCAATTCTTTCTTCCTGTTCCCCCATATCTAGTGTTCCCTGTTCCCTCTTTTGCGGTCGTTTTGTGCTCCGCAAAGCTCCGCTTTTCATGTCGCGTAGTGAAACGGCATATCCCATCGACCAAGAAAAGAAAAAAATTCCTTTTAGCCAATTCTCTTGTTTATAAGAAGAGGTCATTTCAGCTATCAGTTATCAGTTATCAGTACCTCTAGCTGTTTGCGCAGCATGACCTAGGAAAGCAAGAGCCTTGGCATAAATAACGAGTATTCTCTTTTTTTTTCCCTTAAAAGGGGGAGGCGCATACCCACAATTTTTCGGTAATTATTAATTATTAATAAAGCTGTCCAAGCTAAATGTTTAAAACTTATTATTATATCATATCCGGATCATAATTAATAAAAAAAATGTCTTCTCTTCAACCTTTTTTTTCCTACTCCCTACTCCCTAGTCCCTACTCCCTCCTACTCCCTAAATTAAAATCCAAAGCTCAAATCTGTAATTATAAGCTGACCATCAAAAGAATAGAAGATTACTTTGTAAATATCTTTACCAGTCACCTTTAGTTTAGCATTTGGAGTAATAATTGAATTAGAGTTTAGCAAATTTGAAGTTGGCATTTCATCTTCAGCTAAAAGTTCTTCATTTTGATCGTAAGCTGACAAAACAGTTCGGCGAGAACTTGTGATTAATCCACTGACAAACTTGACTGGATATTTGAAGGTAATTTCTATGAGGCCACTTTTTGGCGCTCCCATAATAACTCTAACACCTAAAGGAACTCCAAAAGCAGGATTCGATGGTTCGATAGCGATCGCATTAGAGAAACTTAGGCCCCAATTCTGAAATTGATGATTTATTACTTCAAAAGATTTTAAATTTTGTAGTCCAAGGTGAATACAACTGGGCATACTTGCAAATCTCAATAATTCTGATTCAATTTGGTTACGCTCAGGAGTCGCTACAAATTTATACCTGTTACTATTGTGAACTCTGAAGTTATCAGTTAAAGGATTAATGTTGTGGGTTGTATCAATTTTCAAAGTCTGTAGCATTGGACCTCCTTAGATAGTATTAATTACTTGTATAATGGGTTTCACCCCTCATTTGTTATCCCTTTATAGGTTATTCACTCAACCTCTGATTTAACCAGGACAATTTTTAATATAAGGAAAAGTATTATTAATTAGGGTAAATAAAAGGTTGCAAATATGTTCAGAAAATAAGGATAAATAACAAAGCAGAGAAAATGAGCCGAGCTTATCATAGTGTTTTAGTGAGAAACTCGGTATATGCAATTTTTAATAAATGAAACTACAAAATCAAAATCAAGGGTAAGGAAATAGGGAACAGGGAAGAAAAAAGCCCCTTATCGGTTTCAAGGGAATAATCTAAGAGCCATAGTTTATCTTCTATCCCAGTATCACTACTACACCACTACCCTAAATATTAGATATTTTTTGAAGCTGTTTTTGACGACTTATATTAATCAATTTTTTGGCATCATCAAGTTTGACTGATACATTTTCAATAAATTCTCGTTCAAGTCCTTGTTCACTGAGAAAATATAGTGGTTTTTCTCTTGGTTCTTTGACAGTTATCATTTTTAAATAGTGTTTTTTCTATTCGTAGAATATTGACGTATTTAGCATACTCTATATGAGGATAATTTTCAACTTTTAAAACTTAAATCCTGAAAATTAAGTCTTGCTTATAAAAGGAGTAATTTCATTGATAAGGAACTTTTGAAACCCTGGGAATGGGGGGTGTGGAGATGAGGGGGTGTGGAGATGATGGGGTGAAGAGATGGTGGGATAAAAGCCTCTAATTAAATACCTTTACTACCCCAGAATATTCATTGAATAGCAAACACATAACTTCTCTAGAATGTCTAAATTTGATGTAAAAAAGATGTTTATTAAGCATCTTTTATAAAGGGGAAAATCTCACAAAAATTCCCCCTTTTAAAGGGGGGATTGTCAATGTATTCATGACTGTAAAAAATTCTATAAAGTTGCGATATTTATCAGCAGTTATCAATAATAATAAAGTGAGTTCTTGAACAATACAGTTCAGTTAAGAATTTTTTGGGCAGTTTTGGAGTCTAAAAAGCCTATATAATGGTTCCATATCTTATGAGTTTTCGTCTTATAGCAATGTGCGCACTTAATATTTACAAATTTCAGGAGGTGTCCAAGCAGCTCAAAGCTTTATATTATAGGCAATTTATTCTCCCAGTTAAGTGTTCCCTCCATACCTGTTCCCTGGGCGTAGCGCTATAAATGAACCCTATTGATTGAGTTATTGAGCAATTCAGTCTATACAAATTGTTGTATAGTAATTCTAAAGTTTGGGTTTGGAGACCAAAACCCTACGATTTGCCAAATCTAATTTTTCTTGGCATCTCTTTGTTTCCAAAAATCACCACTGATTGCTTACTCTGATTTTAATCAAGCAAGTTTTGCTTTTTCTAGGTTATCATTAAGTTTACGAATTATTACTTGTTCATACTAATGATTAACTATTTCTCTAGGTCTTAAAACAGGTTGCACAAGATCAACTATTTTAGCTCCAATTGCCGTGTGAAATTTTTCTGGCATTTGCCCATAATAAGGTCTTCCAGTAATCACATACCAAGCCAACATTTCACAATTATTAGTATGAATATTGTACTTGCCAAACTTGTCTAAATATTCACAAGCTAGTTCTTCTTCTTCAACTATTAATTCTGCGCCTTTTCCCTGATATTCAATTCCTTCAAGCTGATAAGTTTGGCTTGGGTTTCAGCTTGAGTCATAATATAAAGTAAAATCAATTATCATCAATAAATTATTCACTATAGGGGTGGGTTCCCTGTTGCCTTTTTAAAAAATAGAAATTACCATCTTCGCCAAACGTTTCATTCCTTCTTGAATATCCTCATCAGAAGCTGTCAAACTAATCCGAATACACTCTTGTTTATGAACCCATTCTTCTCTTAAACCAGGGAAAAATGAACTACCAGGTACAACAATAACTCCCACTTCTTTCAACTTTTGGTAAAACTCCCAATCAGTCATGGGTAAACCCTTTAACCACAACCAAGCAAAAATAGCTCCCTCAAAACGATGGAGAAACCAGGGTAAATTTTTCGGCAAAGCTCTTTCTAAAGTTGATTCTAAAATCGAAAATTTATTTTGATAAAAAGGTCGAATTACTTGACTAGAAATTTCAGCCAAAGCGCCAGAATTAATTGCATCAGTAGCGATCGCCTGTCCATAACGAGGAGAATGAATACACATATTAGTCTGAAACGCCTGCAAAACCTGAATTATTCCTTCATCTCCAATAGCAATGCCAATTCTTTCTCCGGGAAGTCCAGCCTTTGATAAACTCAGACAGTGTACAATATTTTCGCCAAAAACAGGTTCCATCTCCACAAAATTTAACCCTGGATAAGGAGGAGCATAAGCAGCGTCCACAAATACTGGCACATTATAAATAGCAGCTTGATGGGCAATTTTCTTGACCTCATCAGCACTAATTACATTTCCAGTAGGATTACAAGGACGAGAAAAAATCACACAACCAGTATTCTCATCAATCACCAATTGACTAAAGTCAGGACAATATTTGAAGCGATTACCCTCAAAATCAATATCCAGAGTTGGTTTGTAGGCCACCACTGCCTCTGGGGTAAAACTAACTCCGCCATAACCCGTATAGTCTGGACTCAGAGGTAGGACAATTTTTTTCAGAATTTGGTCCTTAGTATATCCACCAAAAGCATTAGCAGCATAAAAATATATAGACTGAGAACCTGGAGTAATTAAAACATTGCGATCGCTCAAACTCAATCCATAGCGATAATTAAAATCATTAACCACTGCATCAATAAAAGGTTGATAGCCCTGAGACGAACCGTAACGTCCTACAACTTCTCCATATTCTTGACTTGCTAATAACTTTGTGGTAGTATCTCTCCACAATTTTTCTACCTCTGGCAAAACCAAAGGATTTCCAGAACTAAAATTGAGAAATTCCTGACCTTGGCCTGCTCGTAGAGTAGCAATAATATCTGCCATAATAGCTCGCACACCCGTAAGGCGGGACATTGTTGTACCAAATTGACTCAAGGTAGGATTAATCATAGGATTCAATTAACAATAGGTTAATATTTGGTTAATTTTAACGAAAATCTCTAAAGAGTTTACCTCTAGCAGTGTAACTATTCAACTAAGCATAATATTAGACTGCTAATAGGGAAGGTGGTCTACTGACAAGAAAACCACTGTAAGTTACGAAAATTTGAAAACACCATCCAATAAAAAATTGCAATCTAAAAATTAGCCCTAATATATGACTAAAAAAGAAGAAAATCGTCACTCTGCCACTCATAAAGAACAATGTATAATGCTGCGTGCAGGGAAGAGGGAACACAGAAGGTGGGAACAGGGAGAATGAATCGCCGATAATATAAGGCTTTTAGCTATTGGACAACTCCTGAGATTTGTAAATATACCAGTGCTCATTGCTATAAAAAAATGGCACAGTTGAACGGGTGGAAATTAATTAGGGTTTGCGTATGGAAATTCTGATGGTGGAGGTAGAGAGTAGGGAGTAGGGAGTAAACCTACCTCTAACCCCTCCCAGGATGGGAATTTAGGAGGAATCAGAGTTATAGAGAAATTCGTTTTAGATTTATTTGAGCTTGTGGGGCTACAAACCCGGTTTTTTCAAAAAACGGGGTTTCTGATTAGCGAGGTCTATTTTCTCTTGCCTAAAAATATAACTAATTATTCTAATTGAAACAATTGACTACTAGGCTATCCTTTATAATTATTTTGGCTTCTTCTCTCTTCCTTCAAAATAAATGGATACTAAAACTATCTGGCAAATAGATTATTACCGTCGCCCCCTCCAGGATAAACAAGGCCAAAAATTATGGGAATTATTAATTTGTACTCCCAATCGTAACTTAGAATTTATGGCTATGTGTCCCCAGTCAGAAGTTAACGCTAACTGGGTTGTGGCACAACTGCAAAAATTAGCTCAAGACCAAAGTTTACCAAATATCATTCAAGTATTTCGACCTCAATGTTTGGGGTTAATCGAAACTGCTGCTCAAACTTTAGGGCTGAAAGTCCAACCAACTAGACGAACAACCGCTTTAAAACAATGGTTACTCGAAAGAGCAGAAAAATATCAGGAGATGGAAGCATATAATGGAGAATTTTACAACCCCTTATTGTTAGATGTTCCTCCACCAGTACCATTAGCGGAAAATTTGTGGGGCGATCGCTGGAGGTTTGCTTCTTTGCCTGCTGGTAATATTCAGGATATTATGGAACGCCCCATACCTATTTTGGGAGCGCCAGAATTTCTGTTACCTTTGAATTTGGGATTATCTTCAATATTGCCAGTACCAGGAGTAGTTATAGATGGCGGTCGTCAGTCTATGAGATTAGCTAGATGGTTAGAAACTGCCGAACCATATCTTTTAAATTATATTCCTGGGGAACCTGATGGATTAATTTTAGAGACAGGGTTAGTAGATAGGTGGGTAGTTGCTACTTTTTCAGATAGAGAAGTATCGGCAGCAGGTCAAGTTTATGAGGAGAGAAAAGAGCCAACTCAGGGGTTACATTTTTTATTAGTGCAACCCGATGATTCGGGAATGACTTATAGTGGATTTTGGCTTCTTTGAATCATTAATAATTGATAATTAATTCTTAGAGGTTTAAAATCTGTTCTTTTTAAGATAAACAGGACTTACGCAAAGAAGAAAAAAGCAATAAGAAAGAAGGAAGGCTTAAATTTAGGAAGTAGGGGAGTTTGCCAAGTTGTCCATCTTAGTTGGTACGTGTTGGATCACATCTTGCCATACCTGGGAGTGCATCGACTTGTATTCAGGGAAGAGTTTTTTGGTTTGTGCTAAATCTGCTAGCTGAACACTTTGCCACAAAACATAACCATTAATTATATTTGGGTGCTTATCCCCTTTCTTCGTTATTGGGTTGCCATCACTGCCTTTTTTTCTACCATCCCTGGTTTGTGTTCTAAACTCTGGTATGTTTTGATAAATCCGCTCTACTGGTACTACTGAAACATTAAGAGGACAAAAGTTTACTGGTGTGCGCGTGGCTTCAAACCAGTTTAGCTGAAAGGCTAAACGGTAATTATATTGTTTTCTAGCCATGGACAACCAGTTAGATACAATTACTGCTTGACTCTTATTTGGCTTGAGCTTGTACTTATATTTCAGTAGCATGGCCGAATCTACCAGGATTTCTCAAGTAGTTGTTGTAATAGCTGTGTATATAATTGTCAATAGCTATAGCAAACAGGACAATAGACATCTCCAAAAATGCCAATTTGGGAACGGCGGGGTAAGACTTTGAGAACCTTTTCTGGAGATGTCTAATAGTAAAACCAAACACTCTAGCCAGGCTTTCATCCCGACGCTCCCCCGTAAGGGCGAGAGCGCGGGATTTCCGGCCGGGGGAGTTAAAAGGAATACCAAGAATCTCAAGCATGGCCAAAAAACAAGGTCTCCAACATTCCCTTTCGAGGGGATGAAAAAGAAAATTCTGGTTTCCAAACCTCCTACTAAACTAGGAGATACTAATAACTAATAACTGATAACTGAAATGACAGAAGCAAAGATTGGCATTATTGGCGGTAGTGGTTTATACAAAATAGAGGCACTCAAAGATATAGAAGAGATTAAGGTAGATACACCTTTCGGTTCTCCCTCTGATACTTTTATTGTTGGTACGTTAGAAGGAACACGAGTCGCTTTTCTTCCCAGACACGATCGCAACCATGCTTTATTACCATCGGAATTACCATTTCGTGCCAATATCTATGGTATGAAAAGTCTCGGTGTGGAATATTTAATATCTGCTTCCGCAGTAGGTTCTCTCAAAGAAGAAGTTAAACCCCTAGATTTAGTGGTGGTAGACCAATTTATTGATCGGACAAAAAGTCGGGTATCAACCTTTTTCGGTGAAGGAATAGTTGCACACATTACTTTTGAAAATCCCACTTGTCCTCAACTAGCAAAAATCCTGGCGGATGCTGCGGAAAGTTTGAATTTATCAGATATAAGTATACATCGCACTGGTACTTATTTATGCATGGAGGGTCCTGCTTTTTCTACTAAAGCGGAGTCAAATTTATATCGCAGTTGGGGTGCAGCAGTTATTGGCATGACAAATTTACCGGAAGCTAAGTTAGCAAGGGAAGCGGAAATAGCTTATGCAACTTTAGCTTTGTCTACAGATTACGATTGTTGGCATGAAGAACATGATAGCGTGACTGTAGAAATGGTGGTGAATAATTTAAAGAAAAATGCGGTGAATGCGCAAAAAGTTATTCAGGAAACTGTGCGGAGATTGAGTGAAAATATGTTTGTTTCTGATTCACATTCAGCTTTAAAAAATGCTATTTTGACTCCTTTGGATAAAGTACCTGCGGCAACTAAAGAAAAGTTAGAATTATTGTTGCAAAAATATATTTAATTTTGAAGCCAAAGGAAGGCAGAAGAAAAAGAAAGGTTGAAGGGGAAAAAGTTTTTTGATAACTGATTATCCCGACATGATATTACAAAAAATATGAAAATATAGAGGCTCTGTAGAGGCCAATGCCATTCGCCCTTATTTATATAGAGCAGATTGAGGGCGAATAATGTACAGGGTAAATGGTGGAAATATTATAGTGTCGGCATATTACCCATGGGGTACACCCTCACGGGCAACGGAAAGCACTGTATAGGGGTTCTGCGTAAGTCCTATTAATGTTAGTATGGTAAAAAATTTCAGGACTGACGCAGATGAACCCAGAAACCCGCTACAAGCCTAGACTGCTATTGCTTAAAACAAGGATTTATCCTAGAAACCAGGTTTCTCCCTTGTAAGTCCTAAAATTTAATATAGCAGTAGAACCAAAGGGCGCGGATATTTCTACATCCTGAAACCCCTTAATATTCAACTGTTCCCTATTCCCTATTCAAGTAGCACCATACCAAAAAATTATTGAACATGATTAACCAATCAAAAAACACTACCTGTTCATCAGTAAGTCCGAGTCTAGAAGTAGCCAGACAAGAATATCAATATAACTATACATACATTCCTCCTGTGGCAATGGTGAATAAATTACCAAAGCGAGAGAAACCTTCTCAAGAATGGTATTTATTATTAGTAAAAAACATACGTTTGCTATTTCTAAATACCCTAATTACAAACCGGGGAAATCGAGGAAATCGTGGAGTCAGAGATGATGTGATTGAATATATTTTAGCAGTAATTTATGAGCAGATAAAATCAATGAAAATGGGAAAAGAGAATAAAACTCTACCATTTTTTATTCAATTATTTTTGAGTCAAAATTTATTATTAACTCAACAATTATTAAGTCAAGGAGTACCTAATGATTTTCGTGAAATAGATGACTTCTTGATTTCCCTTCTGAAGGAAAATGGTCTGTCAATACTTAAGAATATTAAGAACGAAGTTGGAACAGTATTAGAGAAAGGACGTCCAGAAGGTCATGTTACGAGTCTTGAAGACTATCAAAAACTTTTCTCCTATAAAGAACTATTTCCAGAAACAGGAGGGATACCAAGCATCGCTCATACTTTTACAGAAGATGAAGTATTCGCTTATATGCGAGTAGCAGGTTATAATCCTCTGATGATTGAGCGGGTATCAAATCTTGACAAACGTTTTCCGGTTACAAATACCCAATATCAAGCAGTGATGGGTAGTGATGATTCATTAGAAACAGCGGGAGCAGAAGGACGACTTTATCTAGCAGATTATAAAATTTTAGAAGGTGCGATTAATGGTACATTCCCCAAAGAACAAAAGTATATTTATGCGCCTCTAGCTTTATTTGCGGTGCCCAAAGGTTCAGATTCAAACCGTAAATTACTTCCTGTAGCTATTCAATGCGGTCAAACTCCAGGAACGGATAACCCCATTTTTACTCCCAACTCTTCTAAGTATGCTTGGTTATTTGCTAAAACGGTTGTGCAAATAGTGGATGCTAATTTTCACGAGGCAGTCAGTCATTTAGCCAGAACTAATTTATTTGTGGGAGCATTTATTCCACCGACTCATCGACAACTGCCCCCAAATCATTGCCTAAGTATGTTGTTACGTCCTCATTTTGAAGGTACTTTATCAATTAATGATGGCGCTCAAGACAGGTTGATTGCTCCTGGAGGTGGGGTTGATAGTTTACTTTCAGCTACTATTGATAATGCTCGGGTTTTGACAGTATTAGGGTTGCAGAGTTATGGTTTTAATGCAGCTATGTTACCAAATCAACTGCAACAACGAGGAGTTGACGATAAGGAACTGTTGCCTGTTTATCCTTATCGGGATGATGCTTTGTTGGTTTGGGATGCTATTCATCAATGGGTTTCAGATTATTTAAGTCTTTATTATTCTAGAGATGAAGAGGTTCAGGCAGATCGGGAACTGCAAGCTTGGGCAGCGGAAGTTATGGCTGATGATGGAGGCCGTGTACCTGATTTTGGTGAAGATGGGGGTATCAAAACCCGGAAGTATTTAATTGATGCTGTGACGTTGATTATTTTTACTGCTAGCGCTCAACACGCTGCTGTTAATTTCCCGCAAAAAGATATAATGTCTTATGCTCCAGCGGTTCCATTAGCTGGTTATTTGCCAAGTTCAATTCTTAAAGGTGAGGTAACTGAGGAAGATTATTTGAATTTGTTACCTCCCCTAGAGCAAGCACAAGATCAATTGAATCTTACATATTTATTGGGTTCTGTTTATTACACGAGATTGGGTGAATATCCCAAAGATCATTTTACAGATGCGCAAGTGAAATCTCTATTAGAGAAGTTCCAGGAAAATCTGGAACAGGTGGAAGTTACTATTGAGCAGCGAAATTTGCACCGGATACCTTACAGGTATTTGTTGCCTTCTAAAACTCCCCAGAGTATTAATATTTAGGGAGTAGTTAAGACTCAAGAAGGATAAGGAGTTATATCATCTCTGGATAATTAGTGATAGAACTCCCTTCCATTGATGGTTTCTGAGTAATATCAAATCCGGTAGTATCGGTAGAATTAAAGATTGTAGGGGTTTGGTCTCCAATTTATCGGGAACCGTACTCTCTACATACTAGGACTTTTCGCTCTTTTCTGATGGTAGAATTTTATTCTCCAAAGCTAGCAGATTTTTGATATAATCAGGACTTACGCAGATGAACCCAGAAACCCCGTACGAGGGTAGATTATTACTGCTCAAAACCAGGATTTATCGTAGAAACCGGGTTTCGCATGCGTAAGTCCTAATAATATAATTCCTATCGCCATTCGTGGTTAAAACTCAGGCTTTAATTCTACCGGATTTGATATAACAAATAGACATCTCCAAAAATGAAAAATTAAATCAATTCTTATCCATAAATTATCAATTCTTCCCCTCATGGGAGGGGTGAGGGGTGGGTTACCTGTTCAGGGTTAAGTGTTAAGTGTTCCCTCTTTTCTGGAGATGTTTAATATCCTACTATTCTTGACATTATGGCAATTTTCAGGTAAGTAAAATTATACCTACTCATCATCAAACGTAAAATTATGGCTTCTTGGCAAGATAACTTCAAAAAATTTACAGGCAAAACCAGGTTTGTTGTCTCTCGTCTATTTCTACACTTAGCAGGTTCAGAGGTGACACCTTTATTGGGTGTTTTGAATAGAGCTGTTAGGGAAGCAGTTGAATCAGAAGGTGACTTGGAAGTAGTTGGGGAAAGACTCGTTGAAGTCTGTCAAAGTCTCTTGCAATATGATACCTACTGGCAATCGGCAGCTAACGAAGGTGACGTTGTTTGGGATGAGGGAGAAGCAGGAGACTTTTTTGATGAACTGTTTACAGACTCTGCTCAACGCTACCTAAGTTCTGGGGAAAATGAAGATGACGAAGAAAATAACGAACTTTTGACTTTACCTCCTACAGGTAATTTAGTGGTAATGATAACGGTTGCGTTCGAGGGAGAAGTGCCAGATATTGAAACCGATCTTGCGAGTATGGGAGCTATGACTCTAGGGTTGAAAGCTTTGATTAATTTGCATTACCAAGAAAAGTTGCGGGGTATTCAAATACATTTTTCTCCAGCACGTTTAGGGGATGAATTAGATAATGAACAATTATTAGTCAATTTTTCCGAATTAATTCCTTTGTAATATTATAAGGTAGGGAGTAGCCGTAGGTTGGGTTTCGTTCCATGCTACGCAACCCTAACGCTGAACTTCCCAACCTACGACTAAACCTACTATTGTTGGGTTTCGTTCCTCAACCCAACCTACGACTATTGTTGGGTTTCGTTCCTCAACCCAACCTACGACTATTGTTGGGTTTCGTTCCTCAAACCAACCTACGACTAAACCTACTATTGTTGGGTTTCGTTCCTCAACCCAACCTACGACTATTGTTGGGTTTCGTTCCTCAAACCAACCTACGACTGTTCCCTATTCCCTGTTCCCTAAAAGCTTTTGAATTTTCTACAGGAATCAAATATGATTGCTATACTATAATTTCATCTGTTCAATTAGATATTATAATTCTCAAATGAATTATCACAAAAATAAAAACTTTCAAGAAAATTCGGAACCAAATTATGATTCTGCTTCCAGTTCATTCAATTCTTTAGATAATGTAAAAAAATCAATTAAAGTTTTTTTTGCAGACTTCTTAGCCTGGTTTAAAACACTTCCTCAATGGGGGAAAATTGCCGGATTAATTATTATTCCCATATTTCTCATCAAAATATTAGAAGCTTTTGTTAGTTTAGTTTCTCTATTAATTACAATAGTAATATTTGGAGGTGTTATTTATTTTGGATATCGTTTTTTCATACCTCCTAATTACTCGGAAAAAGACAAATGAAAAATTGTGAAGCGCAGATTTACAGCAGATTTCCGACAAATAATTTATAGGGTAAATAGTGAAAATTTTATAGTGCGAGTTTTCAGAACCCGCGGGTGTAACATCTGATTTTGCCCGCGCGGGTATACTTCATAACAACAGGACTTACGCAAAGGTACTATATATAGAGTTTTTTAACTACCAGTTCAAGGGTTTTAAGCACCATATCTAGGGTTGCTGCGTAAGTCCTGAACAAATAATGTGGTAAATGGTGAAAGTTTTATAGTGCGAGCTTCCAGATACTGCCAGTATAACGTCTGATTTTGCCTGGGCGGGTATACCTCACAGGCAACGAAAAGTGCTTTAGGAATATATAGACTAAACTGCTTATGTGCTTGGGTTTGGAGACCAAACCCCTACAATAAAATATGACAATCTAATTTAGAATTGCTATAGAACAAATTACTACTATATTTATCTATATTATCTATGTCGGAGTTAAAATCTAAGCAACTACCAATCTGGGTTCGTAGATGTGGTGCTTGGACTACAGAAGTATCTCTTATTTTAGTGAGTGGAGCAGTTCCATTTTGGCTTGGCCAGTTAGGTAGCTTTGGCAATAAATCTGTTCCTCTTAACCCAGTTGTAGCAAAAACTACAGAAGTAATTGCCAATACTTTCGGAATACCATTACGAAATCCTTATCAAAAAGTAACTCCTTTAGCTAATTTATTATGGTCTGGAGCATTATTAGCTCCTACAATAATTGTAAGTTGGCAATTATACCTATTAGCCACAACAGGTCAAACATTGCCGAAACGTTGGTTTGAAGTTAGAGTTGTGTCAGCTTTGGGAAATTCTCCTGGTTGGAAAAGAACCTTAATTCGCGAGGGTTTGGGAAAATGGGGATTACCTATGGGAACTGCCTATTTAATTTGGCATCTCAGTGGGGCATTTCCTTCTCTGGGAATCCTGCTTTTACTAGGAGGACTAACTTCCTTAGTTGATATTTATTTTGTTCGCCTCAATAAACTACATCGCACTGGACATGATCAATTAGGAAATACTTTGGTGGTAGATGCTCGCTCCGGGCAATTAGATTCTAATCCTTTTAGTTTCGGTAATACTGAGAAACAAATTTCTGTAACCACAATTATTCTGAGTGAGCAAAAATCAGAAAATTTTCGTTTATGGCCTTGGATACAACAAAATCCTGGTATTGCCATACTGACTGTGACTACTGTGGGTATACTCTCAGTTCTAGGAACTATCTTTGGTACTCAGGTTTATATTCAAGACCAGGCAAATTGGCGGGTGCTGAAACAACAAGATAATGATATGTTTCTAGCTCTGGTGAATAAGTTGTCTCTAACTTCCACTCAACCTCAAGAACGACGAGTGGCAGTTTTAGCTCTTGGTGCTACTAAAGATCCTCGTGCCATACCATTATTGGTAGATTTGTTGGGGCAAGAAAAAGAACAAAGTGTACTTGATGGAATTCAATTATCTTTAGTAAGTGCTGGACCAACTGTACTACCAGAGCTACGTCGTTTAAATCAAGCTCTGAAAAATGATTTGGACTCTTTAAGTTATGCTGGTAATACTAAAGAGCAACTGGTGGTATCTATAAAACTCAGGGCAACTCAAAAGGCGATCGCTAAGGTTCTTAAAGTTTATAGTGGTTCGGTGAAAGATGTTGATTTAAGTAGAGTAGATTTAGGTCAAGTTACTTCTACTCCAGCAAGTTTTACTTTGATATTAGAAAATACAGATTTGTCTGGAGTGAAATTTAGAGGTGCTATTCTCAATCAGGCTAGTTTTAAGAATAGTCGCTTTTATGGACCTGGAAAAGATAATCGTCTGGGTACTTTTGATGATTCAATTGCTGATTTTAGTGGAGCAAATCTGATAGAAGCAAATTTAACAGGTATTATGGGTCCAGTCTTTATGGAGCGTGCAGATTTATTTAGAGCAACTCTGAATAAGGCTAAAATTCCAGATTCTGTGATGACAAAAGCCAATTTAAGCCGTGCTAAGTTAATCGAAACTGACTTACAGCGAGCTAATTTAACCGGGGCAAGTTTTACTGGTGCAGATTTAGGAAGCGCTAATTTATCGGAAGCTAAATTATACCAAGCTACTTTAAGTAAAGTTAAAGCTGAAGGTACTATTTTTCAATCATCTGATTTAAGAGAATCTAATTGGCAAGGAGCAAATTTATCAGGGGCAAACTTTAGTAGAGCTAATTTAAAAAAAGCCAACTTAAGTTCAGCTAAGTTAAATAATACCGATTTTAGAAATGCTCAACTGCAAAATGCTAATTTACAAAATACAGATTTAAGTTTAGCAGATTTACGAGGAGCAAACTTAAGTGGAACAGATTTAAAAGGAGCAAAATTCGCAGTAACAAAACCTACTCAAGAAGAGCAATTTTTAACTAATCCCCTAGATGGTTTCAAATCCGAGAATTTAAAAGGAGTTAATTTTAATTTTGCCAAGAACTTAAACCAGAATCAAATTAACTATATTTGTCAACAGGGAGGAGTTCACGAACAATGTGAAAGTAATTAATAATTAATAATTGATAATTCAAACTGTTTCTAATAGATATCTCCAAAAATTATAGGGGTTTTCATTTTAGTCAATCCCAAGTAGGGGCGTTTGCGGAGCATGACCTTAGGAAATGCCATTCGCCCTTCCCAGGTTTTGGTTGTGATCATAATAATTAATATTAGAAAAAATATGATTCCTGACTCCTCACACCTTATGCTATGCTACATTATGAAAAATTTTGAGCTATAAAATCATAATGCATGAATTTTGACTTTTGACTTCCGTGAAACGGTATAAGGTAACAATTTATGATGATAAATACAACCATACAAACAACCAAAGTTTATGATGAATTTATTGAATTTATCGCTGGAGGTATAACCCCAGAAAGTTTGACTCAATTTTAATATTCTGAGCCAACAAAAGAGCAAATAGAAAACCTAATTTATCGCTCAAAAATGGAGACCCACCCCTAACTCCTCCCAGGAGGGCAGCAATAGAAGAAAAAGGCGAATTTGATAAATTTTTAGTGGTAGAACATATTATTACTCTTGCGAAAGCAAAAGCATATCAATATCTAAAAAATAAATCCAACCAGTAAGAATAATCATCTATTAATTCAAGTAAATAGATAGGAAAGATGGTTATGTAGAAGGTGCGCCAGAATTAATCGTAGAAATTTCAGCTAGTAGCGCTTCTATCGATCTACATGATAAGTTAAAAGCTTATCGAAGTAATCAAGTTCAAGAATATTTAGTTTGGCGATTTTATGATGGATAATTTGATTGGCTTCGCTTAAAAGAAGGTAAATATGTTAAACTTAAACCAAATGAAAAAGGTATTATTTGTAGTGAATATTTTCCTGGATTATGGTTGGATAAAGCAGTTTTGATTACAGGAGATTTAGCCAAAGTTTTGGCAATTTTACAACGGGGATTAAATTCTTCAGAATATAAAAATTTTGTCACTAAATTGACGACAAAATATGATTGATTGCCAATTTACTAAACAGGACTTACACGGGAGGCACTACATATAGAGTATTGGTGCGTTACGCTCCGCTTTTCATATCGCGTAGCGAAATACACCCTACCAACGTTCATCCGTAAGTCCTAATAAACTTAAATACTGATAAAGGAAGGCAAGAAATAATCAATTTTAAGGAGGATAATGATGAAAAATAAAGTTATAGATGTCACAGGTCTAACTCCCAGACAAATTGCTATAGTAGAACAAATTATTGCAGCTTTTAAGGTTATTTCTCAAAAGAATAATTCTCCACAAAATCTCAATCAACAGGAAGATGAAGGAACGAAAAGAATTGCAGCAACTTCATCAAGAATTTGATTGGTTAGTTGCTGATATTGGAGTCAAAGAACCTCTAACTAGAAGTAATATTTATGGTATCGAATAACAAGATAAAACGGTACTTAGATACTAATATTCTGGTATATTCAATTGATTGAAGTAAAGAAAATTTAGAAAAACATCGGGCAGCTTTAGAAGTTTTAAGACCTAGCAAAACAGAAGTTCTCTGTCTATCACCTCAAGTTATTGCTGAGTTTTATGCGGTTGTTACCAGTTCCAAATCTATCGCTAATCCTCTGACTGCTGAAGACACAATAAATGCCCAATATAAAACTTCTCAAATTTTCAAATCAGATATTTAAGCAATGGTTTTAATTGCTTAAAATAAATCCTATAAAGAAGGCTAGAGTATTTTATTTAATGCACATTGTTATTATGAAGTACCATGGGGTAAGCGCTATTTATACGTTTAATGAAGATGATTTTAATTGACAGACTGAAATTGAGGTAATTGTGCCTGCTTACTAAATTAAATTAAAGATAATATAAAGTGTATTAATCTTAGAATTTTATCGAAGATTGTAGTTAATATTTGTGATAATTTAAGGAGAATATATTGGCAACTATAACTGACATTAGCACATTGATAGCTATTGACCCTAACTCTAATAGTAGTCGTCCTATAATTGCAGGAACTCGAACATTGGTTTGTAGAATTGCTGGTTTATATAATCAAGGGAAAAATGTTGAAGAAATAGCCAGAAGATTAAATCATTTAACAATAACTCAAATTTATGCAGCATTAACTTATTATCATACTAATAGAGAAGAAATAGACAAAGATATAGTAGACAAACAAACTACATATCAAGAACTTGCTAAAGTGAAATTAGAAAAAAAATGAGAAGCCTTAAATTACCTAAAAGACTTCTCATTAAACAATTAAATAATTGAGAAATTAAACTAAAAAATTCTCACAAACTACACAGAAACTGCAGTCTTAGTAGTAGCAGCTAATTCTCCACTAGCATACTTAGCAGCAAACTCATCTAAAGTTTGAACCTTAATTTTACTAGCATTACCAGCAGTACCAAACTGTTCATAACGATCCAAACATACTTGCTTCATGTACTTAATAGAAGGCTTCAAGAAGTGACGAGGGTCAAAGTTAGAAGGATCCTTAGCAGCAGCTTCACGAATAGCAGCAGTAATAGCCAAGCGGTTATCAGTATCAATATTCACCTTACGAACACCACTCTTAATACCTTTTTGTATTTCTTCAACCGGTACACCGTAAGTTTCTGGAATCTTACCACCATACTGGTTAATAATAGCCAACAAATCTTCAGGAACAGAAGAAGAACCGTGCATAACTAAGTGAGTATTAGGTAGACGACGGTGAATTTCTTCAATGCGACTAATCGCCAAAATTTCTCCAGTAGGCTTACGAGTAAATTTATAAGCACCATGGCTAGTACCAATAGCAACTGCTAGAGCATCTACTTGAGTTTGTTCTACAAATTGTACAGCCTCATCTGGATCTGTTAAAAGTTGGTCATGAGTTAGGACACCTTCTGCTCCATGTCCATCTTCCTTATCACCCATACCAGTTTCTAAGGAACCTAAACAACCTAGTTCACCTTCTACACTTACACCAATGGAGTGAGCAACCTTAACTACTTCAGCAGTAACATTAACGTTATATTCAAAGCTAGCTGGAGTTTTAGCATCTGCTTCTAGAGAACCATCCATCATGACGCTAGTGAAACCGTGGCGCATAGCGGAATAGCAAGTAGAAGGAGAGTTACCATGATCTTGGTGCATAGCAATAGGAAGATGAGGGTAAGTTTCTACTGCGGCCAAAATTAAGTGGCGTAAGAAGTTTTCTCCAGCATATTTACGTGCCCCACGAGAAGCTTGTAAAATTACAGGACTGTCTGCTTCATCTGCAGCCTGCATAATGGACTGAATTTGTTCCATATTGTTAACATTATATGCAGGGATGCCATAACCATTTTCTGCCGCATGGTCTAGCAGTAAGCGCATTGGTACGATAGCCATACCTTTTCCTCCTAATATTTTTTTTGTTATTAGCTTGTAGTAAGTTGGTTTACTTAAGCTTAATTTCTACAACAATCTTAAGACAAAATGAAGATTCTGTCTATTAATATTATTTTTATATTTTATTTTCTGATTTGTAGGGTGCGTTAGGCCCTAGCTGTAACGCATCACTATTAAATTAATTCAAAAATCACATAAATAATTAATTATTAAGTAATCTGTGGGATAGGTAAAGCTTTCCTGGAGAATGGTGCGTTACCCTTTGCTAAAGCACCCTACTGCATTGTTTCATCTTAAATGGTGCATTAGGAAGACACCGTAGGGGCGGGTTTTGCAAGTAGGGACGTTGCATAACAAAAATGCGTTTCATGTCGCGCAGCGATACGACCGTAGAACGATTTTTCATGGGTTTACTAGATAAACCCGCCCCTAGTGATATAAGCTACCGTTTCAGAGGCGGGTTTGTATAAATCCTAGAAATCTAGGAAAATTTCCTGAGAAACCCGCCCCTAGCTATTGCACCATTTTAGATGAAACAGTCCACTACTAGAATCTTAATTTATAAGAAGAGATAATTATTAATTATTCAATGGGTTGCCCGGGATTCGAACCCGGAACAAATCGGTTAAAAGCCGAGTACTCTACCGTTGAGCTAGCAACCCTAATTTATATTTGAGGTCAGGAATTAAGTTTTTCCTGTAGATGAATTTGATATTTTCAGAATACTTTAGTTGTTCTAGAACCGCTGCACTCTTTTTTTATCTCACAATTACTAAGATTAGCATAGTAACAATAAATATTGCAATAGTTTTGCAGAAAAATTTTATATTTTGTGACAACTTGCCAGAAAAAATGAATTTTTGGCTTTATTTATGTCCAGATTTGGGGAATCAATCAACAGTGTCCCAGGTTATTAAGTAAAAAGTCCAACTATTACACAAATATTGCCGTTAGTCTAGTTACCATTTGACAAGAAGACCCTGGTTCTAAATAAACCACACGATAATCTGTGTTTAAAGAATTAGGAGGAGCTGTCCAGGGTTGTAAACAGTAAAAATTCTGATTTTTAACTGTCCAGAAAACAAGAGTTGAGTATGCAGAACTATAACTCATTGTAATTCTCAAACCACGACTTTGATCGTAGACAGTTGTGGCCAAACCTGTTAGTCTTTTAAATATTGCATTTACTTCGTTCAGTTTATAATCAAATTTGCAATTATTATCATGTAGAGTCCCTTTCTTCTGATCCACATATTGCATGGAAGGAATATGAAAGCGGAGTTGCTCCTTATTTGGAGCTAGGAAATAAGGATGGAGTCCTGTGGAAAATGGCATCCTTTCCGTATTACTTAAGTTAGCATAAGTTTGAAGTATTTCTAGAGAATTACCTTTGAGTTGGTAGGTAAAGGTAAGTTTAAAGTCGAATGGATAAACTGTTTTGGTTAGTATATTGCTGATTAAAACTAGAGTTATGGAAGCTTTATCTTTGGTTGAATTTTCTACAACTTGCCAAGGTAGGTCTCGTGCAAATCCATGTCGCTTGATAAAGTAATTATTACGATTATATTTGTATCTGTTGTTTGATAAGTTACCACAGATAGGAAACAAGATAGGTATTCCACCTCTAATAGTTAATTCTGGATTATCAAATCTTTCGGAATCTAGGAAAAGTAGTTCCTGATTTTTCACACACCAACTGGTAATTATTCCTCCTCTTTCTGGCACTACATTAATACTAGAATTAAATGCTAAATCAGAGAGAGTATAAGTTTTATATTTTTTTTGTTGCAGTGCAATGGCAAACACAATTTTTATGGAAATTTAGGAATTTACTATTTAATATTTAGGATAAGCATTCAGCTATTAGCTTTCAGCTCTCAGTAATAATATGTTAACCTTATAGGAGAGATTATTTCAGTTATCAGTTATCAGTAATTATGGCTGTTTGCTGAGTATTCCGTAGGAAAGCAAGAGCCTTGAAATATGGAAGTTTATTTTTTTATTGGTCGATTGAATATGGGGTTTCATGTCGCGCAGCGAAAGTGAAACGACCGCTTTTAACCTTCTGAAAACAGATATTTTAGACCAAATTTTTTGGTGATAACTGATAGCTGAAGACTTATTATAATTTTGATTAAATTCATAAACGAGGTAATTCAATAAAAGGTTCTTTGATGAATGGTTTTTCAATAAAAGAATCTTTTATTTCTTGGGAAGTTCCTTGAGAATTTAATTTCGGTGTTAGAGAAATATTGTTTTTATTAATACCTGATTTTTCCTCTAAATTCTTTTCAGGAGAGTTTATAGAATTTCCATTATATTCTGAAGATTTTTCAGGTAATTTAGGTAAGGTTGGAGTTGATAAATTCTGAGAATTTGTTTCTCCAGAAAGAGAGTCAATACCAACAAAATTAAAATCTTTATTAATTGGATTTATTTCTACAGGAGTTCTCATAGGTTGATGAAAAGCACTAGAAATTTGAGAAATGTGTTTGAGAATTTCTTCTCCTTTTTCACCTTTGACAATTTGAGGTTGATATTGACTAACCACTACTGGTAAAAACTCAACTTTCATTTTACCTGGTTTTAAGGATACTTTCAAGACCGCTGTTTCATAATCACTTTCTTGGTTAGAAGTATCTCCAAAAATAAAATTACCCAAAGAATATATAATAGGTCGCCCTTGATAAATTTCTGCTCCCTGCAATACTTTCGGATGGTGTCCTACTACTAAATCAGCACCTTGGTCTATTGTCATTCTAGCTATATCCATCTGCCAATCTCCAGGATATTCTGATAATTCAACTCCCCAATGATAGTTAACAATTATCCAGTCTACCTGCTTTCTGAGAATTTGAATATCTGAGGATATCCTATCCCTATTGCTAATATTAACTTTAACGCCTGTAGTGTTTGATTGAACATCTGTATCATAATAATTCAGATATGCAATTTTTTGGCCTTTAACCTTAATAATTTTTGGCCTTCTGGCTTCGTCTATGGTTTTACCAGCTCCTAAAGAATGAATGCCTGAATGTTCTAGAGTTTTTATTGTTTCTTCTAAAGTTTTTTCTGTATAGTCGATAGTATGATCGTTAGCTAAATTTACTAGATCAATTCCTCCTGATTTTAATACTTTAACATAGTTAGGATTGACGGTTAATTCTTTGGGTTGAGTTGCACTTTTGAGAGTGGAATGAGCTAAAGGATTGTCTAAGTTAACTATAGTTAAATCTGCTGTTCTATATTCATCCATTTTGGCAAAAGGTAACTGATAATTTCCTTGCATTGCATTAGAAACTGGATTGGATAGATTAACATCTCCACCAAACATTAAGGTGACATTAGGATCTTTGGGATTAGTTATTTTTTTATGATTAATTACTTTTACTTTTTCGGTAGCAGTTTCGACCTCAGAACTGGAATATTGAAGGATAACTCCATAATAACTTACCCAACAACCTAAAATAAAAGCTGCTACTGTTGAACCAATTAAAATCAAAGAACGAAATGTTTTGAATTTAATATTATCAGTTTTATTTGCTAAATTAGATGGTTTATTTAAGTTTCTTTTGGCAGATAAATTAATTTTGACAGAGTGTTTCCAAAGTATATTAGATGAACCTCGGAAACGTCCGGCAATGTTTACTCTTTTTAGTACAGGAGAATTGAGTTGCCAAAGTTTATGGCAGATAAATTGAATTAATCTATCTACGGAAGGTTCACGTTGAAATTCTACTAAAATTTGTAGATATCCAGTAGTTTCTTTAGCTATACGAGCTGAAATTCCTTGGGGTTTTAGTTGTTGATTTATCCAGTGACTAATAGCTTGAAAATCACCAGATTGTGCTAATTCAAAAAGAGATATTCTGGCTAAAGTTGGTGTGTAATTCATATCTGTTTTATATAGTAATTCTATTTGATTAGTTTATCTTAGGGAGTAGGTAGTAATAGTTCAGAAATTTGAAAAATTAGCATTCTATTACCAAAAAAAAGAGGTATAAAGCTTCCCCTGGTTCGGGGATGAAAAATTTTTAACTCAGTATTTCCAGCCTCCGAATTTAGTCAGAGGTTCACTCTCTACTGATAACTGAAATTACCTTTTCCTAAAGTAACATTTAAGACTTGAGGTGCCACTACATTTTTAGCTGTGTCACCCTAGTCAATATATGAGTTTTTAAACCTGAACATAAGATAGAATTTTGAGACTAAATCCCTATAGTTTTTGTTTGCAAATGATTTGGGATTGCTATAATTTATGTCAAACTTATAAATCTAAAAATAACCAAAATAATGATACATATAAAACTTACAAATTAGGAACAATTTTTGGCTGTCTGAAATTCGTATCTTGAGGGACTGCTTTGCTACGCACATGAAACATAAACACTTTGGTTCGGAATGAGAGAATTACATTTTTTGTATCAGTTATGGTAAACTTTTCAGCAAAAAGCTTAAATCTGCCCTATTCTAAATTCTAAGTTCTACTAGATTTAGCCTCATAATGTCAAAAATATTGCTAAAATAATTCCTTGGGATTGCAAGTTCAACATTATAATAGAATCTTGGCAAAAATATTAATACAGCACTTTCTGTTGTTATGAGGCTAAAACCTTTAGATGTTAATGCTTTTAGATTTAATCAGCAAACCCTAATTATTGAAAAATACATTTGACCAAATTATTAATTGGGAGTATAAAAAGCCAATGCTACAACGCAAGATATATCAACTTTGTTGTGATGGTCGTGAGGTCTGTATTTTCTTGCGAGACCAACAGCGTTGGATAGAACAAGCAAAAATCTTGGATATAGAGGGAGACTTAGTAACGATGCGCTACGAAACAGATGAAGAAGATGAAATCTGTTCTTGGGAAGAAATGGTCCGTTTAGAAAGTATAGGGGCTATTACTCAAAAATTATCCTCAGTTCCTAGGGGTAATGTTGAGCCTCTGGTATCTGAAGATTGTCCAGAAGCTGAACAAATTCGTAATAACTATCCAGAGTCAAATCAACCAGAATAGTTCAAAAAGATAAATAATTAATAATTGGGTTATTTTCGTTTAATAGTTTAGTAGTAGTGCATTTTCATACTCATGTATTGTCATTATTTTTCTTACTAAACTATGGCAGTGGATTATCTGGCTGCAATATAAAAATACTTTATCTTGCAATCCTAAATAGGTTGTAACCAACCAAAAATTATAAATAAATTCTGAAATTATTACTCAAGACTTAAGATATTTAACTGTATTTACATAATATAATTTTTACCATAACTCTCTTAAAATTGAACTAATAATTAACTTTAATCCTTTAAACATGAGAATACTAGCCCTTGTCCCTGGTGGAATAGGCGACCAAATTTTATTTTTTCCTACCCTGGATGACCTAAAAAAATTCTACCCAGAATCTCAAATTGATGTAATTGTAGAACCTCGCTCCAAAGGTGCATACCGGGTTTCTCAGTCCGTGCGGGATGTCCTAACCTATGACTTTAAAGATGCCAATAGTCTCGCAGACTGGGGCAACCTTTTGGGTATTATGCGCGATCGCGAATACGAAGCGGTAATTTCCCTGGGACAACGTTGGACTGTTGGCCTTTTGTTATGGTTGACAGGTATTCCTAAACGGGTGGGTTATGGGGGTAATGGCTCGATATTTCTCTCGGATCCTATACCTCTGAAGACTGAACAATATGCTGCTCAGATGTACCATGATTTGTTGCAAGGGATGAAGATTACAACTCCTTTCCCTGGAATATCAATTAATGTCCCCAAAATGGATATTGAGTGGGCCGAAGCTGAACAGCAAAGATTAGGAATTGCAGAAAGTGGCTATATTTTAATTCATGGTGGTTCAAGTCAATTAGCTCAGGTTAAGGGTATTGACAAAATTTATCCTACCAATTATTGGCAGGAGATTATTGCAGATGTCCAGGAGAAACAACCTAACTTGCCTGTAGTAATAGTGAAAGGTCCTGAAGATGCAGTCTGGGTCAATGAAATTAAAGAATTTGCTCCGGATGTAAAAGTAGTTATGCCTGGAGATATTGGAAAATTAGCTGCTATGATTGCTGCAGCTAATTTAATGTTATGTACCGATAGTGCCCCAATGCACTTAGCAGTTGCAGTTGGCACATATACTCTGGCTCTGTTTGGTCCAACGGAACCGAAGAAATTATTACCGAATAGTGACAGAATAGTGGCGATTAAGTCTTCTACAGGGAAGATGGCGGATATTTCACCCCAGGAAGTATTACAGAAAATGTGGGGAGGATAGTTGATTAATTGATAATGGATAATTGATGATTGATAATTAACATAGCAATCAGGAATGAGATGTGAGAAAAAGTTGTAGGGTTTGGTTTCTAAATCCCTTAGCACTTGGGGAAAGGAAACCAAACCCCAACGATAAAATCTTACAAGCTATTTAGGATTACTATAATTAATAATTGATAATTATTGAATCTTCCCCAGAATGAATTAATTATCCATTATTGATAGGTAAAAATCATTTTTCTTACCTATCAGAAAATCAATTGTATAGAAAAAAGCAATTTTTTTATATTAAATTCGATAGTATCGGTAAAATTAAACACTGTAGGGGTTTGGTCTCCAAACCCTCTACCTACAAACTAGGAGTTTTCGCTCTTTTTTTATGGTAGAACCTGATTCTCCAAATTAGGCGCTGATATTATTCTGGAATTGATACAAAAAATTCTTCTGTTAAATCATACCCTAACATTTGAGATATAGACATTAATCTAGATTTACTAGAAATGTTCTGTTTCTTTAACCAGTCTCTCAAGACAAAAATTTTGTGCATGAGAAATATTTCTAATGCTTCTGGATTATATTGGATACCTTCGGTTCGATGAAATTGATGGGGGACAAGCATTGCAGTATAACGAACTAATTCTCCCTCTTTCCAGTTGAGCAGAAATGGTAGCCAAGGATAACGACTGTCTAAACGGATAAACCATAAACGTACTTCTGGAATTTCTGAAAGTTCCCTAGGATCTTGAGGGTCTTGCTGATAGTTAATGACAAAATTAAGCTGTTGTTCAGAAGAGGCGATCGCTCCTTCATTTAGGATGGGAGAAATTAGATTTTCAACTGGGGATAAATCTAAGTTATGAATGTTTTCAGTATTAAGGGTAATTGTAATTGTCATTATAACTCTTAGGATAATTTTAATCAAGTTAAATATGAAAGCTGTCGGATGAGAAACGTAAAGAAGTTTTTTTGTAATCAGGATTTTAAATAACCCCCCAAAAATATTTGGCCTGGACAACAAGAACTTTGATTAGATTTTTGGCAGATAATAATTAGAATTTGTTTAAGTATAAAATATTTTAATATCTATACATTTTTATATTTTATTTTCATCAGATTGACAAATGATTTTACTTGTGCATTATCGCTAATCACCGATTGATTTTGACTACAAAGAAAAGTTGAAATTATATGAACTTTGATCGGTCATATAAGTGAATGTCTGTACGTCTACATTGTGTAGATGGATAATTGCAGATGAAAGAGGACATATAATGGACTTTGCTTTAACCGATAGGAGCAATCCCGATCTGGTTTGTCAGTTTTGGCAGCAATGGACTGAACATAAAGATTTGCTATATGTGTGCTGTCTTAGGTTGATGAACTTTAATCACGCTGATGCGGAAGATGTTCTCAGTCAGGCAATGGTGAAAGCTTGGGAAAAGGTGCAAAAATTCGGGGATAAAATTGCTAATTTTAAGGCTTGGCTGGTACAGTTGACTCGTAATCTCTGTATTGATATTATTCGACGTTCTCGAAAAGCTAGGGGCGTTGACACTATTGAATGGGTAGGCGATAGTAATGAGATGGTTATGGTTTCTGCGGTGGAGTCACCAGAGAGTCGTCTGGAGAAAGAGGAGAGGTCTATTGAGACTCGACGGGCGATCACTAATTTACCGGAAAGGTTGCGTGGGACTTTTATTTTGCATTTTTATGAAGAGCTTACCTATAAGGAAATTGCGTCACGGCAAGGGATATCCTACGATAATGTATGCAGGCGGATATATTTGGCGAGAAAAGAACTTAAAAAGAAGTTGAGTAGCTATTTTCTGGGGACTGAGGAGAAAGTAAGTTTTACAGCAGGTAGGGGTGAGAAGTTGTCTACCCCAAGGAAAAATAAGGAAAAGCAGCAGAGTATTGAGTCGGAAGAAAAGAAAGAGTTCGAGGTAGGGACAAAACAATTGTCTGGCGATCGCCCTAAATTTGATGACCATTTTATTTCTCGATCATTAGAAGAGGCGGACAAGTCTGAGTTTGTGGATACTTCTGTGGGGCGAGGGGATAATTTAAGTCAGACTATTCGGGAAAGGGAAACAGTATTGGTAGAGGCAGAAGGCGATCGCGTAGTTGAGGCAGAAAAATTAGAGAGTGCTGTTGAGTCAAGGGAGCAAGTGGATTGGGAGATTCAGGACACTGCTACAGAATTAACTGAAGTAGAGGTAGTTGAGGTAGAAAAAGATGGGTGCGTGAAAAGTTTGGTAAAGTCAAAGGATAATAGACATCTTCAGAAAACCAATAATTTTATTAGACTATCTATGGGATCTACAAGGAAAGATTCCCAGAAAAGTCTTTTTGTGTACTACCCAATATCTACAAAAATTTCTACCTTTTTGTGTGTTGCCTGTTGCCGAGCGACTGCTAGCAAAAGTTCCCAGAAAAAAGCTGTTGTCTGTTGTTTATCAAGAGATCGGACGCGATGGTTGAGACCGTATGTTATGTGGTGGAGTTTGACAGGGAATAATACTAAATCTGGGTTAATATCTCTGTTAATGGGAGAGATGAAACTTTTCCTGAATGTTCAGAGTTCATTGAAGAATATTCGGTGGATTTGGCATAGATCGTTGATGGATACAGGAGGGTAATGTTTTTGGTTTGGTAAAGTTACTGTGAGTTAGCAAAAAAAAATCAGAAACTGCCTTCCCAGATCGTCTTTCTTGCAGAGGCACTTAAAAGAAACCTCAAAAGCAAACCAGAGAATCTTAAACCAAGGTAATCTGGCTAACCTTGATTATTTACTCTAGTAAGAAAGAAAAGTTGATTGTTATGAAAAACAGATTATTCAAAGCTGTAGTTGCTTTCCTATTTACTGTTGCAATTTCCTTTGGTATGTTCGCTAACCAAGCTTGGGCATTAGGTGATTTTAGTCAAAGCTGCTACAACTCTAACGTTATGGGTTCACTTCTGTCTTCAACTTGCTATAGGGCTGATGGTTATACTTCAAATCCAACAGGGATCGACTTGAATCCGTATATAGAAAATGTTGATGGAAATCTCGTGTGGCAGCCATCTAACTTCATTGAGACTTGCCGCTTTACTGAATTATCTGGCCCTAGTTTTCTAGTTGGTGAATGTAAAACACGCGCTCAACAATGGGTATCAGTTGTAATCAATCTAGACGATCACATTACTAATCGTAATGGCACCTTGATGTACGAGTAATTCTAATCAATTTTAGCGGTTAACAAGCATTATATAGCCATTTTATCTGGACATGATATAACTGGGTTTTAAAATGACACAGTTAATTTACGTTCCCTAAAAAAGAAAGGAGCGATCGCTTAAAAAACTTAAACCTTAATTTAGAATTATCTAAATTATCTGTCTAGTAGCTAAACCAGTTTTTTCTCAACTAAACTGTTTAGTTCTAGCTATACTTAAGGTGAAGAGGCGCGATCGCTCCTTTCAGTTATCAGTTATCAGTACCTCCAACTAAAGTGGAAAGGTTGAGACCTTATTTTTTTGGTCAAAAACCAGTTATATCATCTTCTGAATTACTTCCCTGGTCGCTAAACCAGTTTTTTTCCAACTAAACTGTTTAGCTCTGGCCAAACTTAAATTTCTTAGTCGCGATCGCTCCTTCTGATCATTAGCAATAATATTCATATTATCAGTTATTTCTCCAACATTTTTCGGGTTAACTAAAATAGCTGCATCTCCAGCAACTTCTGGCAAGGATGAAATATTAGAGGTAATAACTGGAGTACCACAAGCCATTGCTTCTAAGACTGGAAAACCAAATCCTTCCCACAAACTAGGAAAAACTAAAGCGATCGCTTGATTAATTATTATTGGTAATTCTGAATAAGGAACATAGTCTAGAAATTTGACTAATTTTGTTAAACCTAGTTCTTTTATTTGAGTTTTTAATGTTGGGGTATAGGTATTATCTGTAGGTCCGGCGAGCCATAATTCATATTCGGAAAATTTAGGTAAATTCGCAAAAGCTTTTATCAAGCGATGCAGATTTTTATGATGGTCGTGGCGACCGAGATAAAGAAAGTAATTTTGCGTAGGTAAGTTTAAAAATTGGAATTTTTGACAGTCATAACCTAAAGGAATAGGAGTAATTTTTTGAGGGGATATTTGGAAAAAATCGGTAATATCTTTTGCGGTTGCTTGAGAATTACAAATAATATGTTCTGCTTGGTTTAATACTTGGGGAATATAATATTTGAAATAAGCAGTTAAGCGAGAACCAGGTTTAGGAAAACGTAAAGGAATTAAATCGTGAGCCATGACAATATAAGGACACTGAGAAAATAATGGCGCTTCTGGAAGGGGAGAAAAAAGTAGATTTCCTGGTAATTTTTTATAGATATTTGAGAGTTGAAATTGAGTCCAAAGTAGTCTGCGTAAATGACCTTTGGTTCCCTGATCGGGTGTCATGTTATTGGGGATTAAATGGCAGTTAAAATTAGGAATTTTATGAGGAGTTAGCAGAGTAGGATTAAGTTGTTGAAGTTGAGGTAGGATGTTATTAGCATATACGGATATTCCGGTTGGTTTTGGGATTAATACTGATAAGTTAATTAGAAGTTTATTAGACATTTTTGATTAGGTAAAAATTTTCAATTCAAAAAAATAGTAGGGGCGGGTTTCGGCAGAAATTTTTATGTTGACTCTAGGATTTACATAAACCCGCCCCCAGGATGGTAGGCAGAAATTTTTATGTTGACTCTAGGATTTACATAAACCCGCCCCCAGGATGGTAGGCAGAAATTTTTATGTTGACTCTAGGATTTACATAAACCCGCCCCCAGGATGGTGGATTATATTATTGAGGGCGGGTTTATTTAGCTGAATGTGAAAGCCGTTAACTAATCAGTGAAACCCGCCCCTACAGAAACCCGCCCCCAGGATGGTGGAT
>NZ_JAYKGW010000212.1:0-9598 GCF_035285525.1 Okeania sp. | reverse complement strand
GACAGGGCGGGTTTAGCTAAATCTGAGAGTCAACCAAAACATCTCTAGAAAAACCCATCCCTACAATAATCGACAGGGCGGGTTTAGCTAAATCTGAGAGTCAACCAAAACATCTCTAGAAAAACCCGCCCCTACAATATTTTTTATAAACAATAATTATCAGGATTCGACATTACTTTCTACTTCCTCATCATTATAGAATCTATAAAACAGAGGTTCATCCTTAAAACGATGTTCATCAAAAATGTGGTGAATTATTTCTTGTTGCAACATTAACTCACCCATCATTATTGCCTCTTCCCTCGTAGCTCGTTCATTAACCATTAACCACTCCACTGCTTCCGAACCTAAAAAGACATTTTTAAAGAGCTTAAACTTAAACCGTCGATCTTTGATAGAAACTCCATTCTCTCCCCGCATTGCATTAGATATCGCCTCCCAGTCGTACTCTTCTTTGATAACAGGAGGTTCAAGAAATTGAGTTTCTTGAGATATAACTCGGAACTCATCAGAGGTTTGCGATCGCAGCCAACCATAGATTTCTGGGTCGAGTTCTTTGAGAGTTAGGTCTTTTTGAGGGCGAGCCACATCAATGCCATACTTGCGCAAATGTATTTCTATCTGGTTATATAAGTGAGTTCTCACCTTTGGTTGCTTCAGAGGATCGCGGATAAATGCTACCACCCGAAATTGCAACCCATCTTCTATATATTCCCGAAATTTAACCTTGGGGGGAGGATGACGCAAAATATCTGGATGTTCTACTTGTGCAGCAGCAAGTAGAACCCTGTAGACAAAGTCAATATCTGTTTCGTAGGGAATTGTTACATAAGCTTTCACCCTCGTGATACCACTACGGTTCCAGTTGAGCACTTCCCCTTCAATAAAGCGAGAATTAGGAATAGTAATAATGTAGCGTTCGATATTGGAGATATCAGTAGTCCTAGTACCAATGCGTTGAACTAAACCTTGAAATTCTCCCACCTGGACTAACTCTCCAACTTTGATCGGACGGACGACAATTAAAATTAATCCACAAATAAAGTCTTTCACAATATTTTGTAATCCAAAACCAATACCGATTCCCAGCGCCCCAATTAAAATAGCTATAGATTGAAAATCTACTCCTCCAGCATTGATAATTAAGAGTGTGCCAATAGATAGTAGTGCATATTGAGCAAAAAAAGCAATTGCATCTTGGTGACTGCGTTCAACTTCTATGAGTGGGAGTAAGCGAGATTTGAGAATACGAATAAACCAACTTACCCCGATCCAAAGTGCTACAACGGTTAAAGCGATCGCTAATATGCGGTTGAGAGAAATCTTCTCTTCTCCCAATTGAAACATTTGGCTACTAAATGTTTTGTTTAGATGTTCAACAACTTGGTAAAACCAATCTTCAGTTATGGGAAATAATTTGACTCCATACCAGATAAATGTCGCCCATACTCCTACCTGTAATAAGACCAGAACCAATAATTGCAATGAGTACCAACGTCTTTCAGGGTTTTTGATCTTCCGACGTAGAACTTGACGAAATAGTAATACTAATCCTGTCTGAAGCAACAGAGTGATCACAAAAGCAATTGTCAGATATTTGAGTGCTATTCTTAATTCAAATTCAGACATTTCGGTATTTTTGGTATTAGCTGTCCGTTCCTGCCAAATTTTATCTAAACTCTGCTGGAGTTGTTCCTGCAATGTTTTTGCCTCCTCTTCTGATTCTACCTCCATCAAGAGACGACTGTTAACCATTAATTCTAAATTTTGCTCAATGGGAACTACTTTGACTAACAGGCGATTATCATCTGATTCTACTTCTACCAAGAGAGCAGTATCAACAGTCAATTCCACATTTTGTTCAGAAGGAGTTACTTTGAGTTTTGGAGGTGTTTTCTTTTGTAGTTCCACCTTGGGCGGGATTTTTTGTTCAATACTATCAGCTAATGCTGACTCTAAAGTTGATGTGATAGATGCAGCTCGCTCCTGAGCTGTGTAGTTATCTAAAGGTTCAATTTCTAACAATATTCGACTATCTAATATCACTGGAGCTTTGATAATTTTTACATCTTCAGCTTGGACAGGAGAGAGGAGAAAAACTGATAGTAAACCGATGCAAAGTACAAGGGCAAATCTAAATATATATTTGGGAAATTTTGCCATATTATTTTGTATAAAATTCATCTTCTTTAATTTGCAGAAATATAGAAAGGTATAGTCATAAGAAATCATTTGTGAGAAAAAACTGCAGGGGTTTAGTCTCCAAATTCTTTTCCATTTGGGTTTGGAAAACAAACCCCTACTATGAAATCTGAAAATCTATTTAGGATTGCTATAAATGAACTAGAGAAATTTACTATAATATGGCTGTATATTTTATAGTATCAAACTAAATTATGTCAAGACCAATAGACTCCTCTAGAAAAGAGGGAATAGGCAATGGGCAATGGGCAATAGGAAGAAGTAATTCATAATGTATGGATAAGAATTGATTTCCTGTTTTTTCTTTTTGGAGATGTCTCATAAAAGTTTTATATTCTCAGACTAGAATTTTAAATTCAGTCAAAATATAGTAATCCTAAAAAGCTTGTAATGTTTTATTATAGGGGTTAGCTTTCCGAACCTAAGTGCAGATAGAATTTAGAGATTTAATCTCTAGGTTTGTTTTGAAAAATTATTTAGGATTGGTATAGCTTAAGCTAATTTTATTGTAAGCATTTCCTGCGGGATGCTCCGCAAACAGATATTAGCTAGCCTCCCCCTGAAGAACTGCAGGATTTAGGAATAAAAACTTCAACTTTAAGGAGAAAATTTAAACGAATATCAACTTAAAAACTGGTTTTTATAGTCAAAAAAAACTTCTGAATAATGAATCGCTTTATGAAATAACAAAAGTAATATTTGACGGCTGAATGCTTACATTTTATGATTAGATAATTGATGAGTATTTAATTGAAAATTCTATAGCTTAGTGCTAATATCTGAATGGTTATCAATTCTTAGTTATTTGAAATTATTATGGTTCAATATTCTCTAAATGTTACTAAAAAAAATACTAATCAAAAATATAGATATACTGTAGACTTAGGACAATATTATGAAGACCAGCCAACAATTTTTTTTACTCCCATAGTATGTAATAAAATTAAAAATGAACTAGAAAAGCAAAGTAACTGTAAAATCAATGAAATTCAGTTGCAGGGAATTATTAAAACTTGGATTGAAGATATAAAAGAAGGATATCGAGACAGTAGTATTATGCTAGACTTACCTACAGTTAATTATCAGAATATTCATAATCTAACAGACTTAGAAAATCAAACAATTTCCTCAGTTATTGATTCAGATTTATCTGATATAGAACCAAAAATAGGAGCATTACCTCCTCTAAATTTTTGTTAAAAGTTAAAGTAAGGAGTAGATTTTTTCAGAATAACAGAAGTTACACAAAGCCAGAAATCAACCGGGTTTATTGTTGTGATATTGTTGTTCAAACCACAAAATTTTGTTGATTAATCCAGTTTCTGCGTAAGTTCTGAATATAGCAATAATAGGTTGTAAGATTTGATTGTAGGGGTTTGGTCTCCTTTCCCCAAACGCAAAGGGATTTGGAAACCAAACCCCTAAAGTTTTTTCTGACAAATTATTTCATATTGTTATATCAGGACTTACACAAAATAATATATTTCCCCTAAATAAATAATTTTTTTTGACAATAATTATGGCTATTACTTGTAATTTATGTTTTTACAATAGAAATACGGACACAAACGAATTTTGTGAAGTTTGTGGTTCAGAAATTCAAACATCAATCAATTCATTTACAGCCCAAGAACAATGGATGAAAAATCCAGGAGGAAAAACATTTATTCAATCAGATGAACAACAATTAAACTTCAATCAAAATATTAATAACTATCCCCTAAAAACACCAGTAAATACCAATATTTTTGCCAGCCAAAATCAAATCATAGAAGATGCTCAAAAAAACCATATATCGCCTATAAGTTCTACCCGTACTCCTCTTAGTAAAAGCATTGTTGCTAAACTAATTTCTAAAGAAGTAGGTGCGCCGATAAGAGAATTTATTATTGATAGTCACAATGCTATTATTGGTAAATTTGACCCAAATATCGGACCAGTAGAAATTGATTTAGATGGGTTTTATGGAAATGAGACTGTTTCCTCAACTCATGCAGAAATCTATTTTGAAAATAATCAATGGCACATAAAAGATATGGGTTCAACTTATGGTATTTATATTAAACCTATAGGTAAAACTCGGTTTGGATATCGTATGAATAAACCAACAATATTAAATTCAGGAGATGAAATTTCTATAGGTAAAATTAGGTTATTATTTTTAATTACTTGACTTTAGCTATAATCCAATTGTTTTATCTAAAAATGTAGCTTGGGTTGTTGCTTGCTGACCTGTAGCGGTACAACAGTCAAACCTAACCTACTTCTATTATTGTGGTTGGGTTTTGTGCCTCAACCCAACCTACTTCTACTTCTATTATTGTGGTTGGGTTTTGTGCCTCAACCCAACCTACTTCTATTATGGTTCAAAGAAAATGTTAATAAATTGCCCAATTTGTGCCACAGAAAATCTTGATATAGCTATTACTTGTACTGCTTGTGGTTTTGCTTTAAAAACTTTAGATTCAGTAGGATATCAACTGCCTAATGGTACTTTACTTCAGCAAGGTAAATACAGAATAGAAAAAGTTTTAGGTGAGGGTGGTTTTGGCATTACTTATAAAGCAATTGATTTAGAAAATTTTACTGATGTAGCGATTAAGGAACTTTGCCCTGATAAGTTTCTTAGGCATGGAGTTAATATTATTTGGCCTCCTTCTATTTCTCCTAAAATTCAACAAGAACAAATCCAAAAATTTAAGACAGAGGCAAAATCTTTGAACAAATGTGTTCATCCTAATATTGTCAGAGTAATTAACTGGTTTGAAGCTAATAATACTGCTTATTTAGTTATGGAATTTGTTTTAGGTAAGCCTCTATCTAAAATTTTGCAAGAAAGAGGTAAACTTCCCGAAAATATTGTCAAAAAATATTTTATTGCAATTACAGAAGCTTTAAAGTTAGTTCATGCTAATAACTTTTTACATCGGGATATTAAACCAGATAATATTATTATTAATTCTCAAGACCAAGCTATCTTAATTGATTTTGGTTCTGCTAGGAAATTTTTAGCAGATATCACGAATAAAATGACTGCTATGTTAACACCTGGATATTCACCTATTGAACAATATACGAATTTAACTAAATCTAATCCTAGTACAGATTTGTATGCTATTTGTGCTTCAATTTATCATGCTTTAACAGGTGAAATGCCAATAGCAGCTCCTGGTAGATTAGGTTCAGAAAGTTTAATTTCTCCCCGGCAAATAGAACCATCAATTTCTGTTCAAACAGAAGAAATTATTTTAAAAGGAATGAAAATAGAAATAGAGGAACGTTTTCAAACTGCTGATGAATTAATTGAGGCACTGAAAGGTAAGTTTATTTCTGAAAATTTAAAGCAAGCTAGACAAATTTTAAAACAAGGAAATTTAACGGGAGCAGTTTCGGCTTATCAACATTGTTTGCTCGAAGAAACTGATCATGGTATAGCAGCAGTAGAGTTAGCAATGATATTAGTTTATATCGAAGATAACCAAGCTATTATTGCAGCTAATCAAGCAATTAAAATTAATCCTAACGATGGGAGAAGTTATGGAGTTTTAGGTTTAATTAATTGTCGGCAACAAAAATGGCAAGAAGCACTTCAACAATTAGAAAAAGCCGTAAAATTATCTCCACAAGAATCTTGGATACAGGCAAACTTTGCTTGGTCTTTAGCTAAAATTGGAAGATGGAAAAAAGCATTAATTGTATGCGATCGCGCTTTAAATTTAGATAATAATTCTGAGTTTGCATTAGGATTAAAAAACTGGATTTTATTCAATCAAGAACACTTGCTGAAAAGAGGTTGAAAATAGGATTGCTATAGTTACTTCATTCCTGAGATTGTAGGTTGGGTTGAGGTACGAAACCCAACGTCTGTGTTGGGTTTGACTTCGTACTGCTGCGCGGAAGCAAGCTAAAACCCAACCTACCTTATAGGAAATCTTCCACCGGGAAGGGAGTAATAGCTGAATGGTTACATCAAGACAGGTATGAAATATCTATCTTGAGATAGATGATTTATTTGAGTTTGATGGTATCTACTGTATGGTAGACATATTTTCTGGCTTTTTTATACCGATATTACCAGATTTGATATTAGCTACCTTTATAGTAAACAGGACTTACGCAGATGAACCCAGAAACTGGGTATGAGGGTAGATTATTACTGCTCAAAACAACGATTTATTATAGAAACCGGGTTCCTCCCGTGTAAGTCCTAGTAAAATTAATTCTTATTTACTTGTACCAATTAATTCTATACTACTATTATAAAACCAAACAATTTAGAAGAATATGAGTCAATTATTAGAACCATTTCGGGAAGCTTATAGAAATATGGAACTTCTACCATTACTGACAGAAACGGCACTGAAAAAGTTCTGGGTTGAATATGGAACTGAAACTATTGAAGAGTTGGAACAACTGGTGGAGGATAGTCCTTCTGGAGATAGTAAAATAATTTTTGCTGGTCATCGGGGATGTGGTAAATCTACTCTTTTAGCACAGTTTGGTCGGCGGATGGCAGATAAATATTTTGTGGTGTTTTTCTCTATCTCTGATTCGATAGAAATGTCCGATGTTAATCACATTAATATTTTGTTCGCGATCGCTGTTCGTTTAATGGAGGAAGCTGAAAAACAAAAGATAAAAATTAAACCTTCTATAAAAGAGCAATTTTATAAGTGGTTTGCCAAGCACACTAGAACAGAAATTGAAGAATCTCAAGCTGGAGTTGGGGTTGGTTTTGACTTATTTAAAATAATTAGTGGGAAGTTAAAAGCTGATGCTACTATTAGAGATGAAATTAAACAAGAATTTAACCGAAAAATATCTGATTTAATTGCTAGAATTAATGAAATTGCTGCTGTGGTTCAGGGTGCTTCTCAGAAAGAAATTTTAGTGATTATTGATGATTTAGATAAAATTGATTTGGGTGTAGTAAGACAGGTTTTTGAAGAAAATGTCAAATCATTATTTCAACCCAATATTAGAGTTATTTTTACTGTTCCGATTTCTGCTTTACGGGAAGTACGGATGGCAGGAACTTTAACAACAGAAACTAATAATCAAATTGTGATAATGCCAGTTTCTAAATTGTTTAAACAGGGAGAACGTTACATAAATAATTCTGAGCCAATATCAGAAGCGATCGCTATGTTAACTGATGTGATGTATAAACGCATTTCCAGAGATTTAATTGAGCCAGAAGTTGTTAAGAAAATTATTATTTATAGTGGTGGAGTATTACGAGAATTAGTCAGAATAACTAATCAATGTTGTCGAATTTGTCTGCGGTTAATTCGGCGCAAACCAGATGATTTAGACATAAAAATTAATGCTGAAGTGCTACAGGAAGCTATTACTAATATTAGTATTGATTTTGATACGAGAATTGGAAATGCGGACTATGAACTTTTACAGCAAACTTATCAATTCTTTACTCCAAATGACCCGAAAGAACAAAGATTTTTAGATCTATTGCATGGGTTATATGTGCTAGAGTATCGCAATGCAAAACTTTGGTATGATGTTCACCCTATTGTTACAGAAATTTTGCAAAGGAAGGGGAAGTTATAATGGATAATGGATAATGGATAATGGATAATGGATAATTAATACCAACTTATTAAAAATATGGAGCTAAGACTTAGGCAAAGAAACCCGGTCTCTTCTTGCAGAAACCCGGTTTCTTGTACAAACCGGGTTTCTCGGTTCATCTGTGTAAGTTATATCTATATTACAAACTATTTAAGATTGCTATAACTGATATGAAAAAGTTGCTAGAAAATCTGGAAAATCAGAATAATTATGATGACTTAATTATTTCCTTTGTTAAAGATATGGAACGGTTTAATTCCCCCAAACTTCCCTTTGACAAGCTTGCTCAATAATTAAATTTATTAAAATATAATAGCTGATATGAAAAAGTTGCTAGAAAATCTAGAGAATCAGAACAATTATGATGATTTAATTGTTTCTATTGAGGCGAGTTACCGAACTTTAAATATTCTGATTGCTGTTTGTGATGATAGTCAATATAGAGAAAAAATAATTCGCAAGTATGAAACAGAATTATCCCCTAATATTCCTTGCTATCGAGTGCAGATACCAAAAGGTGAACCTAGTCTGAGGGCGGCGATCGCTTCGGTGGTGGAAACTGATGAATATTTGCAGGCAGGAAATCAAGCTGTAATTACTGTGACGGGTGTGGAGGGGTTGCGTTTTTTGACTTTGGATGGGGAAAGATCGGAACAGGATAAGTTTTTCGGTTATTTACAGTGGACGCGGGAGGCTTTGCGACAATTTCCTTTTTCTATTGTCTTGTGGATGACGTTGCAAATGGAATGCAGTCTGAGTAAAAGAGCGCCGGATTTTTGGGCGTGGCGCAAGGGTGTATTTCGGTTTGTTTCTTTTCAGAAAAAGGCTCTTCCAAAGCAGGATGTGGATTTTTTGGCTCCGGTTTTGGGTGAGAGGTGGGATGAGGTGGATGATGATGACCCTTATTTTTTGCCTGTGACAGATTTGCAGGAGTTGATTTCTGATATTGAACGGGAAAAGGGAGAGAAGGATGTTAGTTTGGTGACTTTTTATGGGAGTTTGGGAAAGATTTTTGCTCGACGGTTGGAACGTGGGGAATATGAAGATTATCAGGAGGAGGTGCAGAAAGCGATGGGATATTTTCAGAAGGCAATAGCTTGGCAGCAAGAGTTGGGTTTGGAGGAAGGTTTGGCAAGCAATCTCAATAACTTAGCAGGATTATATGAATCTCAAGGAAAATACGAAGCAGCAGAACCTTTGTATTTGCAAGCTATTGAAATCGACAAAGTTGCTTTACCCGAAAATCATCCCTCTCTTGCCAATCACCTCAATAACTTAGCAGAATTATATCGTTCTCAAGGAAAATACGAAGCAGCAGAACCTTTGTTTTTGCAAGCATTAGATATGTTTGAACAAACATTAGGTCAGGAACATCCTCATACTCAGACTGTACGAAAAAATCTCGAACTTTGTCGGCAACAAAAACAGAGTCAGACAGGGATTTCGTCGCGGATACGCGGATGGTGGAAAAGGATAAACTGAAAAGGAGCGATCGTGTAGCGGTGCGTAACACTATCGCCAATTAATTTTGGTATTATGTAGAATCCAGTTTAATAGTTGTCATTGCGACGATAGGAAGCAATCTCCCGAAACCCCCTGAGATTGCTTCCTTCCACGGAGAGACCGTCGCAATGACTTGGGTACAGTAATTATCTGGATTTGATATTACCCGAAATATGCTGTAGTTGTTGGGTTTCGTGCCTCAACCCAACCTACACCTACTTAATTTTTCCTCTTCTACTCCCCTTTCAAAGGAGGGTTGGGGGATTTTCTGGTGCTTTCCTTGTTTGATATTACCCGAAATATG
>NZ_JAYKGW010000211.1:0-2930 GCF_035285525.1 Okeania sp. | reverse complement strand
AAGAAAGGATTGCAAAGCTTAAAGCAGAATTGGAAGCTAAGAAAGCGGAGCTTGAGGAAGTAAGCGGGAAAGCTAAGGGATTGGTTGAGAAAGAAATTACTATGCTTAAAGTGGCTATTGCTGATTTGGTTTAGTAAAAGTTACGCGCGTAACCTTCTATAAAAATAGTTGACTAGTAAACATTGGGCTAATATAATATATTTGTGTTTCATAAATGGAGTATTAATTATGTCTAAAGTTATAGCTGTTATTTCAGGAAAAGGCGGAGCAGGGAAAACAGCAACTAGTGTAAATTTAGCATGGTCGTTAGCTAAAGATTTTAACTATAAAGTTATAATTGTAGATATTGATAAAGACAAACCTGATGCTTTAGGTTGGAAAGAACAGGGTATGGCTGCAGGAATATCTAAATTTGATGTTGATACATTATTATGTGAAGATTCTCCTAAAGAAATGATAAGTCAATTAAGAAATGAATATGATTTTATTATTATAGATACGCCACCAAATTTCCAAGGGGAAGCTTTTAAAGCAACTTTGGCAAGTGATTTTGTTATTATTCCATCTTCACCTAGTTTAAGCGATCAAAAAGCTTTAATTAAATCTATGGAAATTGCAGATGAATGCAGGAAGCCTTATAGATTATTAGCAGTAAGAACGCAAAAAAGGCACAATCTATCTCAAGAGCTAATAAGCTCAATTTCAGAACTTAACGGATTCAGAACGAATATCACTTTAAAGTCCTGTGTTATGGAGGCGCAATTTCATGGTTTATGGGTTGGAGAATATCAACCTGAAGGTGATTCACATAGAGAATTTAAAAATTTGGCAAAAGAAGTTATAGAATATACAAATTAAAAGTTACGCGCGTAACTTTCTGGAGATTTAAGCATGAGTAAAAAAAATAATGGGTTTAGCCTAAAGTCAGAAACTGAAAATAAAGTTATAGCAGAGAGGTTGTCAGATGCTAAAAATGCTATGGGGTATGCTGGTTCTGTTGAGATTATTGAAACAAGTCAAATTGATAATTGGGAGTATAGAGATAGAAAAGAATTTGAGTTAGGTAATATAGAAGAGCTTGCTTATAGTATAAAGAACAATGGACAAGCGCAGCCAATAGTAATAACCAATCAAAATGATGTATTTAAAGCAAAGGATAACAAAGAAGCAAAGTATGTGGTAATTGCTGGTTATCGTAGATGGCTTGCTTGTAGAAGCATAAATATAAAAGTTGAAGCTATTATTAAAGAATTTTCATTTAATGATGCAATTGCTTGTGTTATTGATGAAAATAGAAAAGAAAGTGTATCTGACTATTCAAAAGGTATTTTTTACTCACATCTTTTAGATTCAGAAAAGATAACGCAATCTGATTTAGCTCAAAAAGTAGGCTTGACTCTATCATCTATCAAAAATTATATATCCTTTTCAAGGATACCTTGTGAAATAATTGATGCTATTGGAGATATGAGTAAAGTATCATCACGAACATCAATTGAAATAGTATCATTAGCAAATAAAGGGGAAAAATATAGAAAAGCACTTATATCTATAGCCGATAAAATAAGACTTGGATATGGTGAAAAAAGAATCAAACAAGAAGTTGATAAAATTTTAAATAAAAAAGAGATCGTAGAGAGTAAAGAAAAAACAATTAAAAGTAACGATAAAATTTTAGCTCAGATTTCAGGTAGACGGATTAATTTAGATAAAGACCTTACATCTAAAGATAACTATGATGTATTTATAAATGATCTTGAAAAATTAATAATTCAATATTTTGGATAAATCAATGTCTGATAGATTAGAAACACTTAAGAAAAGTCAAAAGAAAATTAGGGATGCGTTAAAGGAATCTGGCAAAGTTCAATTTTCTGATTGGTTGAATAGAGAAACTTTAGAAAAAATAGGGGAGTTGAAAAAAGATTTAAATTTTCGTAGAAGAGGTGAGGTTATAGATCAAATTGTTTCTTACTACTATGAAAACCATACAAACAAAAAATAGTTACGCGCGTAACTTTTAATTTTTAATATCTTTAAATTTCCCAAAAAGTATACTTTTCTGTAGCCAGTATTGATTATCTCCAAAATATACTCCATAATGGCATTACACTAATGTGTAAGAATATTTGGTAATTATGCCTACAGTTTTTAGAATAGGGTCGTTTAGGTTTTTCTTTTTTAGTGATGAAGGAAGCGAACCTATCCATATCCATGTGCAAAGAGATAACTCTCTTGCTAAGTTTTGGATTAAACCCGAGATTAGTTTGGCTTCATCGATTAGATTTAGCGCAGTTGAGTTACGGAAGATTCATAAATACATTGAAGAGAATAAAAATTTAATAGAGGAGAAATGGAATGAACACTTCGGCATCTAACCCTTTAACAGAAAAGTTATCATTTACTGACTCTGAAATGACAGTTTTTTTAAGAGATGGTAGAAAATTAATAGTTCCTTTGGTTTTTTATTCCAGTTTAGCCAGAGCCACGCTTAAAGAGTTGAACAATTACTTTATTTTAGGAGATGGTGAAGGGGTGCACTGGGAAGACTTAGATGAGGATTTAAGCACCAAAGGTATTTTATTAGGTAATACACACGTAGATCGAGTTGCATAGTGGCTTTAGTTGGTTATGCACGTGTATCTAGTGTTGGGCAGTCATTAGAGCTTCAAATTGAAAAATTGAAAGCATATGGTTGCACTAAGCTATATACAGAGAAAAAATCGGCGCTAGATCAAAAACGACCTGAGTTATTAAAGTGTCTAGATTTTGTCCGAGATAGTGATGATACATTGGTGGCTCATGAGAGTAATCAACTTATTCGAGGTTGTTTATCAGGATTTTAATCAAGCAGATTGAGGTTTTATATTATCTAAATCTCAAATAAGTTGATTATTTTGAAATTTTCATTGATCATAAAACATTCTTTT
>NZ_JAYKGW010000210.1:0-120360 GCF_035285525.1 Okeania sp. | reverse complement strand
GAATCGCCGTTAACCCCTAAAAATAACCATATTTTTCATATTCTGCGTCAGTCTCGATTCTCAAAATAAACTATTGTACAATAGTTTATTTTATAGTCAACCAAACTGAATTGTGAAGCGATCGCCAATTTCAGTTATCAGTTATCAGTTATCAGCATAAAGCTTTAGCGTATCAAGTCCATAACGACCATTTTTTGTAGGGGCAAATGGCATTTGCCCTCTACAGATAGGGGTATTATTCAGAATTTCCCTGAGTCCTCGTCCAGTTAATCTAAAATCTAAAACTGTAAATTGATAAAAAAAGGGGTTTAATACTAGACAAAATCCAAATAAAGCTGCTATAATTACTGACAAAAAATACATCAACCCCCAAAGGCAAAATGGACAACCCCCTACCTGAAGACAACCCAAGCCTCCTGGTAGAGCCAATTTCCATCTTCCCGGAAATTGAGTATTGGCCAGGAAGTTACCTAAGTCCGGAAACTACAGACCTCGTTATTCAAGATGCCTGGACTGAGGTTCGCGATGAATTGGCGGATTTTCTCTTAGCCCCAGATTTCGCTACGGATATGCAGACGGCTTTTGGCTCAGAGGTTAATCTAGAATCTGCTAGAGATTATATTGAAGATATTTTGGCTGGGGAAAGGTTGCCCGATTTTCGGGTTCTGCCGACGGCGGACATGAATCCGGCGCTTGGTGGTTTTGATGTTTTGACTGGTACGGTTTATTTGGCTGATTCTTTATTGGCTGGAACGGAAGATGGAATTTTGGTGGATGTGGTGTTGGAGGAGGTTGGGCATTATTTGGATGGGTTGCTCAATGAGGAAGATTCTGCTGGAGATGAGGGTAAGATATTTGAACGGTTGGTGAGTGGTGAGCCTTTGAGCGAATGGGAGCTTTTGCGAATTCGGGATGAGGATGATGTGGTAGAGATTTTGGATGGGAGTTTGTTGTTTCAGGTGGAGGCGAGTCAGGCGATTGATTTCGATTTAGCTGGTAGTCTTACCGTGGGAAGCTCACCTACAGCGGTAGCAGTCGAAGATTTTAATCAAGATGGCATTGCCGATTTGGCTGTGGCAAACAGCAACATATCAGTATTATTAGGAACCAGCTTTGGTAGTTTTGGTGCAGCTATTAATTTTGACGTTGCAGGCGATCCTGACTCACTAGCAGTAGAGGATTTTAATGGAGATGGCATTCCTGATTTGGCTGTGGCAAACAGGTTGTCAGAGGAAATATCAGTGTTAATCGGAATAGCTGACGGTAGTTTTGGTGCAGCTACTAATTTTGATGTAGGAGGCCGCACTGACTCAATAGTAGCAGAAGATTTTAATCGAGATGGCTTTGTTGATTTGGCTGTGAGTTCAGGCAATAGTAGCAGTTTTAGAGGTGAAATAGAAGTGTTACTGGGAGAAGGTAACGGTAATTTTGGTGGAGCTACTAGCTTTCGTGTGGGAGCCTTCCCCCGCTCAATAGGAGTAGGAGACTTTAATAGAGATGGCATTTTCGATCTGGTTGTGGCAAACAATAATTCAAACAACATATCAGTGTTAACCGGAGTAGGTGACGGTAGTTTTGGTCAACTTACTAACTATAATGTGGGAAGCAGACCAATATCTATAGCAGTAGAGGATTTTAATCAAGATGGCATTGCTGATTTTGCTGTAGGAAACTGGAGTTCAGACAACATATCAGTATTATTAGGAACAAGCTTTGGTGGTTTTGGTACAGCTATTAATTTTGATGTGGGAGACGGACCATACTCAGTAGCAGTAGAAGATTTTAATCAAGATGGCATTGCCGATCTAGCTGTAGCGAACCAGCGTTCAGACAATGTATCAGTATTACCTGGAATAGGTGATGGTAGTTTTAGTCAAGCTATTAATTTTGCTGTGGGAGACGGACCATACCCATTAGCATCAGAAGATTTTAATGGAGACGGCATTCCCGATCTAGCTGTGGGAAACGAATATTCAGACGATGTATCTATCCTCATCAACACAACTCCCGTAAACTTCACTCCCAACATTAGCATCTCTGACGCCAAAATAACTGAAGGCAACAAAAACAAAACCGCAAGATTCATAGTCACCCTAGACAACCCCAGTGACGAAATAGTAAAAGTCAACTACACCACAGCTAACCAAACCGCAAAAGTTAACCAAGACTACAAACAGACAAAAGGAACCCTTACCTTCCAACCAGGACAAACCGAAAAAACTATCCCAGTTCCCATCATTGGAGATAAGCGCGACGAAAAGAACGAAAAATTTAAAGTCAATCTCAGCAAACCTCGAAATGCGGAACTCCAGGATAAACAAGCTATAGGAACCATCATTGATAACGACGAACCTCCCACTCCCAAAATATCCATCGGCGACGCCAAAGTAACCGAAGGAAACAGAGGTCGGAAAAATATGGAATTTGAAGTAAAATTAGACAACTCCAGCAGTCAAACAGTCAAAGTTAATTATGCCACAAAAGATGGCAGTGCTAGATCGGGAAAAGATTATCAGAAGCAAAACGGAGTTCTGACATTTAAACCAGGGCAAAAGAAAAAGACAGTCAGTATTCCTATCCTAGGAGATACCAATGATGAAAATAATGAGAAGTTTCAGGTAAATCTCAGCAAACCCAGAAATGCTCAGTTGTCAGACAGAAAGGGAATAGGAACTATTCGCGATAATGATACACAAACTCAAAATTCACAAAATCCAGGACAAGGAGATACATCAGAGGAGTTTGCAGATGCTACTAATCTAGGATTTCTTTCCCTAGAGCAAACTTCCAGAGTTGATAATATTGGCTTACTCACAGGAACGAACGACCGAGATACAGAAGATTTTTATCGTTTCCGAGTCAAGAAAGAAGGTTTAGTGAGTATTTTTGTAGATGGTTTCGTGCAAAACTTGGGAATTAAATTGTATGGAGAAAATGAAGAACTGATTAACCAATCAAATGCGGATGATATTCAACCAGAGGTGATTCAAACTTCTTTAGATCCTGGCATTTATTATTTAGAAGTATTTCCAGTAGGTAGCAGTGCCACTGGTTATAGATTAATCGCTAATATTGTTTAAGTATAATGATTTGTGATCAAAACTGTAGTGTTTTGGTCTCCAAACCCCTAATGTTTAAGTATAATGATTTGTGATCAAAACTGTAGTGTTTTGGTCTCCAAACCCCTAGTTATGGTTTGCTGAAAAAAGTAGAGTGTCGGGAGGGTAGGGAATGTGGAACCCACCCCTAATATCAAATCCGGTAGTATCGGTAGAATTCAAGACCGTAGGGGTTTGGTCTCCAAACCCTCTACAAACTTATTGTCTAAAGCTAGTGGATTTGATATCAACCCAACCCCAACCCCTGCTAGGAGGTAGGAGGACCAAGTTTTTTTCTCACTAATTATCTGGACATGATATTAGTCCTGCTGACTAAAAGGGGGTTTGGAGACCAAACCCCTACCCATCAAATCTGCTCTATACTACCAAAATTAACGCAACTTGATAATTTCAGTAGTTACAGCTAAACTCTCTTCATACAAAACCTCTCTTCCCCAACGTTGTAACTGTTGAGCCATCAAATATTCCGCCTTCTGATCGCTTAAAGCACTTACCTGCTCTGTCCGACAAGACTGGGCACTACCACCCGCTTCTAATCTCATACAACCAGTAGTTTCAGAACACAAAATAGTACAACAATCTGTATTCGGATTACTCGAATCTAAACGTACACCCACTAAATCTCCAGGAATTTCCCCATAGTCAGCAGTGGGAATAGCTGCTAACTCTGCTAAAATCTCCTTACCATTAGGACCGATAAACTTAATATGGGTAATATCATAATCACCACCATTTGCAGTATAAGTTTGAGGTTGCCAATTAAGACGACTAGCGAACCAACCTAAAAACATTAATGCTTGAGCGGGGTTCCCTTTTTCATAATCAAGAGTAATTATGTCAATTTCACCCAGAGAAGCCCGACGTTCTGGTGGGTCAAAAGTAGCAGCGGTTAACTCTTGCCATGCAGATATTCGATGCCAGTTTAAGTCAGCAATATAAGTTTCATTTTCAATCAACTCCTCCATTTTCAGAAATTCTGATTCTGGATTGCTAAAATAAGATGAATCCACAATAATGCAATTGCTATTTTCAGACAGGCGACGGAAAAGTTCTTGTTCTGGGTTAGGAGTAGCTTTCCACCAAACAAATTTAGGTAAATCGGGAACCATTAATGATGTAACTACGTCTCCCATCCGTTCCAGTGCTTCTTTGGTTCCCCGTAAGGCAATATATTCACAACAAATTAAGGAAGACTCCTTTTTCTGAATGGGGCAATAAGCAGAAACTTGAGCTGTTACCCCTGTATCCTCTCCAAAGGTAGGACATAATATGATAATTCTACAGGGATTTTGACTAGCGATCGCTTCACTAATATCAGAACCCCTAATATCCAGATTGGAGAATTGTTGGTCTTCGGGTAATTTTGCTGCCCACTCGGAACGTAACTTACTGAGGGTTTCGGAGTCTAGTCTACCTGTGATTGGTAATTTATAAGTTTTTTGAGCCTCTTTGATAGCTTCACGACTTCTTCTTCCATTAAAACCATCTATTTCACCTTTGTAGAATCCCAAACCAGCTAAAAGTTGTTGGCATTCTTCGGGTGCATAGATGACCATACTAAAAGTTGCAGCTCTGGTAGCAATGGGAGCAGCTTTGCCTCCACCTTGACTAAGCCAGATTTTATTGAGTTCTGCTTCAATTTCACTGAGAGAAATATCTTTTGGTTGTTGTAAGGCAACAAGTGTTGTCATCATAATATCAGTTATTAGTTATCAGTTATCAGTTATCAGTTATAAGTTATCAGCTAAAGTGGTTTTCATTTATTGTAACACATCCTTCCAGGCTCTAACCAGCAAGATACCTGTGTCACCAATTTATTGTAAGCTTTCTAGGCTGTAACCAGGAAGATACCCGTGTCACCAATTTATTGTAAGCTTTCTAGGCTGTAACCAGGAAGATACCCGTGTCACCAATTTATTGTAAGCCTTCTAGGCTGTAACCAGGAAGATACCCGTGTCACCAATTTATTGTAAGCCTTCTAGGCTGTAACCAGCAAGATACCCGTGTCACCAATTTATTGTAACACAGCCTTCTCGGCTGTAACCAGCAAGATGCCTGTGCTACATTTACGTTTTTACAGGTCAAGACCCTGTGTTGTATTTACCTTGATTACAGGCAAGATGCCTGTGTTACATTTACGTTTTTACAGGTCAAGACCCTGTGCTATATTTACCTTAATTACAGGCAAGATGCCTGTGTTACATTTACCTTAATTACAGGCAAGATGCCTGTATTACATTTACCTTAATTACAGGCAAGATGCCTGTGCTATATTTACCTTGATTACAGGCAAGATGCCTGTGTTACATTTACCTTGATTACAGGCAAGATGCCTGTACTACATTTACGTTTTTACAGGTCAAGACCCTGTGCTATATTTACCTTGATTACAGGCAAGACACCTGTGCTACAGTTACGGTTATTAGAGGCAAGATACCTGTGCTACAGGTTTTAGCGGATAACTGATAACTGTTCACTGAATAACTGCTTTAAAGTCTGCGCCAACGACGACCATCTCGATTCAACAAAAGTTCTGCCTCAACTGGTCCCCAACTACCTGCTTCATAAAGAGGTATTGCATCTGGTGGAGCCGGAGCATCCCAAATACTAAGTATTGGTGTTAATGCTCGCCAAGATGCTTCCACTTCATCACCACGAGTAAACAAAGTTTGATCTGCTAACATACAATCAATCAATAAACGACTATAAGCATCTGTACTTGGTTTACCAAAAGCAGTATCGTAACGGAAATCCATATCTACCGAGCGAGTCCGCAAAGAACTACCTGGTGTTTTCACTTCAAAACGCATAGATATCCCCTCATTAGGTTGGATGCGCAAAGCCAAAACATTGGGGTTTGCTTGTTTAGCTGCGGACTGGAACATCAAATATGGAACTTCTTTAAACTGAATCGCAATTTCCGAGACTTTTTTTGGCATTCGCTTCCCAGTCCGCAAATAGAATGGTACTCCTTTCCAACGCCAGTTATCAATATTCAGTTTCAGTGCTGCATAAGTAGGTGTTGTTGAATTAGAATCTGCTCCACCCTCTTCCCGATAAGCTGGAACATTTTTACCTTTCATCCAACCCTCTGTATACTGACCACGAGTTGCTGAATATTCTAACCGTTCTAAATCTGCCAAGTGAGTTGCCTGAACTACTTTCACTTTTTCGTTGCGAATACTGTCAGCATCTAGGGAGTTAGGAGGTTCCATTGCTGTCAAAGAAAATAACTGCATCAGGTGGTTTTGTACCATATCCCGCAGAGCGCCAGATGTTTCATAATATCCAGCACGTCCTTCTAATCCTACTGTTTCTGCCACAGTAATTTGCACGTTATCGACAAATTGACGATTCCACAAAGGTTCAAAAATGGCATTAGCAAATCTAAATACCATTAAGTTTTGCACAGTTTCTTTACCCAGATAATGGTCAATGCGATATATTTGCTCTTCCGGGCAAACTTGACGGACAACTTTATTCAGTACCTGAGCAGAACTAAGGTCTCTACCAAAAGGTTTTTCAATAACTAATCTTTGCTTTTTGGGGTCAGCTAACATTCCGGCTGCCCCTAACTGTTGAGTAGCTTCCCCAAAAAAGCGGGGTGCTACCGATAAGTAAAATACACGATTACCTCGCGTACCCCTCTCTTCATCCAGTTCAGCTAAAAATTCTTTGAGTTTCTGATAATCTTCTGGTTTGTCTATGTTTCCAGAGCAGTAAAAAAGTCCTTTGGCAAAATCATTCCAGATATCTTCAGATTGTAAACCACCCCCAAAGTCTTGTATACCAGTCCGCATTTGTTCGCGGAAATAATCATGGCTCCATTCTCTGCGGGCGACTCCGACTATTGTTAGTTCGGGGGGGAGTCTCCGTTCGAGCTTCATTTGATATAATGCAGGAACCAGTTTTCTTTGGGTTAAGTCACCGGATGCACCAAAAATAATCAGAATTTGTGGTTCGGGAACCCGGTCTTGTTGTAATCCAACCCGTAAAGGATTTTCTAATAATGCTACCATTTATTCAGTTATAAAGAGGGAACAGGGAACAGGGAACAGGGAACAGGGAACAGGAAGAAAGAGTTGATAATTTCTGGATGAGTTTCAAGATTTAGCCGTAGGTTGGGTTGTTCTTGTTAGGGTTGCGTAGCATGGTACGAGACCCAACATTAGTAAGGTTTTTTTTGTTTCACTCTGAACCGCTGCGTGGAAGCAAGCTACAACCCAACCTACATCTTAAGATGAAACAGTCCAGTAGAGTGTATTTTCCGCTAAGAGCCGACATATTTGCGTAGCATTCCGTCAGGAAAACGCTGCGGGAAATGTTTGCGTTAGCGCAGCTCCTCTACAAGAGGCAGCATTCCGTTTGCTAAGCATTCCGGAGGAAAGGAAAAAACTAAGTTTAACGCACCATCTTAATATATATTGAAAAACTTAAGATGGTGCGTAACGACGGATTCCTAAATCTTTTTCATAGTTTATAGTTAAGCCGTCTTTTTATGTCCGCTCAAGCGCAGAAACGCACCCTACAAATTTCCTACTACAAATTTCTAAATTTAATTAGTTGGAAACAGGTGCTAATTTTTTAACTTTCTCTTCTAGAGAATTAATTAAAGAAGTGAAAGGTTTGACAAATTTATCAATTCCTTCTCCTAGAAGTTGCTCCATCACCTGGTCAATATTGATATCAATATCTGGGTCTTTGAGACTTTCTATAACTTCCCTTGCTGCTTCAATGTTTGTCTCAACTCGGTTGTCAACATCACAATGATCGAAACAAGCATCAATAGTTTGGGGAGGCAAAGTATTAACTGTATTAAGTCCTATTAATTCATCAACATACATGACATCACTATAGCTTGGGTCTTTAGTGCTAGTGCTTGCCCATAATAGTCGTTGTACTTTTGCCCCTTTTGCTGATAAAGCTTTCCAACGCTCGCTTTGAATAATGTTTTTGTATTCTTGATAAGCAATTTTAGCATTAGCGATCGCTACTTTTCCTTTTACTGCTTCTAGTTTTGCCTTAACAGTTTCATCTGTGACATCCTTAAGTTTGCTAGTAATAGTACCATCAATATTACTATCAATTCGACTTAGGAAGAAACTTGCCACAGAAGCTATTTTACTAATATCTTCTCCTTTAGCAGCTCTAGCTTCTAAACCTTCAATATATGCCCAAGCTGTATTTATATAACTTTCTACGGAGAACAACAAAGTAACGTTGACATTGATACCCTCACTAATAACTCGCGTTACTGCTGGTAAACCTTCTGGTGTACCAGGAATTTTAATCATTAGGTTTTCACGACCAATAGCAGTATAATAACGAAGTGCTTCACTAATGGTACTTTCTGTATCTTTAGCAATAGTTGGTGGAACTTCTATACTAATATAACCATCTAAACCTTCAGTCTTTTCATAAACTGGCATGAAAATATCACAAGCATCACGAATATCCTTAAACACAAGAGACTCATATATTTCCATCACTGACTTACCAGCACTAATACCAGCTTCAATATCCGCATCATAAATAGCATTACCAGCGATCGCCTTTTCAAAGATTGCGGGGTTAGAAGTAATACCACGAATACCTTTGTCAGTAATCATGCTTTTGAGTTCTCCCGACTCAATAATATTGCGACTTAGATTATCCATCCAAATACTTTGACCTAAGTCTTCTATTTCTAGCAAATGATTAGTTGTCATAGTTATTTTACCTTAATTTCTAGTATTTTCTGTTAGAGTTTTTTGTACCTTTAGATAGTTCTAAAGAATGGTAGTAGACCGTTGCATCTAAAACTGTGCAGAGTGATTTTCTCTCTTGCCTCCTTGTCTTCCTTGCCTCCTTGTCTTCCTTGTTTTCCTTGTCTAGACACAGCCAAAAAGTAATGCACCATTTAAGATGAAACAATGCAGTAGTGCTATACAAATAGGGATATTTCGAGAAAAAATCAACAAGAAAAGCAAAGAGCATTCCTTTGAAACCGAGAACTTAAAATCTTTTCTGTTGCTTGTTAACTACCTCAAGGGATGTGCAACTTTCTACGAAAATATAATGGCTCATAACCATAAAGCTGAACAGATGATTTTCAGAATTCCCTAAATTTCGCAACTTAGGAAAAGTTACATATAACGTTACCTCTTCAAGGATAACTAAGCTGTTGCGTACTACTGCAAGTATTCAAAATTTCTTTAGTATTGTCTTCAGTAGACTTAGGCAGAAACCGAGTTTATGAGAAAAGTTTTGTAGTTTCAATCACAACAGAGCAATAAACACAGTTTCTCATCTAGATATGTAGATCTTTATGAAATCTTTATGTTGCTTACAACAACTTTAAATTTTATCGGGGTTTAGGCAAAGAAACCCAGTTTCTACAGTAAGTCATTGTTTTTGAGAATCAACACCCAGGAAAAACCTGGTTTCTGGATTCGCGTACATAAATCTTGCCCATAACCTAATTTCAATAGACATCTCCAAAAATTTTAACAGGAAATCAATTCTCCCATACGAAATTATCATTTACTCTTCCCTACTCCCCTACTCCCTACTTACTCCCTCTTTTCTTGAGAAATGCGTTCTTGTTCTTTAATAAAAGACTGAACAAGTGCCACATCTTCCTTACTACCAATAATCAAAGGTGTGCGTTGATGCAGTTCTCCTGCCACTACATCCAATATTTCTTCTTTTCCTGTACTAGCTCTCCCACCTGCTTGTTCGATTAAAAAAGCCATCGGTGCTGATTCATATAGTAAACGTAATTTTCCACTAGGCTTTTTCACCGTACCTGGATATAAAAACACCCCACCTTGGTATAAAATTCGATGGAAATCCCCAACCAAGGCTCCACCATAACGAGCAGTATAACCTTCATGGCGATGAACATAGCGAATATACTCCCGGATAGAATCATCCCACTGCCAAAAGTTACCTTCATTCACACTATAGACTGGACCGTGGTCGGGAATTTTAATATTCTCATTAGTCAGAATAAACTCACCCAAACTAGGGTCTAGAGTAAATGCGTGGACTCCTTGGCCGATTGAATATACCAACATTGTGCTAGGGCCATACAAAATATAACCAGCAGCAATCTGTTTACGTCCACTTTGGAGTAAATCTTGGGCAGTACCATCTTCATCATTGCCTTCTTGTTGGCGAATTGAAAAAATAGACCCTACATTGAGATTTATGTCAAGATTGGAAGAACCATCTAAGGGATCGTAAAGTAGGGTATAGCGACCAATTGGACAATTTTCGGGAATATAATAGGGTTTTTGCATCTCCTCGGATGCCAAGCGACAAACAAGGCCACTTTCCTTAAATACGGAGATAAATACATCATTGGCATAGATATCCATCTTTTTGACGGATTCTCCCTGGACATTAACTGTGCCAGTAAATCCTAAAGCATCTTCGACTAATCCAGCGCGAGTTAAGCGACGAGCGATTAATTTGCCTGCTAAAGCAATTCGATTCATCAAAGCGCTAATATCTTGAGCGTCTCCTGAGAAACTGTGAAGTTGCTGAAGGACATGACGTGATAGGGTTGTACAATCACGGTCTAATAACTGTGTTTCCTCCAGACGAATGTGGAGGTCTTCCCCAGTTTGGGCGTTTACCATATTTAATTCCTCAATAGGCTAAGTTGCAAAGGTAACTTTACTTTTATTCTGAATATGCCTAACTTTTATTTTATTGAGACTTTAGGTAGAGGGTGCTTAACTTTAATATGAACTTTAGATAATCACGTTAGTCAATATTTAAAAGTCAAAAGTCTTTTCGTAAGCATTCAGCATTCAAGTGTTAGCAATCAGCTTTTGTTTCGTCAAGCAAAAGTTAAATCTTCTTCAAAAAACATGGTCTTAATATTATTAGGATTTACGCAAAGAAACCCGGTTTCTAAAATCATTTTTTTTAACAATAAACATCTACGCTCGTAACGGGTTTCTGGGTTTGCCTGGGATGGAATAAATATTTTTTGTTCCTAATGATAACTATTTAAACGGACATGATATTATTGCTGATAGCTAATAGCTGAATACTTAACAATAAAACTAACTCAAAATATCACAATGTTAGCTATTTTACCTTTACTAATTTTTTTAATTTTAATACCATTATTCTTTGGCAGTCTAAAAATGAATTATGAATACCATAAATCTGTAATTTTTAGACTAGGAAGATTGAGTTATATTAGGGGACTTAGAAAGTGGTGATGATAGTGATACAAGTATATTGCTAGAAATCAAAAATTATTTGAAGTCTGATATTTAAAAGGAATGAGAAGAAGTTAATAGCAAAAAGTTAGAGGCTAAGCAAAAATTAATTGCTAAATTTTTAGAGTAGTAATATTGCTGTCTTACAAATCACAACATTGAGGAAATTTATCCCATACAGTTTTCCTATAAAGCTGCTTCATCATTGTATTGTGAGCATCTTCCCTACTAGCTATATACCTCAGAATAAAGGGAAGCTTTGCATGACGACTATTTATTTATTTACTAATCTTTTTTTTTTGATTTGATAAGTTCTCAATTTCTATCAATTCATTAGGAAAATTTTTGTGATATTTTCTTTGCTGAATACGAATATTAGCTAAATGAGATTCAATATTATTATTGTTTATTACTATTCCAAAATTATCATAAATATCATTATTTATTGATGGATAATTTAAAATAATATCTAATACTAAATTACCAAGTTCTTTTTTATAATGAGATGACTCTGTGTACCATTTCATTTGTTCTTGACTATCTTTAACAGGAATTGATTCAGTTGTGATACTGTTATAACCTGTAAAATCAAAAAGCAAGAATGGAGCTTGATTAGAATATTCTTGATTTGCCTCCTCAACAATATCTACTAAATCTCTTTTCCATTGTTCAAAAAGAACATATTTATTCATAACTCTTAGAATTTCTAACTGACGAGCATGAATAGGAGAGATAAATAGATAAACTTGAATATTATTTTGATGACATTTTTCAAGTATTTCTTTAAATAAAATAAATCTTTCTTGACTATAGGAAAAAATTGAATAGGTATTAAAATACTCATTACTTTGTTTGATAAAAAGCTCTCGATGAGGAATATACTCATCTTTAACTTGTCTAAATCCTTGTTTTGTATAAAATTGTCTTGTATAAATACCTTTCAAGTTAAATTTAATTGTTTCTAGGGAATATTGGAAATTTTGAAGAGATATTAGTTGATGTAAATTGAGTAGCAAAAAGTATTTTGTAGCAAATCTAGAAATTCTAAAATCTCCAGACACTTGTTTATGATCTGAAAAAGCAAAAAAATCCAGAGAAATAATAATTGTTTTCAGATTTTTATTATGCAAAGATAGCTGAAAAACTTTGTGCATTTCATATATATTAGAAGAATTAAAACTAGCATTGTATGCAGATTTTTCAGTTAAGATATCGGCTAAAGGATCTAATCCATTAAAAGCTCTAGAAGTTCCTAATATTAATGTATTATAATCTTTTTTAGCAACATCAATGGATTTTGTCACCCGCATTCCGGAAGTATCTATCTTGGGTTTATAAGCATTAAACCCTTCAATTTCTACTAATCTAAATATGTATAGTGGATCGACAATTAAATTGAATAAAGCAACTATGGATAAGCTTGTTACTATAGATAGTATATAAATATATATATACTGCGTAAAATTTTTATTTTTTATAACTATATGAAATCTCTATTTTTTTCAAAAGAATTAATACATTAAATAATTAAATAATTACCCCCTTTAAGCCTTCCCTTTCAAGGGGAAAAAGCGCCGAAAACCACATATCTAATCTCCCCTTGAGAAATAAATTTTTTCCTTTTATTCAATCTTTTAGGGAAAGGTAATTATCAGTTATACATGATCAATTATACATTATTGAAATAGGTTTACTTTTGGAACCTGAAGGGGTGACAAGTTACATAAAAACCTTATTGAGGAGTAAGCTTTTCCGCAAACCTTTTTTCTAAAAAAAATCAACGAGACCAGAGAAAAAAAAGGCAGATATTAAGTTTTAATGTTTCTAATTTAATGCCTCCTTGTCTACTTTCTCCGATCCCTATTATCCCTTAATTCCCAAAAACATACCCCTGTAATACCTATTCTCAAAAACTTTGCTATGCTTGGGTTTTCTATCTCTAAATACTATTTATTGACGTAATTGTATTGTTAACTAGCTTTTGTGGTTTTTTTAGTTATTTTTACCACCTTCCAAGTATAGCATTACTTTTGAGAAATGGTATCCGCCAGAAAAGGTACCCTCTAAGAATTTATTGAGTTTATGTCTTATTTCTTAAATTTCATAATCAACAGTAATTTTATCTGCCAAAATTGGCTTAATTAAAGTCTTAATAATTGCTTGATGAACAGGATTTTTAGCATAACCATCAAGAGCAGCTTTATCCTTAACTTGAACTACTAAACCATTTTGAAATCCTTGAGAAAGTTCGGAAAAATTATCCCCACAAGATAAATCAATTATTTCTGGAACTTTTCCTTTCATTCCTCTTATCGCTGACATAACTGAAGCAATAGTTTCTGGTGAAGTATCTGGTTGCCACTTGAATAAAACAATATGTACTATCATCTAAATAAATACATCAAAACATCTGCTAAATTTTAACATATATTGAGGTACAAATATTGAAAATTCAAGTTATTAATTTGTTAGTAAGTTATGAAATCTATCGGGTAAGCATTTAGCTATAATAATCGTCAGTGATTTGTGATATAAAACTGTAGGGGTTTGGTCTCCAAACTCTAATCTCTAAACCAAAGGAATAAATGGGTTTTATTTGGAAACTGTTAGAGGAAATATTGCTACCTATTTAGGATGGCTATGATAATCGTAAATAACTTCTGAAAAAATTTTAGGGATGAGATATTTTCTACTAATTTTAACTTGGGTTGGGAAACCAAACTCTAATCTCTAAACCAAAAGAATAAATGGGTTTTATTTAGAAACCGTTATCTCAAATATTGTTACCTATTTAGGATGGCTATGATAATCGTAAATAACTTCTGAAAAAATTTTAGGGATGAGATATTTTCTACTAATTTTAACTTGGGTTGGGAAACCAAACCACCTACGATTTATTCATTTGATTATTTATTATTTCTATGACTATTTCTTCTCTGGCAAAAAGTTGATATTCTAATCCTCAGAGATATACTATAGAAAAACTGAAAGTTCTAATCTGTTAACTCAAAATTAACTATTAATTAAATAACCATGAACGAACAAATTTACACAAACTACCGACTACAATTACCAGACCAAGAAATTAGTTCGTGATGGTAAAATTGCCGAAATTCAACCAGGAATTGTTAATACTGGTCAAAATGGTGGAGGAGAATATTTAATGCCTGGATTGATAGAACTTCATACAGACAATTTAGAAAGATGTGTTTCTCCTCGCCCTGGAATTAAATGGCCTTTAACCGCAGCAGTATCCTATCACGACCGTGACTTAATTAGTTCTGGAATTACTACAGTTTGTGATGCAATTGCTATTGGAGATATTAAACCAAATTCTGTTAGACTTAAAGATTTTGGTAGTATGATTGAAACTATTTTTGAGAGGCAAAAATCTGGCAAACTTTTGACAAATCATCGTCTACATTTACGTTGTGAAATTTCTTTTGAAGGTATCTGTAATTTTGCCGAACAATATGCAGCTAATCCTCTTCTTTCTCTCATGTCTTTAATGGATCATACTCCTGGTCAAAGACAATTTGTGAGTATAGAAAAATATAAAGAATATTATATGGGGAAATATGGAATTAGTGAGGCAGAAATGAAGAATTTTATTGGTTATCGTCAGGATATTCAAAAACAATATGCTGCTAAAAATCGTCAAGGTTTAGTTGATATAGCAAAAGAACACAAAATATCTTTAGCTTCTCACGATGATGCGACAATAAATCATGTGGAAGAAGCTGTCGAAAATGGTGCAGTATTATCGGAATTTCCCACAACTTTAACTGCTGCAAAAGCGGCTCATAATTATGGATTAAAAGTTTTGATGGGTGCGCCTACTTTAGTTTTAGGTGGTTCCCATTCTGGTAATGTATCAGCTATAGAATTAGTAGAGCAAAATTTAGTTGATGTAATTTCTTCAGATTATGTGCCTCGGAGTTTATTACAGTCTGTTTTTTTGATTAGTCATAAAACTAATAAACCTGTTTATGAAACTATGAAGTTAGTGACAACTAATCCGGCTAAAACTATTAATTTGTTTGAGGATAGAGGAAGTTTGGAAGTTGGTAAATGTGCTGATTTAATTACAGTTTATGATGATGGAATTGTTCCTCATTTAACTTCGGTAGTTGTTAATGGTTTTCGTGTTGCTTGAACTTTTACAGTAGAAGTTAGAAGTTAGAGGTAGAGAGAGGTTCAATACCCCACTTGATTTTATCTAAAACAGAACTTACGAAAAGGTACTAATATAGAGTTAAAAAAAACTATTGCGCATGGGGTTTTAAGCACCATATCCAGGGTCGTTGCGTAAGTCCTGTAAAATCTAAAAAATTAACTATTGTACAACAGTTGAAATAATTATCATAGGACTTAAGCAGTAACCATATATATGGTGCTTAAAACTATTGTACAATCGTTTTTTAACTCTATATATAGTACCTTTGCCTAATTATTATTAAATTAACTATCAATTAATTAGGACTTAAGCAGCAACCATATATATGGTGCTTAAAACTATGGTGCAATAGTTTTTTAACTCTATATATAGTAGCTTTGCCTAATTCCTATTAAATTAATTATCAATTAAGTCGAAATGAAGCGATCGCTAACCTACTAACTTTATCTAAAATCTAAAAAATTAACTACTGCACAATAGTTTTAGTCAATCATTAGGCATCTCCAATAATAAAAAATAAAATTAATCATCCCAAAGAACTGCTCAATTCTTTCCCTCTACTTTATCTTTATGAACTACTAAAAATAATCTAAAAATCACAGTATAATTTTGATTGGCTCTGACACAAATTAAATGAGTAATCAATCTATTGAACCAACTCCTAAGAATTAATTTTTTAGTAATTCCCTAACACAAAATCAACATGAAACGAGATATTGAAACAATGCTGACAACTCTCTCTTCTAAAGATCATTCCCAATATAGTCAAGAAGGAGTTACTCAACTAGAACACGCCCTCCAATATGCAACTTTAGCAGAACAAACAAAAGCAAATAATGAACTAATAATATCTTGCTTATTTCACGACCTCGGACATCTAATTCTCGACTTAGGAGAAGATGCAGAAAATAAAGTAATTAATAACCATCACGAATATCATAGTATAAAATATTAAAACATTTATTTGGAGAAACTGTAACAGAAGCAATTAGACTTCATGTTGATGCTAAACATTATCTTTGTGCAACAAAACCTGATTATTTTGCAACCTTATCTCCAGCTTCTAAAATAAGTTTATAATTACAAAGTGGAATATTTTCTAATGAAACTGCAACCGAATTTATTCAGCAACCTTATGTAGAAGATGCTGTAAAATTAATAATTTGGGATGACCAAGCTAAAATTGTTGGTATGAAAACTCCTGATTTAAAACACTTTACTAAAATAATCTATGAAACTATTATTGTTAGTTAACTAGAGTAAGTATTCAGCTATTAGCCGTCAGCTCTTCCTGCGGAATGGGTTCGCATTCAGCAAATCCTATCTAAACCTTAAAATAGCTTTAAATGAATATAGCCTTTAAAGTTGACTTTGATATTAAGATTCTATTTGCCTCAACTAATAAAGCTTTTATTTAAAACTAAAATAAATAGCTGAATGCTGTTTGTTCACGACTGAATACTTACTAGATAACTATTAGATATTAGGTTTTATTTGTCAGGTTTTTCTAGGTTATCCTCTGCAAATATAGTAATCCTATTTCCTATTTGATTTGTGTATAAAAATCTTCCTGAAAAATAAACCCATAAAGCTTCACTATGTAAGGAAGTTGTATACAATCTCCCTACTCTAGATATTGGCAAAAAGACTTTTTCAGCAAACTCTATTTATTTTAGTTTTAGATAAAAGCAATATTTAATTGAGGCGAATTAAATATTATTATCAAAGGTTACTTTAAAGGTTATTTTTATTTAAAACCTCTCCTTAAGGTTTGGATATTATTGCTGTTAACGAAGTTCAGACCCAGGAGGCTAGTTGACGGCTAATAGCTGAATTATTATTATGATAGATGTACAGTTATTTTTCTTATTTTCTATTTTCAGAACTATAACTTATGCTCCCTACTCCCTACTCCCTACTCCCTATTCCCTATTCACTAAAAAAAATGAATAATTTTCCAAACATTAGCCATATTATCTATGATTTAGATGGTTTACTTTTAGATACAGAATCAATTCATGCTGAAGTAAACCAAGAATTAACTAGCCGTTACGGCAAAATTTTCGACAAACATATAAAATGTCAAATTACTGGTAGAAAATCTATAGATTCTGCCAGAAAAATTGTAGAACTATTAGAACTACCTGTTACTCCCGAAAATTATCTTCAACAAAGAAATAATCTCACATATCAACGCTTTCCTAATGCTAAACCAATGCCAGGTGCAGTTCGTCTTACTCAACATTTATATCAACATAAAATTCCTCAAGCAGTAGCCACCAGTTCCTCCCATGAACCATTCAATTTAAAAACCAAAAATCATCAAGAATGGTTCCAATTATTTGATTATATTGTTAGAGGAGACGATCCAAGTATTAAACAAGGAAAACCAGCGCCAGATATTTTTTTAATAGCTGCTGAAAGATTAAATGTTTCCCCAGAAAAATGTTTAGTATTTGAAGACTCTTTAGCAGGAATGGAAGCTGCTTTAGCAGCCGGAATGTCCGTAGTTATTGTTCCCGATCCTGATATGGATAAAAAAGAATTTGATTCTGCTCATCAAATTCTTAATTCTCTCACAGAATTTGAACCCCATTTATGGAAATTACCACCATTTTTATCAAAAAAATAGTTTATTAAATAACTATTCCAGAAGTCATGAATAGCAAAGAGGTAGCTGTCTATTTACTTCAATTAATAAAGCTTTTATCTCAAGCTAAATTCAATAATGGATAATTGATAATTACCTCTCCCTAGAAGGAAGAGGATTAAATAAAAGGAAAAAATTTATTTCTCAAGGGGAGATTATAAATGGTTAGGGAACTTATCAATCTCACCCTACGGGAAGCTCCGCTGATGACTGCTTTTTCCTCTTTAAAGGGGAGGCTTCAAGGCGCGAATTATTTAATTATTTAATTAGGTCTTGCTGATTAAATAGAAAAGTCTTTATAGATAAATATTTGCGCTTTTTTAGGTTGTGAAAAAGTACCAGCTTTTAAGTCTTGAAAGCTAAAAATTCTAGGATTTACGGTTCCCTAAAAATCGGCTAATTGTGATAGAAAATCAAGGGATAATTCTTCCTCCTACCTCTTCTGTAATTCCTTGTTCCTTCTGGATTCTGGATTCACCGATTTTCGCTTCTCCCTGCTACTAAAAGACTGTTACGGTTCCCAATAAATCACCAAGCCCTAATTATTAATTATTCGGTAAATAGCTCAAAGCTAAAAACGTACAAAATATTTTTCAGAAAAATGTACGAAAAAATTTTTGACTTTTACTTTTGCCAAAGCTCTAAAGTAGTAAGCATTCAGCTATCAGCTATGATTTTGATTTGTGATAAAAACCATATTATTAAACTAGAATTCAACCTGACTACAAAAGTCGAAAAGTCGGCTTCATATTCATGAAAAATAAGGTATTATTGCTAATAGCTGAATGCCTACCTAAAGTAGGGCTTCTTAATTAAATATCACAGCATTTAGATATAAAGGTTTGAAAAATTTTAGATACTGATGTATCGGGAACCGTAAAAGTACCAAATTTTCGATTGATTGATGGAGCAGAAAAATTGAACCTAAACGGGGTAATTATGATAGAAAAACTAAAGGATAATTATGAATGACTATCTCTTTTACAACACCCCTAAATCCTAACTCTGTAAGTAAGCATTCAGCTATTAGCTATTAATATCAAATACACCTTTGGAGGATAAAACTAATATTAGCAAAAACTCCAATCTTTCTAATTCTTGAAGACCAAACCTATACAAAATTAGATTGTACCAATACTACTCGATTTGATATTATTTATTAAATTTATTCTCTAAAGTTAATAGCTGTTTTCGGCCTTTGAGCTGACATCAAACGCTGCGGGACATGACAGCTACGACCAAGGAGGCAAGCTGATAGCTAAATGCTCAACTATATAAAGACCTTCCATAGAAGGTCTCTACATACTCCCTACTCCCTACTCCCTACTCCTACCCTAACCATCAGACTTTGAGCGCCAACCCTAAAATATATATTTTGAAAATAGTGATAATATCAGAACTTGCCAAATAAAGCATCAAAACAAAAAATTAGGTAATCAACCTGATTATTGTTTTTTAAATTACGAAATTCCTTGATAAATCTGGTTTCTGCATAATCACTAAATATATGTTAAAAATAGTTTCTGATTTATACAAATCTACCAAAAGAATTATGGTATTTGCCAAACCTATTCGTTTTGTTTACTCCACATTCAACTTGACTCTTTTAATTGTGTTAAGTTTAACACTTGTACAACAACCACTTAATGCTCAATCTGAAGAAACTGTAGAGCCAGAAAATTCTATTCCTATTCCCGTTGAAGTACAACCCACCCAACCTGAAATAGAGTCAGAAAACTCTACCCCTATTCCAGTCCAACCAGCAGAACTCACCCAACCTGAAAATATTCGTCCCTTAGAGCCACAGAATAGTCTGCTAAGTATTCAGGGAGGCCAAAACTTAATGACCGAAGCTGAAAATGCTATTGCTGAAGAGAATTATGATTTAGCCAGCCAGAAGTTGCAAGAAGCTCGTCAAATATTTAATCAACTTTCAAATTTCTATAGTCAATTAGCTGGTAGTTTTTCGGGTATTGATAATCGCGTATCGAGTGGCCAACGGGGCAAAGCTCTAGAAACTGCTCAGATGAGAGACCAAGCTACTTATCAGTTAGCTCTCGTCCACCGGGCACAAAACCAACCTGAACTAGCAGTACCATTATTAGTTCAAATCATTACTTCTCAGCAACCTACTCGTGATTTAGGAAAAAAAGCTTACCAACAGTTACTAGAGTTGGGGTTTGTAGATGTTCCCTATCCTCGGTCTTCTGGAAATAACTAATTCCCTACTATATCCTAATCTCTTAATTAAAATGTAAAATAACAGTAACTTTTACAGAAATATTGGGTCTAAAGCCTCCCCCCTTTCAAGGCTATCCTTTATAAGTAACTCCTGAAAACCTTCTGGGGAAAGTCGAGAATCTGGGGGGTATGGGGAGTAAGAATCTTCAAAAAAACGTATTTTTCAATATACTTTTCTGAAGAAAAAGCCTCTCAAACGGCTGATCAGTATTTTAGCCTCCGGCAATAGCTGCGAGGTACTGTACTGATAACTCATAACTGAAATGACAGGGGAAAAATTATGAATCTAGAGCAAGTTGAGTTAATGATTAAAGCTAAGTTGCCAGATGCTCAAGTACAAGTCCAAGACTTAACTGGAGGTGGAGACCACCTACAAGCTATTGTTGTTTCCTCTGAGTTTGAAGGGAAAACTCTGGTCAAACAACATCAAATGGTTTACGCTGCGGTAAAAGAACCTATGGCTTCCGAAGCTATCCATGCTTTAGCTTTGAAAACTTATACTCCTGAAGAGTGGAAAGCAGCAGGACAAACTGCTTAATTTCTACTTTTTAAATACCAACCAAAACTGAAATAAACATCTATAAAATTGAGGAAATAAACATGACTCTAACTCCAGAATTAAAAGCAAAAATTGATGACTTAGTTACTGAGAATAAAATTATGGTTTTTATGAAGGGTAATAAGTTGATGCCTCAGTGTGGTTTCTCTAATAACGTAGTTCAAATATTGAATATTTTAGGGGCAACTTATGAAACTTATGATGTATTAGAAGATCCAGAAATTAGGCAAGGAATTAAGGAATATTCTAATTGGCCGACTATTCCCCAGGTTTACGTCGATGGAGAATTTCTTGGAGGCTCAGATGTAATGATTGAAATGTTCAATAACAAGAAAGAAGAGCTACAACAAAAGTTAGTTATTGCTTCAGCTTCCTAGAAATATTGGTATTATTAAAAATATCAAATCTGTGAGGAGCAGTACAATTTAATATTGTAGGGGTTTGAAAAGCAAACCCCTAAACTTGGAGTTATTACCAATACTAAAGGTAAAATCTGATTATCTAAAATCAACATATTTGATGTAAAATAAATTCGCAATTTAGCTTAAACAAAAAAAATGAAGTGTACTGTCAAATACCCTTCATTTTCACATCTTTTATTTTTATATTTTAAGGTAAAATCTGATTATCTAAAATCAACATATTTGATGTAAAATAAATTCGCAATTTAGCTTAAACAAAAAAAATGAAGTGTACTGTCAAATACCCTTCATTTTCACATCTTTTATTTTGATCAGGACTTATGCAAAGAAACCCGGTTTCTACGGTAAATCATTGTTTTTGACAAGAAATATCCACGCTCGTACCGGGTTTCTGGGTTCCCGTGGCTTTAGTCCTGTTTATATTTTTATGATTCAGACTTGTAGTTTCATGTAAGCATTCAGCCCTCAGCTAGTATCCTATCTAGGAGCCGAAGACAGCTATTGTTCCTAGTTTTAAATAACAGTATTACTATTATTATTGATGCCAAGAGCTTACTACACTAACTCCGACTTTATTACTTATAGCTGAGGTGCTAATAGCTGAATGCTTACAGTCTAATAGTAATCTACTGTTGCCTGAGTTTGTAATTGCATTTCAAAATTTGAAGGATCATATATATAGCGAGTCGTTTCTTCTTCCAATCTATTGATTAGAAATGGTTCGATCGCTTTAGAGATTCTCAAGGATGTTAGATATCCATCTAAATATATACGCATTTCCTCGTAGCGATAACCACGGTTCCACATTTCGACGAGGGCGTCGGTTAGTTTTTGATAGTGGCGAATTGTGAGAGCGTCAGTTAACATTAGCTTTTGTTTTATATGGATTGATGGTTATCTTTTTTTATTTATTAGAACCTAAGTTCTAGGTTAATGTTATTTTCTGGGTAGTAGTCTACAAGTAGTCATCTTTGAAGTTACGCTCCTAACAGTTAAAGGAGTTTAGTTATCAATATCACTACATCTACAGAACTACCATTTTTCCTTCAATGCCACTTGTACCATTTGTTTTTAAGATTAGTTTGACACAACTTGAGTGAGTGTTGGTCTTACCAATTACAAAAACATTTTAATGTTGTACATCAGCATTTTATATCACGTTGAAGTTTAACTACCTATATTTTAAAACAATTTCCGGAGGCTTTTCAAATCTCTAGTATAGTTAAAAATGGATTCATTCCCAGTTTCTGTTCTCTCTACAATATATTCCTTATATTTTTCATCAATTTTAGGGAAAAATACCAAAATCTCGATGTCGAAAAGATATAAAGTATGTGATACAATGATTAATCTGTGTGTATTAACAATTGGCAAAAAATTTTCTATAAATTTTTGAAAGTAGGGAGTAGGGAGTAGTGAAGTAGGGAGTCAACCCACCCCTAAACCCTCCCTGGAGGGGAAGTCAAAAGGAATCAGAAGTTTTAGAGGATGTAGTTGTAAAAATTATCCCTTGCCAACTCTGCCTAACTCTTACACAAATACTCACTTTTTCACCTTGAGCAAGCAAAAGTCTGATACTTTTACGGTTCCCGAAAAATCACTACCTAAAAAGTACATAGTTTTCAGCTCTTAACGGTCAAAAAGTTATAATTTTCGGCGCATCGTTGGGCTAAAAAAATTATTTTTTTGCTCCCCTACTCCTTAAAAAAGACTTTTTCAGCAAGCCCTAACTACTCCCTACTCCCTATCTTAACCAAAAGACTTTTTCAGCCAACCATAGTTAGGATTTATATCAAATCTGGTAGTATCGGTATAATTAAAGAACTGTAGGGGTTTGGTCTCCAATTTTTCGGGAACTGTACCCTCTACAGAACCATACTTTTCCCTCTTTTCTGATGGTAGAATTTTATTCTCCAATTTTTCGGGAACCGTAGCCAGCAGATTTGATATTACCCTCAAAAGTCTTTTTTCAGGGTAGTAACAGATGTTACAAACACACAACAATAACTTATGTTAACCTAAGTCTACGAAATTATAAAGAAAAGTCTAAATTATTATATAGGAAGTTCTTTAAGTGGGAGATGCTTGTATCTTAATTATAGAAGGGAATCAACATCTGCGTTCCCTGATTGCTTGGCATTTACAGCAATCAAAACACTTGGTATATCAGTCAGCAAATGTTGATCATGCCAAAAAATTAATATACACTCATTGCCCAAGTCTGGTAATTTTGGAAAACGATCTACCAGATGGAAATAGTTTAGAATTTTGTCAATGGCTTCAGCAACAGCAACAGTGCTTAATTTTAATGTTATCCTCACGCACAAATGAAGCAGATATTGTTGCCGGGTTAAAGTCAGGAGCAGATGATTATCTTTCTAAACCCTTTGGTATGCAAGAATTTATGGCTAGAGTCGAAGCACTACTACGTCGTCGCAGAACTATTAGTTGTACCCCACCTATTAGTTTAAATTATGGTGATTTAATTATAGATTTAGTACACCGTAGAGTTATCTTCAAGGGTAATCTCATTGATTTAACTCCACAAGAATTTAATCTTCTTTATGTTTTAGCTCAAGCAGAAGGAATGCCGCTTACTCGTTCAGAATTACTACATAGAGGATGGCCAGATTCTATTGATAATCCTCGTACTATAGATACTCATGTATTATCTTTGCGGAAAAAAATTGAAATTGACCCCCGTCAACCTAGTCTAATCCAGACAGTTAGAAATGTTGGTTATAGATTTAATCAAGAAATTTTAACTATGGGTAAATGGCAAAATAATTATCAACAAACTTACAAACAACCTCAAGAAGTTGCACCAGCTTGAATCAAGTCAAAATTCAAAATTCAAAATTCAAAAGTAAGAAGTAAATTATAGGGACCAAATTTGGTTTTTCTGATTTAATTAGGAAGACCTAACTAAAATTAGACTGACATTATTTTTGTGAAATTAATTCCATTCTTCAGTTTCTTGAGTTTGTGCCTGAATAATATTATGACGTAACTTCACCCAATCAACTTTACTATTAGGAGAATCTTCAATTAATTCTCCTTGCTCTAAATGTAGTAACTTTGTACAAAACTTTTCAGCTAAATCTATTTGATGAGTCACCATAATTACTGTGACTCCAGTTTTTGCTAAAGTTTCTAATACCTGTATAACTCGATTAGCAATACCAATATCTAGAGCTGAAGTAGGTTCATCCAATAAAATAATTTTAGGTTGAACTACAGCACCACGAGCGATCGCCACTAGCTGTTTTTGCCCCATAGAAAGTTGTAATTCTGACCTAGATAACCAAGATTCGGGAATATTTAACTGCTGTATCCAATATTCGCACCTTTCCTGAATTTCCGGTTGCCTTAGTCCTCTAACTTTTAAAGGGTAAGCGATCGCTTCTGCTACAGACATTCCCAAAAGTTTTGAATCCTGTAATACCATTGTTACTTCTTTTCGGAGTTGAATAACAGGAATTTTTTCGTACTTCTGATTATTTAAATAAATATAACCAGAAGTGGGAGAACTTAATTTATTTAAAAGTCTTAACAAAGAGGTCTTACCAGAACCAGAAGTACCTACGATAGCAACCCTAGTACCTTTTTCTACACCAAAAGAAATATCTTTTAGTAAGTAGTGAGAGGTAACTGGGGTAGTTAAACTTACTTGGTCTAAATATAGTTGATACTGTTCCTGTTTCATTTTTCAGCTAAGAAATAGCCATCGCATTAGAAATCGTCCAAGCATCTACTAAGAGTAAAAGTATGGTACAACCGAATAAAATCAAATACATCCAAGGTTGTGATAAAGGACGTACATCAGTTGTATCTATACCTGTCTTTGCTTCTACTATCCGAACCAGTTTGGCAAAACCTACTACTCGCATTGGTAATAAATAACCATCTCCAGAATTACTAAGAAAGTAGTATACTAAACCACCTTGACCTGTAGTTCTAGGTTTAAGCGCTCTTATTTCTGTCCAAGGTAAGTACCAACCTTTGCGAAATAAATCTGGAACCCAAACTGGATAGGATACTTGAATACCTTTCTCGTTAGTTATTACTCGTTCTGTTAAAGCTGCATATAATGCTATTGCTCCTAGTATTAGTCCTACTTCTAAAATAATAGGAGGTACTGGTGCATTTGTAGCTTGAGATAAAAAAGGCAAAGGTACAGTCAATGCGATATATAAACTTAAAAGAGTTAATTTAATCAGAGGAGAAATTCTAAATATAGAGGTTTCTGAATTTTTATTTTCAATCATACTTTGTCTAGTTAATTAAGCATATTAAAATTGCTATATAATGAATAATTATTTAGTTTTAAAATTATTGTATTAAATTAAAATTTTGACATTTCTTTGATCTCAATAAATATAGCTATCCTGTTTTATTTGTGTATAAAAATCTTACTACTTTTAGGGAACAGGCAACAGTTCAACAATTAACAATGAAAAATTAATAATTACCCATTCTTAAAAGAAACAAGGGGATTTACTAATCATGATTTCTTTTATTTATCCCCTTCAACGGGGAGGCTTTAAGCCTGAATCGTTGAATGAATAATTATTGACTATAAACTGTTGATTATTAATTATTAATTGTTTGGTAAGGGAGTACAAAAAAAATAGACTACCAGCACTCTATCCAGAGTAGAGATTGCTAATCTGGGATAAGGCTTCGCCTATGACTAAGTTGTTTTGCTAATTAAGCTTGAGCCTAATAGAGCGGATTCCCAGTTTATGGTGTACAAATATTAATGACCAAACTTTTGCAGTTCAGCCTTCTAGACTGTCATAGCTTTACCACACTTTAAGATGGAATCCGCTGCTGTATTACTGCCTAGCTGCGGACAAGCACAGTTTTTTTACTAATAATTATTGGTACTTTATTAAGTTGCAAATCCTTAAGAGTTTTAGTTTTCTTATATACTTTTTGATTTGTTGTAACCTATTGATAATTGCTACAGTTTCTTGACAAATTTTCGTATTAAAATCAACTATTAATCATACCAAAAACATTGTCATACTTTTAAAATAATTGTTTAGTTTTTACCAATTATTTCAGTAGATAATTGATGCATAAAATCTATTCTTGATATCTTTGAATTTAGCATATTTGCGTAGCATTCCCTAGAAAACATTTAGCAAGTCTTAGTCTAGCTTGTTCATGTCGTTAAGATTTTGAACCTATTAGGATGTAGGGGAAATGAGCGACTACTCATTTCCGCCACAACACCTTTTTGAATACAAAAAACAAAGATAACTACATTTGTTGGGAGCATTTATTATCCAGAACATCAACTTTCTTTTCTATGAAAAAAATAAATGATGATAATGATTAAGTAGATTTATTTTTACACCTCTAATTTAATTTCACTCCCTGGAAGCCAAAATTAATTAATCTGCTAAACTCAAAACTGGTTCTGACTTTGAAGAAGACTTTGGTTTTTGAGAGAGACTAGCAGACTTGACCACAGATTGTTCAGTTTTAGGAATTGCAGAATATGGGCCTTCATTGATTTGCAGGCGATCGCAAGGTACTGTATCCTCTAGGATAGAACTGGCCAACATACCTGTGTGAATTTCCATACAAGCACCAACAACTGCTTCAAAGACTAAACGTTGTCCTGGAAAAACAACTCTTTCAAAATACCAATTTGGTACATTACTAATTTTGGTTATCTGGATTTGACTTGTGGTATTGACGTAGCAACAGAAGATTTTATTTGAGCTATTGGATGGTAAGGGATCAAGAATTTGTGCCATAGTTTGAGTCTTGCAAAAGTTTTCGATTTATACAGTTTTTATTTATAATAACAAGTTAACACTAATTGATCCCTATTGGTTGTAATCTTGAATACCGACTTTTAGATTTTTTAATTAAGGCTGACTAAATTAAGTATTAAAACCCAGAAATATAAGGGCTAAAGCATTTTTAGAGTCAAAAAATTAAGTAGTTGTGCTTTTGAAATTTTCTAGTCAAGAGAGGGATCAAGGAACAGGGAAGAATCAGATGTGTAATTGATTTTGCTGATTAACTTACCAGCTTTTCGGTTGGTCAAGCTAAAAAAATTGGTATTTTGGAGAGAATAAACAATAGCAGAAAAATGAAGGGATATTTTTTCCACATATTTCCTAGCTACTTTCTACATCATAAGTTATTAATAAATAATTAAGATTGTCGCGGATTTTTAACTTTTCTTTGAATTTGTGCTAAGACACCAAGTTTTTGAGTAGAGAGTAAAGAATAGAAAAGAAAAAAACAACTTTACCTGAGTTTTTATATTGCTTGAGAAATGCTATGACATTTTTCCAACAGGTAAAGCAAAGTTACCTGGTTTGCTCTTGCAACTAGGAAATTTATTTTCCATGATTACTTAGGGCTGGCTGATTAAATCTAAAAGTATTCATAGATAAAGATTTCAGTCTTTTTAGGGTCGGAAAAAGTGGAAATTTTTAGGCGGATCGGGTTCAAAACCTGAGCATTTTACATTCACTAGCAGAAAGAAAAATTAAGAAACTATTTTTCAACTTCCTCTGCAACTTCGCGCTTCTCCTTACTCTTAACTACTCCCTATTCTCTATTCCCTAGTCCCTGCCTTGACAAAAAGAATTTTTCAGCAAACCCTATCTTAGAATATCAAGATTTTCAGAAAATTTAATATTAAAATTATGAAAGCAATCTTTCTTAATAAATCATTTATAAACCTTGTACATTTGATCCAAAAAAATTATGGAAAACAAAGTTCTTTATGTTCGTCTCCCATGTAACCCTATTTTCCCTATCGGAGTAGTTTATTTAGCAGATCATGTCCATAAACTCTTCCCGGAAGTAGAGCAAAGGATATTTGACTTGGGAGCAGTACCACCTCTAGACTACAGAACAGCTTTAGATAACTGTATTGATAAATTTAGACCAAACCTATTAGTCTTTTCCTGGAGAGATATTCAGATATATGCACCTGTCGGAGGCCGTGGAGGCAACCCTCTGCAAAATGCTTTCGAGTTTTATTATGGGAACAACCCTCTGATTAAACTGAGGGGTGCAGTGGGAGGTCTACGGTTAGCAACTTCTTATTACACAGAACTCTGGCGTAACATAGGACTAATTAAACATGGTCTAAAGAGAGCTAAAATTTATCGACCAGAAACTCGTGCAATAGTTGGGGGTGGAGCAGTAAGTGTTTTTTATGAACAACTAGGTCGTAGTTTGCCTAATGGTACTATTGTATCTGTCGGAGAAGGAGAAGTCTTGTTAGAAAGACTAATTCGAGGGGAAAATTTTAGTGATGAACGATGCTATGTGGTAGGAGAAACATCACCGCGCGATCGCCTGGTTCACGAAAAACCTGCTCCTATTGAAAAAACTGCCTGCAACTATAAATATATTAATACTATCTGGCCGGAATTTGTATATTACCTGCAAGATCAAGATTTCTACATTGGGGTACAAACAAAACGGGGTTGTCCTCATAATTGTTGTTATTGTGTCTATACAGTTATTGAGGGCAAACAAGTTCGTATTAATCCTGCTGATGAAGTAGTTGCAGAAATGAAGCAACTATACGATCTCGGTATTCGTAATTTCTGGTTTACTGATGCTCAATTTATTCCTGCTAGGATGTATATTAATGATGCCGTGGAGTTATTGCAAAAAATTCTGGATGCAGGGATGGATGATATTCATTGGGCAGCATATATTCGTGCGGATAACCTTACTCCTCAGTTGTGCGAGTTGATGGTAAAGACTGGGATGAATTATTTCGAGATTGGTATTACCAGTGGTTCTCAAGAGTTGGTCAGGAAAATGCGAATGGGTTATAACTTACGGGTAGTATTGGAAAATTGTCGGGATTTAAAAGCTGCTGGTTTTAATGATTTAGTTTCAGTTAATTACTCGTTTAATGTAATTGATGAGACCTATGAAACTATTAGGCAAACTATTGCTTATCATCGAGAACTAGAGAAAATTTTTGGAGTTGATAAGGTAGAACCTGCTATCTTTTTTATTGGGTTACAACCTCACACTCATTTAGAAGATTATGCTTTCTCAAAAGACATCTTGAAACCTGGATATGATCCGATGAGTTTAATGCCTTGGACTGCGAGAAAGTTGTTATGGAACCCAGAACCTTTAGGTGCATTTTTTGGTCAAGTTTGTCTGGAAGCTTGGGGAAGAAACCCTAATGATTTTGGTCGTGAAGTTATGGCTATTTTAGAGGAAAAATTAGGTTGTGCTGAACTGAATACAGCTTTAAGTGCGCCTATTAGAACTCAAAAGTCAGAAGTCAAAACTCAGAAGTTAGAGGTTAGAGGTTAGAGGTTAAGTTCTTGCTGCGACTTCTGTAAATATGGTGTTTTTTTGATGAGTAGACTGCTGTAGGGGTGTTCCATTGAACATCTCTACAAAAATATTTTTAGGACTTGCGCACAGAAACCCGGTTTCTAGGTTCACTTGCGTAAATCCTGATTTTGTTTATAGTTGATTATCTAAAGATGATTTTTTTAAGTCAATGTGTTGTGCTACAATTTTAAGGTAAGGTGAGAATTTTCGTGAATTTTTATCTAGAACGATATTAAAGTAACTTTAGCTAACATATAGCTTTCTAGTAAATTATTGTAAATAAATAACCTAAAAAGTTTACATTTTATCTCGATCCCTCTAAAAATAATTACTAAATAATACGAGCTTCAAATAAATGTTACAACTATAGGCAAGTAAGGTAAGAATAAGCTAGAGTAAAAGTGTCAATAAAAAAGTTTTATCGCTAACAAAAGAGGTAAAGTTTATGGATATTTTCAAATCAATAGAAGAAGCTATAGTTTATATTTCTGAAGCTATTGGTCGCATTTTTAGTCCTAGTGATGATATGTATCCAATGATTGGTGTGCATCCTTTTGAAGGAGACCCTTATCACGGTTCCCGTTGGGCAGATGCAGACTAGATCGAGTTCTAAACCCATATTATATTATGTCCGGTAGTATCGGTGTAAAAAGAGTTTAGGAAGGGTGGGAGTTGTGGGGAGTTTTGATAATGGTTGAAAATAAAACATTTTTTTCTACTGAATTAAGCGGATTTGATATTATTTAATTATTAGACATCTCCAAAAATAAAAAATAGAATCAATTATTATCCATAAATCATCAATTCTTTTTCCCTGTTCCCTGTTCCCAGTTAAGTGTTCCCTCTTTTCTGGAGATGTCTATTAATTACAACAGATTTTATTTAAGTCAGGTAGACTACTTGCGGACAAGATACTAAGAGTAACTTTTATTTGGCTAAACAAGTTGTAGGAGCGAATGGCTATTCGTCCCTACAACTTTTGGTGTGGATATGTGGATAATGAATAATGAATAATGAATAATGAATAATGAATAATTAATAATTACTGAATATCCTCTTCTAAAGTTGACATATTGTCAGCATTTAGAACTCAGCTATTGATTTTATTTTCAGAAAAAAGATGTATGATACAGTTGCCGATAAATCAGAAATTTTTCTGACTACAAAATTCAGTTTTCACTTTCTTTATTCGTTTAAATATCCTCCTTCAAACAGAGTTTTTTATTGCTGATAGCTGAGGTGCTAATAGCTGAATGCTTACGACATATTATTGCTAAATGCTTACTTTTTAGGTCTATGATAAGGTTAAACTCTAGAAAATTTTTCCCAAGCAAGTATTATCTGAGAAATAAACAATTTTAACTGGCTATAAACTATAAGTATAACGGGGTGATAATTTACAATTTTTCAACTTATGATTAATAATTATAACTTGAAAAATGCAACTTTTATTTTATATATGAAACAACAAACTACAGAAGAATATGATAGCCCTGGGAAAGAAGCATGATTATGTTTACTTTCCCGAATTTATGGCTTTCTTTTTTCCTCGTGCTTACTAAGAAATTGATTGGAAAAAAGGTTATGAAGCTTTGGATAAAGAGTTTAAAAAAAATTTTCAAGATGCTAGTTTGAGCAAACGTTTAGCTGATAAATTAGTTAAAGTTTTGCTCAAAAATAGCCAAGAAACAGTAATTTTGATTCATACAAAAATTCAAGGTCAATATGAAAGTGATTTTGCCGAAAGAATGTATGTTTATCATTACCGCATTTATGATAAATATCGTTTGAAAAATACCAAGGTTGTCAATTAACTCTAAAATTTCCCGTAGTTAAACTATTAGACTATGAGCAAAATTGGGAATTATTAGCAGAAAATAATAATCCATTTGCCGTGGTGATTATGTCTTACTTAAAAAGTAAGGAAACTCGAAAAAATTATCTCATTAGACTAGAAAGTAAGTTGACTCTAGTGCGGTTACTATATGAGAGAGGTTATAGTAAATAAATGGTAATTCAGTTGTTCAGATTAATCGACTTGATGATGATATTGCCAGAGGAACTCAAAAGACAATTTCAAACAGAAGTATATAATTATAAGGAGGAAAAAAAGATGCCTTTTGTTGCTTCCATTGAAGAGATTGGTATAGAAAAAGGGGAATAGATTGGTATAGAAAAAGGGGAATAGATTGGTTTAGTAGAAGGAGAAATTAAATCTACTAAATAATTAATCATAAAAGCTTTAGAAACTAGGTTTAAAAATGTGCCTACAAATATTGTCGATGCTGTTAATCAAATTGACAATATTGAGTCACTAAAACAGTTAACTAAAACAGCAGTTTTAATTGATTCTCTGGAATTTTTTTTCGCCCTTTTAAATCAGAAATAAAAAGTCTCAATTAATCCAATAATTATTGTAGGGAAGTTATTTTTAACCTCCCTACATTTAATTTCATTTCTATCAAGTTAAAAAAATTGATTTAGTAGGAAACAAAGAGCAGCACTACCTAATGGTACGGTCAAATTATCTATACCAATTTTTGATAATGTTTCTAAACCTGTAGCAGCTAATGCTACGGGAATAGCTAATACCCAAGTCTGCCAAATATTGCCTTGCACTACCAACAAAATTAAACAACAAATAATATAACTAACTAAACACATTGTTAGGGAACCTTCCCAACTTTTGTTGATTCCCCAGACTTGATAGGGATGTTTGCCAAAATTTTGACCAATGACTGCTGCTAAACCATCGCCCCATGACATAATTAATATTCCCAGGGCAGCATATTCAGGTTGTTCGATAGACCAAAACCAACCGATGAGAATACCTATACTAACTGCGTAGAAAAATGTTCCTAAACTTTTGCGCCCTACACTATTAACGCTGGGAAGAATAGGCAGTTTGTAAGAAATGAGAGCGATCGCTCCGGAAATAATTCCGGCAGTAATACCTATCCAAGCTGGAATTTTTAACCACCAAGCTAATAGTATTACATTACCTGTGCCAACATGAACCACTTTTCGCGATACTTCTGGGTTGACTTTGGCAAAACGGTTGAGTGTTTCAGCCAGGATTAAAATTATTCCTAACCATGCTCCGACTAGAGATATTTGGAGCCAAATATGAGGATTTTTCATTAATGGATAATGGATAATGGATAATAAAAATTATCAGGTGAGTCCGAGAGCTTGAAAAATATGTCGTTTTAGTCTATGGATGAAAAGCAAATGTGCGACTTTAGTCGTCTGTAAAAATATTTGATTTTCCTTGACATTTTCGTTCCTGCACTTATTAGGGCTTGCTGAAAAAGTCTCTTTTTAGGTCAAAAGGTTAAAAAAGTTAGCAGACAAGGCTCACACTTGAGGTGAAAAATTAAGAGACAATTCTTACTTCTACCTCCTGTATAACTCTGATTCCTCCTAACTATTACAGCGGTTTTCATTTTAGTAAATCACAGTAGGGACGTTGCATGCAAGGTCCCTACAATATTTTGGTTATGGTGATGTGGTTTATCTAATGATGAAAAGACTGTAGGGGCGGGTTTCAACAGATATTTTCCGGCTCACCCTCAGATTGACATAAACCCGCCCTCATAACTATTGGTTTGGGCGCGGGTTTATCTAATGATGAAAAGACTGTAGGGGCGGGTTTCAACAGATATTTTCCGGCTCGCCCTCAGATTGACATAAACCCGCCCCTACCATAAATCTATTGGGGGCGGGTTTGTTTAATTTATAGATGAGAGTCATTAACTTAACTGAGAAACCCGCCCCTACCGTTTAGAAATTAATGGCTTTTAACCCCTATAAAAAATTTTCACAAAACCCCTTGACATTACATTTTGGTTAGTGTAAAGTTTGCATCAAAACCTAATAAAGCCATATTCTAAGTTCACCAGAAAACGATGACTAATGATACGGAATCCCTGAATATCACGTCCGCCCTCGGACTAGAGCCAACGAATACAGTCGCACCAATAATTTTTCAGGGGGAAGTAGGAGTGGAACCATTGGAAGCAGTGGGAATAATTGAAGAGGCGTTGATTGAAGTTCAAAATAATTTGGCTGATTTTGCTGATTCTGCAATTTTTGAGACGGATATGTTTTCTGTTTTTGGGGAGTCTGCTAATGTTGATTTGGGGGAAACAATTATTGATGCTTTGGCAAATGGCGAGGATTTGCCCCAGATAATTGTTGTGTCAGCAGAACAGATGAATGGTGCTGTGGGTGGTTTTGATTCTCAGAATGGTCAGATTTATTTGGCGGATAGTTTGATTAATTATGATTCTGTTGTTGAGAGTGAAACCAATTCTGTGATTGCGAGTGAAACTCTACCTGTTATTGGTACTGAAAGTTCTCCTGTGGTTTGGAGTGAAACTCTTCCTGTGGTTGCGAGTGAAACCCAGCAAACTGAATCTCTTCTGGTGGATGTAATTACGGAAGAAATAGGACATTATATTGACTTCGAGATCAATGATTCGGATGTTTCGGGAGATGAGGGCGAATATTTCACAGCGTTGGTGAATGAGTACAGTTTGAGCGATGCAGAAATTGAGCGGTTGGGCAGTGAGAATGATGAGGTATGGATTTTTGATGGTGCGGTTTTAGTAGAGGCAAGTTCGGAACTTACTTTTGAGACTAAGACTTTCCCTACAGGTGATGAACCTCTAGGTATGGCAGCAGCAGATTTTGATAAAGACGGGAAGCAGGATATTGTAGTAGCAAACAATTGGGAGTCAGCAAATAGCGTATCAGTATTTTTTGGTGATGGTAAAGGAGGAGCGTTAACTGCACCTACATTTACAGTAGGAGGTAAACCTGTTTACGTTGGAGTTGGTGATTTTAACCAAGATAGCAACCCAGATATCGCGACAACAAACTTAGAGAATGACACTGTGGCAGTGTTGTTGGGGGATGGTAGGGGTGCATTTAGTACTCCTACAGAATTTGGTGTAGGCGATCGCCCATTTGGTTTAGTGCTAGCAGATGTGAACCGAGACCGCAAGTTGGACATAATCACAGCAAATACGGTGAGTGATGATGTCTCAATACTTTTGGGAAATGGGGATGGCAGTTTTGCTCAAAGCCTTACTTATCAGGTGGGAGCTGATACTCCTGGTTTTCCAGCAGTAGGAAATTTTAACGGCGATCCTTTTCTTGATATTGTGGTAACTAATTATTTATCAGACAATGTTTCAGTGCTATTGGGAAATGGAGATGGTAGCTTTGGTTTTCCTACTAACTTTGGAGCAGGAGGAGATGAACCAAATGGTATTGAGGCTAAAGACTTGAATGGAGATAGGAAACTCGATATTGTGGTGGCTACAGAAAACTCAGACAATATTTCTGTAATATTCGGTACTGGAGATGGGCGTTTTGGTTTTCCCAATAACTTCTCAGTAGGAGATAATCCAGAAGATGTCGCCATTGGAGATTTGAATAACGACGGTAAGCAAGATATTGTTGCAGTTAACAAAGATTCAGATAATATTTCTGTATTGCCAGGACAAGGAAAAGGAAATTTTGGTGCTGCAATTAATTTTCAGGTGGGAGATGCACCTATAGATGTTGTACTAGAGGATTTTAATAACGATGGCAAACTAGACATTGCTGTAACGAACATAGATGAGGATACCATCTCCATTTTAACCAACACCAGCGAAATAGCAACAACCGAACCCAACATAACCATTTCCGACACCACCATCACCGAAGGCAACCGAGGCAAGAAAAACGCCAAGTTCACCGTTAACCTTGATAACGCCAGCAGCGAAACAGTCAAAGTAAACTATACAACTGCCAACGGTACTGCCAAAGCAGGAAAAGACTATAAGAAAACCAACGGTATTCTCACCTTTAAACCAGGACAAACCAAAAAAACAATTAACATTCCTATCCTAGGCGACACCCTAGACGAAAACAACGAGAAATTTAACATCAACCTCAGCAAACCCAAAAACGCCAAACTCTCAGACAAACGAGGTATTGCCACCATCCGTGATAACGATGACACCCAACCCGAACTTTCTATTAGCGACGCTCAAATCACCGAAAACGACAAAGGCAGAAAACAACTAAAATTCGACATTACCCTCAACACCAAAGTTAACAAAAAAGTTCAAGTAAACTATGGCACCGCTGACGGAACCGCCAAAGAAGGTTCTGACTACATAGAAACATCAGGCAAACTCACCTTCAAACCCAACCAAAAGAAAAAGACAATAACCGTTCCCATCAAAGGCGACACCCTCAACGAAAACGATGAGAAATTTACAGTTACTCTCAGCAAACCCAAAAATGCCAAACTGGGAGACAAACGAGGTATTGGTACCATCAAAGATAACGATGCAGGTAGCGACAAACCAGGAGATAGTTTCGAGACAGCAGTTAACCTAGGGAAAATTACCGGAGAAGAAATTGTAAGTGACAAAATTGGTTTTAGCGAAGCAGGCGATCGCGACACCGACGACTTCTACAGTTTCCGCACAGACAGAGAAGGAACTCTGGTATTAGTTTTAGACGACTTGTTAAAAAATGCCAACATTGACTTGTATGATAGTGAGGAAGTATTGATATTTCAATCCAAAAATGATGGAGCTGACCCCGAAAGCATAGTCACGCGGTTAGACAAAGGAACTTATTTTGTGCGGGTGTATCCTCAAGGTAGCGCTCGTACCTCCTACCGTTTGAGCGTTGATTTGTTGTAGTGCATTACATTTCATTGATGTATCTCACTCCAGTAGGGTGAGTTTTCCGCGCTTGAGCGGACATGGAAAGCGTAGCAGTCCCTATACGATAACGCTGCGCAACATGAAAAGCGCAGCGTAACGCACCGAAATATTACACCTCTAGAGATAGGTGGTGCGTTACATTTTATTTTCATGTCACGCAGTGAAACGGACTAAACGCAAAGGAACCCGGTTTCTCAGAGAAACGGGGTTTCTGGGTTGGAATCTTTCCCTCTGCCTAATTCTATTCCTAATTTATAAATAAATCATAGAATAAAGACACTGAAATAATAACTGTTTTTGGTAATTCTGTCATTTCACTAAAATCTTTATCTCCTGTAATCAAAAAAACCGCCTCACTTACCATTGCCAAAGCGATAAATTTAGCATCTTTAGGGTCTCTTTTAAAGTTGCAAGATTAACTTCAATTAATTTGGTACTATCTCTAATTAAATTTAACCATTCTGTTTTTTTAGTATCACTAAGCTTCAGGTTTTCTCCATGTCAAACTTCATTATATTCTGCTAAAATTTCCTATGATAAAATCAACTCATAATCATAATTACTAATAATAAAATTAATTATTGTTTCCTGTTTACCATCAGCTAAAGCAGCAGAAATTAAGATATTGGTGTCAATAATAATCTTCATTTTCCTCTGCGATAAGCTTCAACTTCAGCAGCAATTTCTTCATCATTTAAAGGATTATCTGCTTGTAATGCTTGGGTTTCTTCACAGAATCGCTTAAATTCTGCTGATAACCTTGCTCTTTCCGGAGCGATAGGTTTATTCTTATTTTGTTCTCATTCCTTTCCATACTTTTTAATCTTTTCCTTTAATAACTTTTTAGTATTTTCAGTACCTTGAAAATAAGAGGGTAATTCAATATCATCCTCCTCTTCTTCTAATAATTGAAATTCTTTAGCGATCGCTTATTGACCTGTATGATATTTGCCAGTATTTAATAGTTTTTCTAACAACTTTTCTTGTGGGGTAGTTAAAGTAATTTATTTCATAGTTCAGTATTCTTTTAATTGTTTAAAATCTACTTGATTTATAACATAAATTGTACAGCAGATTTCGGAGAAATTGAAAATTTTGTAGTGGGAGCATCTTACCCGCGATAGAAACAATCCAGTAGGGTGCGTCAAGCTTGAAAATGCAAGTGAACAAACCTAACCCCCCCAACCCCCTTCCCTTGCCGGGAAGGGGGAGTATTTCTCCCCTTTCCTCGCAGGAGAGGGGTTGGGGGAGAGGTCTTAGGTAGCATAAAGCACTAAATATTACATCGCCAGGGATGGGTAGTCCGTTCATGAAATGTAACGCACCCTACTGGACTGATATAATGTCCGGTTGAATAATTAGACTTTAGTGGAAAGAAGGCAGAAGGCAGCTATGCTGAGGGCAGAAGCTTTTATGCTATTTTCACCTTAATTCTAGACACGCTCCGATGCTACCGGACATGATATGACACACCTAAAATGGTGCATTACTTTTTGATTGTTTCTAGACAAGGAAGACATAGAGAGAAAATCGCTCTGCACAGTTTTAGATGAAACAATTCACTACTAAACTATACTGCTACTATTGTTGGGTTTCGTGCCTCAACCCAACCTACACCTGATATTCAATCAAGCACGGTTTTAACCAGAGGTAATTATCAATTATCCATTATCAATTATTAATTATCAATTAATTATCCTACTCCCTAACTGATGAAGGAGGAATCTGTTCAATATCAATCAAAGACTTAATCACTGATTTTACAACCGGAGCAGCTACTCTGCCACCATCACCCCTCACAGGTTCATCAATAACCGCCAAAACCACATAACGAGGAGACTCCAAAGGCAAAATCCCCACAAAACTTGTAATTTTAGCATTCTCAGAATAACCACCAGTTTCCGCAGCTTTTTGCGCCGTACCAGTTTTGCCACCAATGCGATATCCACTAAGTTTTGCTCTTTTACCTGTACCCTTCTCCACCACCTTTTCCATCATTGCCAAAACTTTTGTCGTGGTATCAGCAGAAAAAACCTGCTTCGGTTTTGGCAAAGGTAATTGCCAATATGGTTGTTCCTTGCTATCAAACAACCCACGCACAACATGGGGAGTCACCAATTTTCCCCCATTTGCTAAAGCAGCATTAAGTTGTGCTAGTTTCAGAGGTGTCAGAGAAAACCCCTGACCAAAAGCAGTAGTCGCTGCTTCTACCGGTACCATTAAAAACTGGTTTCTCTCCTTCAAAACGCTCGCAGTTTCAAAAGGTAAATCAGTGTCAGTAATATCCTCTAATCCTAAACGTTTGAGACCATCATAAAAAACTTCTCGTGGCATTTGTTGAATAATTTTCACCATACCGATATTACTAGAATGTTGAATAATCTCAGTTACAGTCCGCGTACCACCCCCACCACCAGAATTAAAAATAGACCAAGTACCGATTCTCATTCTACCTGTATCATAAAATATACTATCTGCTTCAATCGCTCCTACCTCCAAAGCGAGGGCAACATTAATTGGTTTAAAAGTAGAACCTGGTTCATAAACATCTGTTACAGCCCAATTTTTGAACAATTTCACATCATAGTTATAGTATTGATTGGGATCGTAAGATGGTTCTGATGCCATAGACAATATGGAACCATCAGCAGCATCCATTACTATAACAGTGCCTCGTTTAGCCTCATATTCTTCTAATTGTTTTTTGAGTATTTTTCGTACAGCTCGTTGTAACCGAGAATCTATAGTTAAATGTAGGGAAAGGTCATCTAATTGTAAAAAACCTGTTGCTAATTTATCCGGTACTAAAACACCTTTAATTAAACGCCGAAATTCGATTGTATCTGTGGAGCGTTCTAAAAGATTTTGTTGACTATATTCAATACCAGCTTGACCTTTGTTTTCTCCATCTACATATCCAACTACTTCAGATACTAATTCTTTCTGAGGATAGAGACGTTGTGGGTGTTGAATTAATTCTAAACCATCTATATATAAATTAGTAATTTTATTGGCAGTTTCTTGAGGTATTAAGTCGGCAATTTTTATGCCTGTTTCTCTTTGATTGAATGTTTGCAATAAGTCACTGGAATTTAGAGTATTTTCCAAGTTTGTTCCTTCTAGAATAGTTGATAATTTATCAGCAACTTCTTGTTTTGATTTGTTAAACATTACGGGGTGAACATAGAGGGTATATGCTATTTTATCAATTGCTAAAATATTGCCATTTCTATCAACTATTGGCCGTCTAGGAATGAAAGGATTTGATTTGGTAGTCTGTTGACTTTCAGCTATTTTTTGTAATTTTTGGGCTTGCAAAACTTGTAACCTAAATAGGTTAATAATTAATCCTATTAAACTTAACATGAGAATTATCCAGACTTTATAAAGTCTAGATTCTCGACATTTTTTCCGGTGTTCCTGAGAAATTTTTGAGAATGATTTTTGACTATTGTTTTTAATAGAATCTGTTGGGTTTTGATTTTTCAAAGAAGAACTAAAATTTCTTCTTTTTTTTCTGTTTAAAGACCTACGACGAAGTTGGGAATCCATTTTAGTTATCAGTTATTAGTTATCAGTTATCAGGTAAGCATTTAGCTATTAGCTATCAGCTTTCTATAATTTCCAGAAATATAGCGCTGCGCCCAGGGAACAGGGAACAGGTATGGAGGGAACAGAAAGAATCAATCGCCGATAATATAAGGCTTTTATCTATTGGACAACTCCGGCAATTTGTAAATATTAAGTGCGCACATTGCTATATACATCGTTTGACAATCTAAGTATGGTTAGGACTTACGCAAAGAAACCCGGTTTCTAGGCTCGTACCGGGTTTCTGGGTTCAGTTCAAATCACGAGATTTTCTTGATAAACCCAGTTTCTGCGTAAGTCCTGATGGTTAAAAAGTAGAAGTTAAAAGAATGGCAAGTATTCTTTTTTATTGCCCTTGAGCTGACTGCGAGCGCATTCCGCAAGAAATGCTTACGTTATCAGCTATAGCAATCCTGAATAGGTTGTAAGATTTTATCTAACGGGGTTTGGTATCTAATTTATCGGGAACCTTACCCAAGCGCAAAGGGATTCAGTATTAGTCGGAACGGTGTTAATTATTTTCATTAGGACTAAAGCCATGCCAACCTAGAAACCCGGTTTCTCCTAGACATTTGCTGTAGAAACCGGGTTTCTTTGCCTAAGTCCTATTCATATTTACTTCACCCCATCACCCCATCACCCCATCACCCCATCACCCCATCACCCCATCACCCCATCACCCCATCACCCCATCACCCCATTACCCCATTACCCCACAATCCCCACACTCCTCAAACTCAATACCCCACAGGTGTCTTAAAAATATACTTATGACTTGAACCAGACTCCAAATAAGGTTGAGGGGGGTTAGGAGCAGGTCGTGGAGGTGCTGACTCTAAGAATATTCTCTTGGCAGAATCTCCTGAAGGTAAATCACTCTCTAAGGTTGATGCTTGTTCAGCTATTTGATTTTTTAATAGTTCATTCGCCACATTTAGCTGCTGTTCTTTTTCCCTAAGTTCTTGTAATTCTTGATATTCTGTCGTCCATTTAGACTGGCCATAAATTGTTAAGCCATAAAAGGCCACACTCGTACCTGTTAATAGCACCGTGACAATGGATGAAGTAAATTGTGTCATCATCAGATACTTTAACCAGAGAGGTTTAGACTGAGGTAAAGATATGACTTGAGTTGGATTTTGCGCTTGAGTTGTTTGTAAGTCTTTATTCTTTTGAGAAGCATATTTATCATCAGATAAATTTTTTTTTCTTTGTGTTTGTGAACGAACTGATTTTTTTAATATAACAGAAATATTAGGTTTTGTGGACTTACTGTTTGGGGTTGGAAATGTATTTTTAACTGCGACCATTATAGTTTACCTATACTAATATCTATATTATTACAAAATACAATATAGTAATCCTAAATAAGTTGTAAGATTTTATAGTAGGGGTTTGTTATTCCAACCCCTACAGTTTTTTCTCACAAATCATTTTTTATAGCTATAGTATTTCTGAATTGATTATATGTTGTAAATTCTGACTAAGATGCAAATTTTAATTTTTGATATTTATCTACCTCGAAAACATTGAATATTTGAGCATAATTTTTATTTCTATTTTTATGGAAAAATTTCAGATTCAAAACTTTTAAAAACTATACTAACTTATTTTAATAATAACCCCTATATCAAAAAAATAATAGTTTTTATCTAAGCATTCAGCCATCAGCGATCAGCTATCAAAAGAGTGCTTTTACCACTCACTAAAAGCAATATTTAATTGAGAAATGAAAAGCATGACTAGAAAATCAACTTTAAAATTTACATTCACTTAAACACCGTTCTTAAGCAGAAAATCTTATTGCTGAATGCGAGCGCATTCCGTAGGAAGAGCTGACAGCTAATAGCTCAATAGACATCTCCAAAAATAAAAATTCAAATCAATTCTCCCATACGAAATTATCAATTATTCTTCCCTATTCTCTGTTCCCAGTTAAGCGTTCCCTCTTTTCTGGAAATATCTAATGCTTACAAAAATACTTCTACTTGATTTTAATTATCATTTGACAATACCAATCCTAGATAGCTTGCCAAATTTTATTTACAGTTTTGTGAAAAAAACTGTATTGCTTAAGTTAACAGGACTTACGCAAAGGCAATAGATATGGAGTATTCGTCCCTGACGAAGTAGGGTAACGCACCCTACCAATAGCGTTCATGGCTTTAGTCCTAGTTAAAATACTCCTCCATTTACATTTAACTGAAATTATCTTAATCAGGGCTTACGGGACGACCCTATATATAGCGCTTAAAGCCCTGGTGAAATTGTTTTTAACTCTACATATAGTACCTTTGCGTAAGTTCTGTTAATGATTAAATAACCTAAACTGAAAAATACAAACTTCTTCTCAAGAATGATGTGCTTATCTGACGAAAAGCATTATGGGAAAAAGCTTACAGCACTACAGTTCCTCAAGAGAAAGTTTCTAACCTTTAGATCGCTGAAAGCCTTGGAGCAATAGCTATTCCTAGAACTTTACACTGTCTGGAACCTAAAGATAATGTTAATCTAATGAAACGAAAAACTTCTGAAAAAACTATTAATTGTTTCAGAAGCACTTTTGATGGTAAAAAAGAAAAGTTGAATTTTTGTTTTACCTCTTAACTATCAACTCTGTAGATCCAATATCTGGAAAAATTATCTAGTCGAACATCATCGACTATCATAGCCTTCCCATTTTATGGGATTATTAACTAACTCTTAACAAACATCAAAAATGACAATTTCTGCCGATCAAGTTAACCAAATAGTTTGGAACCATCATCACGACCCCTTTGAAGTTCTGGGTGCCCATCAAATAGAACAAGATGGTAAAACCATGACAGTAATCCGAGCTTACCAACCCAATGCCGAAGCTGTATCAGTTATCTCCCCGATAGACCGCCAAGAACATTCAATGCAGTCAGTCCATCACCCTCATTTCTTTGAATGTGTCATTGATACTCCGGAACTGGCCAACTATCAACTTAAAATTAAAGAAGGAGAACACGAACGAGTCATCTATGACCCCTACGCTTTTCGCTCTCCCAAACTCACAGACTTTGACCTACAATTATTTGGGGAAGGAAACCATCACCGCATCTATGAAAAATTAGGGGCACATATCGCTGAAATTGATGGAGTAAAAGGAGTTTATTTTGCTCTTTGGGCACCTAATGCTCGTAATGTCTCAATTTTAGGCGATTTTAACCATTGGGACGGTCGTAAACACCAAATGCGTAAAGGACACTCAGGAGTTTGGGAATTATTTATTCCTGATATTGGCCCTGGAGAACATTACAAATATGAGGTCAAAAACTGGGAAGGACACATCTACGAAAAAAGTGACCCTTATGGATACCAACAGGAAGTAAGGCCCAAAACAGCTTCCATTGTAGTTGACCTAGACTCCTATACTTGGAACGACCAAGAATGGATGGAAAAACGTCGTCATACCGACCCTCTTACTCAACCTATTTCTGTCTATGAATGCCACCTTGGTTCTTGGATTCATGCTTGTCCTGACGAACCAGCTAAACTACCTAGTGGAGAAACTGAACGTGTAGTTCAAGTCTCGGAACTTAAACAAGATGCTCGTTTTCTTACCTACCGAGAATTAGCAGACCGTCTAGTTTCCTATGTTAAAGATTTGGGTTATACCCACATTGAAATGTTGCCCATAGCAGAACATCCTTTTGATGGTTCCTGGGGTTATCAAGTTACAGGATTTTTTGCCCCTACCTCTCGCTACGGTAATGCTCAAGATTTCATGTATTTTGTCGATAAATGCCATGAAAATGGTATAGGGGTAATTGTAGACTGGGTACCCGGACATTTTCCTAAAGATGGACATGGTTTAGCTTTCTTTGATGGTACTCACCTCTATGAACATCCAGACGTCCGTAAAGGCGAACACAAACAGTGGGGTACTTTAGTATTTGACTATGGTCGTAATGAAGTTCGTAACTTCTTAGTTTCCAATGCTCTTTTCTGGTTTGACAAATATCACATTGATGGTGTTAGGGTAGATGCAGTTGCTTCGATGGTTTACCTTAACTATATGAGAGAAGATGGTGAATGGATGGCTAATCAGTACGGAGGAGTAGAATACATTGAAGCCGCTGATTTCATCCGTCAATTCAATCATTTACTCTTTAGTTACTATCCAGGAGTTCTTTCTATTGCTGAAGAATCGACTGCTTGGCCAATGGTTACTTGGCCGACCTATGTTGGTGGTTTAGGTTTCAACCTCAAGTGGAACATGGGTTGGATGCACGATATGCTCGACTATTTTGAAATGGATCCTTGGTTCCGTCAGTTCCACCAGAATAATGTTACTTTCAGTATTTGGTATCACCACAGTGAGAACTATATGTTGGCTCTCTCTCACGATGAGGTGGTACATTGTAAGAGCAATATGTTGGGTAAAATGCCTGGAGATGATTGGCAGAAGTTTGCTAATGTTCGGGCGTTATTTGCTTATATGTTTACTCACCCTGGTAAGAAAACAATGTTTATGGGAATGGAGTTTCCTCAATGGGGTGAATGGGATGTTTGGGGTGATTTAGAATGGCATTTACTTCAACATGATGCTCACCAAGGAATGAAGCGATTTTTCCGGGATTTGAATAACTTGTATCGTTCTCATCCTGCTTTGTATGAACAAGATTGCACCGAAGAAGGATTCCAATGGATAGATTGTAGTGATAACAATCATAGTGTGGTGTCATTTATTCGTCGCGCTAAAGATGGGGACGATTTTGTGGTAACGGTTTGTAATTTTACTCCTCAACCTCATAGTCATTATCGCATTGGTGTACCTGAACCAGGATTCTATGCTGAAATATTTAATAGCGATGCTGGTAAATATGGTGGTAGCAATATGGGTAATTATGGTGGTAAGTGGACTGATGATTGGTACTTCCATAATTATCACAACTCCTTAGATTTATGTTTGCCTCCTTTGGGTATTTTGGTGTTGAAGTTAGAGAAGGAAAAAACTCTGGCAATGACAGAAGAATCTGAAGATGTGGAAGCGGTGGAAACTGAGACTGCATCTGAAGGGTAAACTAATCCCTTAATTAAAACCAAAGCAAAATTTATAGGACTTAGGCACGCCCAACGTATTTCTGTCATTGCTCGCGAGGAGCGTTTGCGAAGCAGTCCGTTAGGATAGCAATCTCAAATGACCAAAACTCCTCGATTATGCGTAAGTCCTGATTTAAAAGGTTGGTAGTTGAATTTTTTAATTAATACTGCCAACCTTTGCTTATAGAAACTATTTGGTATCTCTAAAAACTTAGATGATATATTTCAATCAGGACTTATGCAACTGCAACGTATGTTCGTCCGATACGACGGTCGGGAAGCAATCTCAAACCCCTGTTTTTGGTACCTCATGGCTTTAGTCCTATTTAGGTAGTCGAAAGACAAAAACAAAATTATTGAAGTAGGAAGCAAAATGATTAGTGATGTTAATAAATATATAGAGAAATGTCAGCAAATCGATCCTGAATTTACTGAATAATTTGAGTCGGGATATGCCAGTTTTAAAATAGGGGTGATTCAACCACAAGACTTAATTAGACCTAGCCTTAGCTTTAGCATATCAATTGCATTTAGCCTTAACATATTTATTTTTGTGCTACGGCTGTTAATACTAATAATACAGCACAAAAGCTTACAGTCCAGTAGGGCGCATTAGCGAAGCGTAACGCACCACCTTTATAGGAATACTTAACCCACCCCATGATTGCTTGATAATTATTATGTGATTTTTGAATTGATAGTGATGCGTTACGGAAGTGCCCCTTTTCATGTCCCGCAGCGTTTCATGTCGGTTCTTAGCCGTTTCGCTGCGCGACATATAGAGCGAAGCTTTGCGAAACGCAAAAACATACCCTACTGGACTTGAATTGGAATAAGTCAACAACTTATTATAGCAATGTATGAGGATGGTGAGGTACACTTAACACCTACTACAGTTCAGCCTTCGTTTGCTGTAATAACCACCGAAGGTTGTGTTACTAAAATTACTAAATAAAATTTTGTACCTCACGCGGCTCCGAAATTGCTGTAAGCTCAATATAAATATAATGTTTACTAACAAAATAGTATCGGTTTCTTGGCGGTTCTTTTTTTTCGGTTTTGCTATTTGGATGGTAGCTTTCTATTTTTTGTTTTCAACTTCAACTACCGCAGTTACTCCTCAAGATTTACCACCTCTGAAAAATTATCCTCTACCAGAAACTTTGACACAATGGCAAGACCCCAATAATAGTGGTGATTATTTTGATCAAATTGAAGTTAAAGATGTGGGTTATCTAATTTGGTCGCACTTTCCGATTAAAGTTTATATTGAATCTGATGATAATAATGAATCTAAATCTCGTGAATGGGTGAAGACGGTAATAGATGCGATTTGGGAATGGAATGTTTATTTACCTCTGGAAGTGGTAAACAACCCAGAAGTTGCTGATATCAATTTTTTTAACAAGCGACCTCCCTTAAGACTAGAAAATTTAAGAGCGCGTTCCGCAGAAACCCGCTATCAGTTATATCAAGATGAAAACGGTGTTTTATTTCATAAATTTGTGATCTGGTTGAGCCCGATGCAAGTAGGTAAATATTTGCCTGCTGCTGCTCGTCACGAGTTTGGTCATGCTTTGGGGATATGGGGTCATAGTCCCGAGAAAACTGATGTTATGTATTATTCTCAGGTGGCAGCACCTCCTCCTATTTCATCTAGGGATGTTAATACTTTGAAAAAGGTCTATTTGCAGAGTACCAGACTAGGTACTGGACTGATATCAAATCCGGTAGGGGTTTGGTCTCCAAACCCTCGTGGAAGGAATCTCGCGAGACCTCTGAGATTACTTCCTATTGTTGCAATCACTACTAACCGGATTCTATATGACAAACTCCGTTTCTTATATCACTCGGAAGTCAATAATAAATGAGAAAATAGAGGGATAAAATTCTTGGTTTCATAATTTCTATATGGCTAAATGATTTTTCCACCAACTTCTGAAATGATCGCTTTTCGGAGGTGAATATCTTCCTTTTTTTTCAACTCCATTTAGAGCTTCAGATAGTTGTGAAAAGTGAATTGTTCTTTCCTCAGACCAGTGTTTACAGCAATTTCAACCCCGCGCGTGAGGTACAAAATTTTATTTAGTAATTTTAGTAACACAACCTTCGGTGGTTGTGACAGCAAACGAAGGCTGAACTGCAGTAGGTCTTAAGTGTACCTCACCATCCTCATGCATTGCTATAATTATTTCTGGGGTTGAAAAAATATGAAGATTGAGTCCTTCCTGCTGAATAAATGGTATTGCTCTTTTATCATCAGTAGCGATCGCTCATTCTCGACAAACAGCGATCGCGCAAGTTGCAGCCTCACCATCATCAATTCTAGCAGTATAGTTGATAAATGTTTCTGCTTCTGCTTCTGAGTCAAAATCTATAATTTCAACTATTCCTTGATTAATAGCTACTTCAAACTGAATAGCACTTTCATCACCCTCATTTTCAGACGTTATTAAAAGAATTATTTGGTATCCGCTCAATAAATAGGGGTAAGAAGAGAAAAAGTAAAGACAGTGTTGTAGAATATGAGGTATGAAACAAAAACGATAATCAGAAAAATTAGTGGTCACATTACTGCTTCAACTGCTAAGAGATTAGGCTCTGAATTTTCTCGACTTTTTGAGACTCAGACTGGTGATCGGCAGTTGGATGAACAAAAACGATTAACTGCCAGTAAAGTTTCCGAGTTGCTGTTAGTATTAGAGCATCCGGAATTACCATTACATAATAACCCAGCGGAGTTATCTGCTAGGACTATGGTCAGGAGACGCGATATCAGTTATGGAACTCAGACGACTGAAGGGAATGCATCTTGGGATACTTTTATGTCCCTGGTTTCTACTACCCGTAAGTTGGGATTAAGTTTTTTTGAATATGTACGCCATCGCATTGCTCAAATAGGAAATAATTCTTTCTCTTGCAACTATTATTTATGATCGCTCTTCTCTTAATCCCTTTGGTTGGTCTTGGCAGCTATAATAGTACCCCATAATATTGAGTGGATACATTATTTGTTTAATTCTTAATGAATCTAAAGCCAGATTTTGCATTCTTATTTTTCACATACTTTACTCTTTTTCTGGAAGTTATCATCTCTAATTTTCAATTAGAAGAATACTTTGGTTTTAATACCGAAATATATGATTTCATACCTTTAAACTATTTTTAACCTTGCCAAAATCCCCCAACATCTAATTTTTAGCCAATTCTCAGCAAAAAATAATTTAACTTCTCAATTAATCTGCTTAAATAATATAGTTGTCAAGTTATATCTAAAAGGTCAAATATGAATCCAAAAGATATTGCAGGATTAATACATCCAACTTTAGCTGTTGCGGTAGTATTCCCAATTATTGGTATGGTACTAAACCTCGCTTGGCAAACTCGCCAACGCAGGTTACAAACTGCCGAGGAAGGTAAAAGTAAAATTCCTCCGGTAGTCGGACCAGAACATCGAAAAATAGGTAATTGGTTAACTGGTTCTGTTGTGGGAATAAGTTTAGTTGCTATTGCTTATTCAATTTATTTTAAAGGTATTTTTAAAGATTTTAAAACTGAAAATACGATCTTAGCAATATTAATAGTAATTATCTTTATTGCTACCCTCGCTTCTCTCGTATTTCTCTATAAAGCTAAGACTAAATTATGGCGAGGCATATTTGCGACTTTAACTGGAACTGGCCTTGTAGTTTTAGGTTTTCAAGATGGTGTTTTTCGAAGGGATTATGAATGGGCAGTTTCTCATTTTTATTATGGGATAATTGCTTCAATGTTGATGATTTTTTCTTTAGCTATTGTACCGGAAATATATAGAGATAGAACTCACAAATGGCGGAAAGTTCATACGATTTTAAATTGTTTGGCAGTTATAATATTTTTAGGACAAGGAATAACCGGAAGTCGAGATTTACTTGAAATTCCTTTGAGTTGGCAACAACAACATTTATATAAATGTGATTGGGAAAAACAAGTTTGCCCAGATTCAAAATCTCAAACTTTATCCTCAGAAATTTTAGTTGCTTCTATCTCCAATTATCCGACTTTAGCACAGACAAATAAGGTCTTAGCTTCGGGAGAATTTATAACTATTACTCCAGGAGAAGATACAGAAGGTACAGCACAAATTATTCAAGTAGGAAGTAAAACTCAAGTGCGGTTAGCGGAAAATTTTTCTGCTATTGAAGGTCCAGCAGTAAGATTACTTTTACATAAACAAAATGTTCCCGAAAGTTATACAGCAGAAAATTATGTTCGTTTGGGAGATTTAAAAAGTTTTACAGGGGAACAATTTTATGACATTCCAGAGGGAATAAATTGGCAAAATTTCCCAAATGTTGTGGTTTGGTGTGAGAAATTTAATGTTACTTTTGGTTCAGCAAAGCTTATTTATTAATGGATAATTGATAATTATCTCTGGTTAAAACCGAGAGGATTGAATATAAGGAAATATTTTTTTTTCGTGGACTGACACACCTTAAAATGTAGGTCTTTGTAGAACGATAGTGAAACCCAACACGCACCTTACTAATGTTGGGTTTCGTCCCTCAACCCAACCTACGACTATAGAACCATTTAAGGTGTCTCAGTCTATTACTGGTGTGACAGACTTAAAATAGTGGAGATGTGTTAGTTTACTACTTATGTTCAACAATACCAATTCTATTATAAATAACAGCACTAGCTTTAACGCGATCGCTAAGTGCAATAGTTTTCCAAGCATACTTCATATCTTCAGAAAAATAGATATCATCTAGTATAATAATTCCATTAGGAGCTAGTTTAGAAACAACAATTTCAAACTGGGAAAAAACAAATTCACTGGTATGTATCGCATCAATAAAAGCTATATCTATTTTCCGATCGCTGTTAAGTATTCAAAGACATGTAATAGAAACAGGAATATCTGTAGGTTGGCATTAGATATTGTCCCTATATAAGGAAATGTAAACTCTACTAAAATCAACTGTAGGTAAGAGCTTGGAATTAGTTAGCAAAACTTAATATGGTTTTATGAAGAGTTGGTAAATGAATGAGTATTCCAAGGAAATAAAGCTAAAAAGTTTTAGAAGAAAGAAGAAAAAATAATCATCATTTTACATTATGCAAGCTTTCATAAAAAAGAAGAGATACTGAATCATGAATTCTAAATTCATTAAACCCATACATATATCTAAACTCACTGAATCACATCAAAAAATATTAAATTTATGAGATAATTAAATAATTTATTGAGATTGCACCCTGTAAATTCAGGTTAACAACTCGACCTATCTTTTCTAAAGCCGATATTATGGCGTTTTGTCAAAGGGGAAGTTTAGGTATATAAAGACTTAATCCATTCCCACTCTTTTTGCAACCCTTCTCTCAAAGAAACCTGAGGTTGATAACCTAAAATTTCTTTAGCTTTAGAAACATCAGCACTGGTATGACGAGCATCTCCCCTAGCTTTTTCCACAAAATTTCTCTTAATTGGATGGCCTACTATTTCCTCCATCATATTAATAACTTCTGCTAATACTACCCGACTACCTCCACCTACATTAAATACCTCACCGACTGCTTCTGGTACTCTACCTGCTGCTAAGTTAGCTGCTACTGCATCACTAATAAAGGTAAAGTCTCTAGTTTGCTGACCATCTCCATAAATAGAAATTGGTTCATCTTGCAAAATCCATTTAAAAAATTTATGAAAAGCCATATCAGGTCTTTGTCGGGGACCATAGACTGTAAAGTAGCGTAAATATACACATGGTACACCAAAATTTTGATGATACAACTTACCCAATCTTTCTGCTGCTAACTTAGTAATTCCATAAGGAGATACTGGTTGAGGACAAATAGTTTCTGGAGTGGGGAAAGTTTCAGCATTACCATATACAGAAGAAGTAGAAGCATAAACCAATCTTTTTAAATTAGGAGCATCTTTAGCAGCTTCTAAAATTATTTGAGTAGCATTGATATTACGTTCTGTATAAGCACGAAAACCTTCACCCCAACTAGCACGAACTCCAGCTTGAGCAGCTTGATGGTAAACTACATCTACATCTTGGAGTAACTCTGACCAATTTAAAGATTGAATATCACTTTCTATTAGTTGAAAATCAGGGTGGTCTTGAAATTGAGAAATATTCTGACGCTTCAAAGCAGGGTCATAGTAATCATTAAACTGGTCTATTCCTATTACCTGATTACCTTGATTTAAGAGAGTTTCTGCTAAATGAGACCCAATAAATCCACCTACTCCTGTAACTATAGTATTAGTCATTTTTGGCTATGTTATTATCTTTACTATTTCTTGAAACTAGGAAGTAATATCTATTTTAATTCTCTTCCTTTGCACCCTGTTCCATCTTATCTAAAATTTTACTAAGTTGAATCCAAACAACTAACCCAGTTCCTATAGTTAAAGGCAAACAGATAGAATAGGCAACTAAATTAGTAAATCCAAATAACTGCAAGCTTGATGATAAAAAAATTAATGCACCACTAGCAACACCTAAATAAGGAATTTGTAATGTTAGTCCTCTCTTATGCGTTATGTTACAAGTAGCAGGATTTTTTGACCAATCTTTAACCAGTTGCTTAATTAATTTAGCAAATACTGCTCCTGAAGATGAACTGATCAACAAACCAACTAGGATTAAAAGATATGGAGGTTGAGGTAGATTGTACACAAAAAAATACTTCCTTAAATTTATAACAATTATTTATTTAGTCAAGTAGGGTGCATTAATGAAATGTAACCCATCGCCTATTTTGAGTAGATGTAGCTTGGCTTGACGGACGAAACCCAACCACAATCTTTTTCCCCTACTATTTTAGATGAAAAACTCCAGTATCATATTAAATGATGCAATAGGAAGTTAGCATGAAATTGCTTTCCTGAGGCCATGCTCCGCATTCATGTCGCGGAGAGAAACACATTCGTTTGCGCTTCACCAAGCTACGCTTTTCATGTCCCGTAGCGAAAGCCAATGACAAATAATCATGCACAGTTTTAGGTAAAACAATGCAGTAGGGTGCATTAATGAAATGTAAGCCATCGCCTATTTCGAGTAGATGTAGGTTGGGTTGAGGGACGAAACCCAACCACAAGTGCGTTACGCTTTCGGTGAGGAATGGGTAGCATTCATGTCGTGCAGGGAAACGCACCCTACTAGACTGTTTTTGATAACTGAAATGACTCCTAACTTCTTGGTTGAGAATTTGTCATTGCCATTACAGAAGGTATAATTGTAGCAGCTTTTTCTGTAGAAAACTCTGTTATGGCACCCAGAGCCATATTAAACAATCGACTTGGTTGTAAATCATCTTGAATCAAACCCCACAGACGACTAACTTCTTCTGTGTGAATCCGATCATCTTCTACCATTGCTAGTATTAATTGTTTTCGCAGAAATTCACCCTCTTCACTCAAAAGGTATTGTAAACCTAATTGGGCAGTAGGCAGTATATCAAAATTTTGGTCTGTTCGAGCTATACCAATTAAATTTTCTAGTCTTTGCCACTGGAACTTTCCATCTTTAAACAATACCTCAATCAAACGACGACGTAATGCAGGGGATTCACCTTTTAATAATCTTCTTGCTACATAAGGATAAGCTATATCTACAATTCTAAAATCTGGATTTAGGGAAAGAGCTAAACCTTCTTGAGTAACTAAAGAACGAATAATTAGAGCAAACTTAGCAGGTACTCGGAAAGGATACTCATACATTAATTCCGAGAATTTATCTGTAATTGTCTTAAAGTTAAAATCCTTGACTTTCTCACCCATAATATCTCCCAGGACTATTTCTAGAGCTGGTATGATTGGTTGAATATCAGCATCTGGTGCTAAAAATCCTAACTTAATAAAATCTTGAGCCAAATCCTGATAATCTTGATTAATCAAATGAATTACTGAGTCAACCAAGGTTTCTTTAGTCTCTTGCTCAAGTTGATCCATCATACCAAAGTCAATGTAGGCCATTCGACCATCTGTTAAGGCAAATAAGTTGCCAGGATGAGGGTCTGCATGAAAAAAGCCAAATTCTAGTAACTGACGTAAACCGCTAGTTACACCCACTGTAATTAGAGTATCTGTATCAAGACCTACTGCTTGAATTTCTTTTGTATCTAATAATTTCAGACCATCAATCCATTCTAGGGTCAAAACATTGGTAGTAGTATAACGCCAATATATTGATGGTACTTTTACACTTGGGTCATCTGCGAAATAGGTGCCAAATCTTTCGGCATTACGTCCTTCGTTTATATAGTCGATTTCTTCAAATAGTTTTGTGCCAAATTCATCTACAATGAGAGATAAATCATGGCCAAGATTGAGAGGCAACCAGGGAGCTAACCAAGTTGCTGTCCACCGCATTAAGAATAAGTCGAGAGTTATGATCGGTAGTAAATTAGGTCGTTGAACTTTTACTGCGACATTTTCGCCAGTCTGAAGACGTGCCTGATAAACTTGGCCTAGACTAGCTGCTGCAACTGGGTTGGGAGAAATTTCGCTATATATTTGGTTGATATTTTTGCCTAACTCTGTCTCTATAATTGAGATGGCTGTTTTATTATCAAAAGGTGGTAATTGGTCTTGTAGTTTTATTAGTTCTTCTAAGAAGTCTTTCCGAATTAAATCTGGTCTTGTCGATAGTGCTTGACCTACTTTGATATATGTTGGTCCTAAGCTAGTTAGGATTTTTCGTAGTTGTGTTGCTCTTTCGGGGGTATCTTCAATTTTGTGATATCGCCATTTGTCCCACAAAATTCCCAGGAGAAAGCTGGCAAAAGAAAAGACTATAATTATCAATCGACCGATTACTAACCAAAGACGGCGTTGGTAATAGTTGGCGATCGCTTCTGCATCGTACCGTCTGGTTGAATTAAAGTGATTTTGACCCACTTTTAATTTCCTCTTAAATTTTATATTTTTTATTTATCTTTTTAAAGAAGCGGTCAGCTTTCAGCAGTCAGCTTTCAGCAATATTATTTTTTTTGAGTTTGGTACTGATGACTGATAACTGAATAGAGCTAGATCCCTGCTATCTTAAAATGTTAGCTTTCTTTATTTTCGTTAAGTATAGTATACAAAACTACAAGTTTTCTCAATCAATCTTTAAAGAAATATTAAAAAAAGTCAAAATTTTTATTAAAAGGTTGACAAAAAAAACTTCTAGCTCTATGACAGCAATTTTCAAATGGATAAACCACATCGGCATAGCCAAACCCTTGTAGGGACGTTGCATGCAACGTCCCTACTGTGGTTCACTAAAATGAAAACCGCTGTAAGATTCTGACAAATAATCTTTCACGCAAAGAAACCGAGTTTCTAGGGTAAATCATTGCTGTTAACAAAATACTTCTAGGAGAAACGGGGTTTCTGGGTTTCTATGGCTTCAGTCCTGTTTATTTAAGATTCTGACAAACAATCTTTTAAAGCAAATATAACTTGTTCTTGTTGTGGAGTGGACAGTTCAGGAAACATAGGTAAGGACAAAACTTGATGACAAACTTGTTCTACAGTTGGCAACTGAGGGTATGCTAAGGATTTGTAAACAGGCTGTAAATGTAAAGGTATAGGATAATAGATTGCGGAACCTATTCTTTTATTTTGTAATTGAGTCCGAACCCAGTCACGGAGAGAACTTGAAAAACGAGACTTTATTGTAGCTTCTAACTCTTGACTTTTGAGCTTAATTGTGTATTGATTCCAAACACATCTACTTCCGGACAACTCTTGAGGAGGAACTATAGCAGTTATATCCTCAAGAAGTTTATGGTAAGTATTTGCTAAGTTACGACGTTGTTCGTTCCAACTATCTAGATAACCTAATTTAATTTGCAAAATTGCAGCTTGTATGGTATCTAGACGACTATTAATACCGATTTGTTCATAGTAATATTTGGCAGACTGTCCATGATTTTTGAGCATCCGCACTTGAGCAGCGATCGCTGGGTTATTTGTGGTTACAGCACCCCCATCTCCAAAAGCTCCTAAATTTTTAGTGGGAAAAAAACTAAAACAACCAATATCGCCAAAACTTCCGACTTTTTGGTTATACCATTCTGCTCCAGTTGCTTGGGCACAGTCTTCGATGACTATTAAATTATACTGACGAGCGATCGCCATTAAATGGGTCATATTGACTGGTTGACCAAATAGATGTACTGGCAAAATAGCCTTAGTTTTTTCAGTTATAGCGGATTCAAGTTGTTGAATATCTAGGTTAAAAGTCTGGGGGTCAATATCAATAAAAACTGGAGTTGCCCCCACTGCACTAATGACTTCAGCAGTAGAGAAAAAAGTAAAAGGGGTGGTAATTACTTCATCACCAGGTCTAATATTTACAGCTCGTAAAGCTAAAAATAAAGCATCAGTCCCAGAGTTGCAAGATACGCAATGAGATACATTTATATAGCTAGCAAATTGTTGTTCAAATTCATCAACAATGGAACCACCAATGTAACGACCGGAAGCAAGTACCTCTTGAATTTTAGTGTTTAATTGTTCACTGATTATTTTATATTGTTGTGTTAGATCTAAGGAGGGAACATTAGTCATATGGTAATAATGAATTAGAGAATAGAAAGATAGTTAAAATTATGGTAATCATACCAAATCCGGTTATGAAAAGCTATGTTTTCTAAATCTTTCTAACCCTTATGCCTTATGCCTTCTGCCTTACCCTTCTAATAAACCTTCTATGTAAACCAGATTTAGTATCACAGGATAAATATATCAGGACTTAAGCAAAGGCGCTATATATATATATATATGGGGTATTGGTGCGTTACGAAATACGCTTTACATGTCGCGTAGCGAAACGCACCCTAATAGGCCGTTTCATCTAAAATGGTGCAATAGGTAGGGGCGCGTTTCTCAGGAAATTTTCATACTTATTCTAGGATTTATACAAACCCGCCCCTGAAACGGTGGCTTGTATCGCTGGGGGTGGGTTGATCTAGTAAACCGAAAACTCGTTGTACGGACGCCCTTATGCAACGTCCCTACTTGCAAAACCAGTCCCTACGGTGTCTTCCTAATGCACCATTTTAGATGAAACAATTACAATTAGTGTTCATGGCTTTAGTCCTATATATAAAAAAAACTAAGTAGGAAGAATACAGAGTTATTTTTTATCCAAACTCTAATCTAGCACTATATCTTTTGGTTAGAAAAATAAACTTTGCTGGTAATATCATTTTTCCATTAAGTTGCGCTGAGAGGGATTTTCATTTCAGTAGATCATAGTAAGGGAGTTTTCGGCTATCGCCGAAATCAAACGCTGGGCGACAAAAAACGGAGCTTTGCGGAGCGCAAATGGCATTTGCGCTCCGCAACATGAAACTTACAGGGTTTTGATTGTGACGATGTAGTTGATCAATCTAACTAAAAAGCATTGTCATAAAACAGGACTTACCCAAAGGTACTATATATATAGCTCTTAAAGCTAGGTTGCAATAGTTTTAAGAGCTATATATAGCGTTACTGCGTAATTCCTATAAAAGATAAAAACTATCAGTAAAATTCTAGTGTGGGTAAGAATTATTAAGTTCATTGTTACAGAGAAATGTTCTTAGATATTTGCTCAGTGCTATACCAAAATGTCAGGGAAGTATTTATCTCAAAAGACTAAAAATTGAGTAAAGGAGAGATTGATATAGTGAACATAAATTTATTAAGAATACATAATTATTTTAAATCCAAGAATTATCTTTTTGAAACTTTAGTTATTTTGATTTTTATATTGGTAGCAATAGTAATTAACTTACAAAAAATCCGCTATGGTTTGATTGGCTTAGGAGATGTTAGGTGGCATATTACATGGGTACAACATTTTTATCAACATTTAGCAGAAGGAATTTGGTATCCACGATGGTTAGCTGGAACAAATTTTGGCTATGGAAGCCCAACTTTTGTTTTTTATCCTCCCTTCCCATATTATGTAGGTTCTTTTTTTAAATTTATTGGCTTAAGTAGTCAACAGACTATGAATATTCTATTTTCTTTGCCAATATTTTTATCTGGTTTAACATTTTATCTGTATGGATATCAAAAATGGGGAAAATTTGCAAGTTTTGGTGGTGCATTATGTTATATGTTATCTCCCTTTTTAATAGGTAGTATTAACTCAGGAGGACTATCAACTGTATGGGCTATTCCTTGGATTCCCCTTGGTTTATACTTAACTGAAAAAACTATAGAAAAATGGAAATATGGCTTATTTTTATCTTTCTTTGTCTTTATTGTTGCCTTAACCCATACTCCTAGTCTATTAATTTATACAATTGCTTGGTCAATTTTTATCGGCTATCAATTATTAAATAAGCGCTGGCAAAATATTGTAGTAGTAATTATTTTTGCTAGCTTAGGTTTAGGAATGGCTTCTCTTTATTTACTACCAGCACTTTGGGAAAAACAATTTGTTAATATTGATTATCAATTAGGTTCTAAAGGTGGATTTTTAATGTTGCAACTTAGTGACCTAATTAAAGGTAAAAGTGATTTTAATGATATAGCTCTCAAAAATTTAGGAGCTGTTTTAGTTTTTTGTGGAATTTCTTGCTGGTGTTGGCGAAAGAATAAAATTCAGATCAAAAATATTATTGGTTGGTCAATTTTTCTGTTAGTAGTATTTTTCTTTATTAGTAATTTTTCCGAATTTATTTGGTTGCAAAGTAAAACACTTTTAAGGATTCAACGCAGTACAAGGATATTGCCTTTATTCTATTTTGGACAAGCTGCTTTAGCTGCTATAGCAATTAAAGGTATATTAGAATTGAAATGGAAATGGAGGTTTTTCCCTGTAGTTATTATTGCTAGTATTTATCTAACAAATTTTCATTATGGTGTGAAAATTACTCGCAAATATCCGGGTTTAAATATGCCGACTAAAGGAATAGTTACTATCAAAGAATGGATGGAAATAGCTCTTTTTGATCCTTATTCAGACAAATTGATTGATGTACCAGAGTATCGTCCTCTACTCAAGGATGCAGAGTTTGTGCTTGATATTAGAGAAAAATATAAACATGATGCTCCAATTCCTTATATTGAAGGAGGAAAACCTTTCTTCCCTGTACCAAAAATAGGACAGCCTAAAATTTCTGTTGTGAATGGTGACGCTTTAATAGACGTTAAACAATGGTCAAGCTATGAAAGAAAATTTGATATTGAAGCAAATACATCTTCAACTATTAAACTGAGGACTTATTTTTATCCAGCTTGGCATTTATATTTCAATGATAAATTATATCCTATTGAAATGGCTGAGGATGGAACAATCTTATTAACAGTAAATCCAGGTTCATATCAATTCAAGTTGATTTACCAAATAACTAATAGTTTTTTGCTAGGAATAATAATCAGTATTATCAGCATTTTTTTCTTAGTTATTTTCACATTTTACTGCCAAAAACAACAATACTTGATGAATACTATCTCCAAAGCTCCTGAATCTGAAGTTAAATAAAATTTGTTCCTTTACAGTTTTTTTGCGTATTCATTATTTCTGAACAATTTACAATCTCTCAAAGTCACAGTTAAGATTGTTATATTTTATAGCAATGCTATAATAAGATTACTATAAAATATAGCTCCATCTTGCTAATCAGAAGTAGTAAATCAATCTTAATTTTTTCATAGTCACTCTTCTCAAACCGGAAAAAATGAATACTTATAGTAATGAATTAAAAAATATACAACCTGGAAAAACTATAGATTTATCAATTATTATTCCTTGTTATAATGAGGAACCTAATCTTGATTACCTATTCGAGCGGTTAATCTCAGTCCTGAAACCGCTTAATATGACTTATGAAATTATCTGTGTAAATGATGGAAGTCGGGACAATACTCTCAATTGTTTAATTGAACACCATCAGCATAATTCTTTAATTAAGGTAATTAACCTTTCCCGTAATTTTGGTAAAGAAGTAGCTATGACTGCTGGTTTGGACTATGCTATGGGAAAGGCAGTAATTCCTATTGATGCCGATCTACAAGACCCACCAGAGTTAATTGGGGATATGGTGGCTAAATGGCAAGAAGGATATGATGTGGTTTATGGTACTAGAAAATCCCGATCTGGAGAAAGTTGGCTGAAGCAAATGACTGCTAATAGTTTCTATCGTGTTATTCAAAAGATGACTCCCATTAAAATTCCCCAAGATACGGGAGATTTTCGACTAATGGATCGTCAGGTGATTGAAGCTATCAAACAACTCCCAGAAACTCATAGGTTTATGAAAGGTTTATTTGCTTGGGTTGGATTTAAACAAATTTCCCTAGAATATGATCGTCCAGCTCGATACAAGGGGGTAACAAAATGGAATTACTGGAAATTATGGAACTTTGCTCTTGAGGGTATCACATCTTTTAGTGCAGTTCCCCTCAAAATCTGGAGTTATATTGGATTATTTATATCTTGTATTGGATTTGTTTACGCTGCATATTTAATAGTTAAGACTTTGATTTTGGGAATTGATGTTCCAGGATATGCTTCATTAATGGTTGTGACTCTATTTTTGGGAGGAGTACAACTTATCACTTTGGGTGTTATGGGAGAATATTTAGGTCGAGTTCATGATGAAGTTAAAAAAAGACCTTTATATTTAGTTCGGGAATCTTATGGATTTAAAGATAAATATTAAGCATTCAGCCGTCAGTTATTAGCTATCAGCTAATTTATCAACTTATATAATTATTTGGGAATAAAAAATTAGTTGGCAAGGAGAATTAAAAGTTATTACTAAAGTATACTCCTGTAAACTAACAAAAGAATTATTCATTGTTGGCGCTCTTGTTGACTGTTAATAGCTGAATAATTACGATAAATAATTAATGGTTTTAATTCTCAAATTTAATCAGTTAATTCTATGAATTTCAAGCGGGGAATATTATTACTTACTGTTATCTGTATTGTAGCAACAGGTATTGCTGTATATTTTTTAGGTGGAATAGCTCCAGAATCAATCCAAACCTGGTTAAGAAAAGCAGGAATTTGGGCTCCAATAATCTATATTATTATCTATAGTATTTCCACAATTTTATTACTTCCTTCTACAGCTCTAAACTTAACCGGAGGTGCAATTTTTGGTCCTTGGATCGGGACAATATGGACAAGTATTGCTGCTATTATTGCTGCTATTATTGCATTTATCTTTACTCGGACTGTGGGAAGGGAAGCTATTAAAAAAAGACTGGCAGGAAAATGGGAAGCAATGGATGCTGAAATTCGCCAGGGTGGAATGTTTTATATGGCTGCTATTCGTCTATTGCCAATTATTCCCTATGGTTTGGTTAATTTTGTTGCTGGTTTAACTTCCGTAACTTTTAAAGATTATTTACTGGGGACAATCATAGGAACAGTTCCTGGTGTCTTGCCATTTGTGATGCTTGGAAGTTATGGATTAAAAGCATTAAAAACAGGTGATATTTTACCACTTATTGGTGCTTTGAGTTTAATAGGTTTATTAGTAGGTGGAGCAACTTGGTATCGCCGACACCGGAGTTTGTCTAAAAAGGTTGTGGAGCATATTAAGCAAGAACGAGAACAGTCTAAAAATTCAGAGCTAACGGAGCATGAATAAATCCTCAGATTAAGATAAGGTATAAGGGTAGAAATAGTTAGAAGGCAGAAGGTTTTTTGAGCATAAATATTCAAGATATGGCACCTGATTAACTAGTAATATTTAGTATTTATAAAGTCTATTTACTAATACCATTTCTTTATGAAGTGGCGCTTAATAAAAGGTAACAGTTGTTGAAAAATTCAGGTCTGGGTAAAAATTATTAAGCACATTGTTACAGAGAAATGGTATAACGCTTACTTATTTAATATAGCTTAGTAATTCCTCACTGAAAACCAATATTTCTGGTGAGGTTTATTAGTATTATTGCTCATGTAAAAATTGAATTTTTAACAATAAATATGATTCCATTAACAATTACTGATATAGCTATGGCTTTAGGACTTATTGCTATTGCTATTGGTCTCTCATTTTGGCAAAGATTAGGATTAGAATGGCAACTATTAATAGCGACATTTCGTACTATTGTCCAACTGATATTTGTTGGCTATATATTAGCAATAGTTTTTACAAGTAAACAACCTTGGTTGGTTATTACTATTTTAGCTGTTATGTTAACAGTTGCTTCTGTGGTTGCTAAAAATAGAATTAGTCAAAAAATTCCTCGGTTATTACCTTTAGTTTGGGGTTCAATTTTAACCAGTACAACATTAAGCATTAGTTATACAAATTTATTAGTAATTAAACCTGAAAGTTGGTATGAACCTCAATATTTAATTCCTTTAGTGGGAATTGTATTAGGAAATGCCATGAATGCAGCGGCGATCGCTGGCGAAAGACTTGTTAGTAGCGTTAATTCTAGTTCGGTAGAAATTGAAACTTATTTAAGTTTAGGAGCAACACCAGAACAAGCTGTTATTAAGTATAGAAAAGATGCTATTCGGGCTGCATTAATACCTACTTTAAATTCAATGATGGTAATTGGAATAGTGACTCTTCCAGGAATTGTTACTGGTCAGTTATTAAGTGGTGTTAACCCTCTGGATGCTGTAGCATATCAAATGTTAATTATGTTTCTTTTGGCTTTTGCTAATTTGGTGACAAGTTTATTAGTTACTTATGGTTTATGTCGGCAATTTTTTAATCAAGATGCACAACTTAAAAATTTATAAGGAAATTGATAATTAATAATTAATAATTGATAATGAAAACTATCTCTAAGTAGGGCTTGCTTATGGAAAGCTAAAAGTCAGGATACCTAAAGTTTAGAAGCTTTTGATATTCAGTAATTCTCCTAGTTATTGGCTCTTATTTTCCTCAAAATAGTGAGGTTTTATGCTGAAATTCCAGAAAATTTATTCATATAAAATGGTTGAAACTGTTGTCTGTTGACCTGATCGACCCGTCCGGTGCGTCTTCCCCCCCCTGTTTCCTAATTTGATTGAGCAGGGGAGTAAGGGAGAAGTTAAAGATAAAAATAATTAATATTAACTTAGCTAAAATTAGCAAAAAAGTAATTCGACTTGTGTTGATTAAGGCTTACTAAAGTATTACGAAAGTATAGCATGAATGCATGAGAATAGGTGAAAAAATTTACAACTACATTTGAACCAACTGGAACATCTAACAATTTAATAATCCAGTTACTCCTAGAGAAATTTGTAGTTGTTTAAGAACATTATTTGATATTTGTGCAGGTTTAGAAAGAGAAACTAATCGACAAAATCAGAAAAATTATGGAATAGATTTACCTCTATTAAAGAAGCTATTAAAGAATTAAGGAATCTATCTGTTGACAATCTATTACATTTTAATGTGTTATAATTAGTCTATAACTTGCTAAAAATGTTGAAAGTAAATTAAAGTCTAGAGCCAGAAGATAGACAGTTAATTATGGAATTATTGTCGCTTTATTTACAACCTTTAGAGAATATACTCAACTGGGAATACAATCAGGTAAAAGATTAGTTGTATAATATTTTATCCGGGTTAGTTTTACTTCTTTAGAATCAAGAATTATGAGTAATTGTTGAACAATTATTAGCTTTACCTACTGAAAAACTTAGTTAGTTAATTTTGGAGTTATCTTGTGAGTAATAATTATTGGCTAAGTTTCTTGGATAAAAACCCTACTTAGTTTACCCATAACGTCAACATTCAGATATTAGCTGTCAGCTAATAGCAATAAAAACCTTAATCTTGAGGAGGATATTTAAATGAATAAAGCCAGTGAAAGCTGTATTTTGTATCAGATAAAATTGCTAATTTATCAGGAACCGTATCATAAAGCTTTTATCTCAAAGTCAAATAAATAACTGACTGCTAAATGCTGAGTGCTGACTCCTCAATGCTTACCCTAAATATCCTAGATATCAAAGAAAACATAATAATGGAAAAATTGACTGTAAAAAATCTTCTTATTAATGTTCATGTAGTTGATGAAACCAATGTAGGAGATTTATACTCTTCCCCATTGAAATATTTCCAGTTTCCTCAATCTACAACCACTAAAATTGATATTCGTCATCTCGATCAAGGGCTAGCAAAAATCGCACAACAACTTCAAAATGGCAGTTTAGGGGAATATGAGCGCTTATGCTTCATTTTAGGTGGAGGAGGACTTCTATTCCCTCGCTTTGTCAACGATTTTGTGGCCTTGCAACAGTTTAAAGCTCAGTATCAAGACCAGATTCCTATTCAGATCATAGCTTGGGGTATTGGCCAACAAGTTTATCGCACAGGTCTAAATCGTCAACGTTACTATCAAAAGTTTGACTACCCAAAATATTTGCAACAGTTTGACCTGATTGGAATCCGTGACTTTGAACATCCCAACCCTAATTATAATTGGGTTCCCTGTGTTAGTTGTATGAGCAATGAGTTTGATCAACCCCGACCCATCAAACATAAATTTGTGGTCTTTTCCCACAAGAAGTATCAGATTAAATTGGGCAACTTCCCCCGTATGACCAATGGAACTCATAATTTTACTCAAGTTTTGGACTTTTTAGGTTCAGGGGAAACGATTTTAACCAGTTCTTATCATGGTGTTTATTGGGGCACATTATTAGGCCGTAAAGTTTTGTCTTTTCCTTTCAGTAGTAAATTTTATACCCTTAAGTATCCTGGCGTTAACTTTGAGATAGACCGTTGGCGACAATCTAGGCGAGAGTTAAAGGTTTTGGGTAAGCAACTCTACGACTTTGGCTATAGTAAGCACTTTAGCTGTAACACAAAAGGATGGCGTGATGCTTTGTCACATTGTCAAGTCTATCCCCAGTTGTTGCCAGACTACCGCGAGCGTAATCAATGGTATTATCGTCAAGTGGCTAGTCTTTTAGGTTAGCATCTTTGAGTTAGGTTGGCTTATGGAAAGTCTTTTAGGGGAGATATAAGACGAAGTAGTTGAAAAAATAGTTCCTTGAATAATCTTTTCAGCTTTATTGGGGATAAGTTGTTATATTGGGTGGATATCAACATTTCAAAAATACTATTGCTTACCTTCACCAACAGACTTTTTCAGCCAACCCTACTGATATTTTGCTGCCATTGACAGATCAAGTTTCAAGGCTTTTTTGGGTCACAAAAAGTGCCAATAAATTAATAAATGAAAACTCTAGATTTTTCTGAGCCAAACTTTAAAAAATGTAGAAAAATTAACACTTGTAACTATTGCCGATTGCCCCCATACCTATTACCTATCTTTACCAACAGACTTTTTCAGCCAACCCTACTTATTTAATGCCTATTTTCTGAATTTAAAGGTTAGGAAAATGAGCAGCAATTTTTAAGCCTTGTGGATTATAAACTTCTAAAGGAATTTTAGCATTATCACTAATAGCTTTCAAAGCTAATTGTAAAATTTTCAAATGTTTTTCTAGTTCGGTACGACTCTTTTCATCTTTACTACTTTCTATTGCTTTAGCTGTATTTTTAATTTTATTCACATATTCAGAAGTTAATCGTACAGTAATTAAATCTTTCGTAACACTATACTGACAAATTTTGGGAGTTCCTTTACAAGTCTTGCTTAAGTCCTGATTAGCTGTTGCTAAAGTTTCTAATAATCTTTGGTTAGCTTGGGCTATTCTAAATAAAGTATCATAAGATTTAATTAGAGGTTTGACGGAAGCAAAATAAGCTGAATTAGGTGGTACTTCTTCAGCAGAATTTATAGCTTTTTGCCAATATTCTGTTGCCTCTTTCCAATTACCCCTCATTTCAAAAACTTCAGCTTGTTTAGAATAACTAATAGCTAGATTATAAGACTCTTCAGCTAATTCTTCTGTGATTCTACGTTGCTCTGATTGCTGAAGTTTTTTTTCATACTCAGGTAGTAGATTTTTGGCTTCTAAATGAGCCATAGTTTCTGGAGGAATAGATAATATTTTATCCAACGCATTTGCCCAACTTAAGTATACATTTTTCCAACTTTCAGGATACTGAGCTATTACTTCTCTTGTCTCTGCTAACTGAGCTGATTTTTTCGCATCTATTAATGTTTGATTAGCTTCTTCTTCTATGGTTAATCTTCCTTTTATTACAACTAAATATTTGCGATATTGCTGTAATTTATTTTTCGCAAAAGGATAAGCTTTACTATCTTCTGGTACTTTTTCTAAGAGGGTTATCGCTTCTTGCCAAAGTGATTGAGTTTCTACCCATTTTTCTGCTGGGAGTGGTAAATTTTTACTATTTTGAGATGCTTTTTGACCATTAATTAAAGCTTTTCTAATTTTTTCTAAATGTTCAGTTTCTGTTTGGTATTCAGATTTTAAATTTTGTGATTCTAAATAACGAATTGACCAGAATGGTATCTTTTCTAAATCTTGAACTGCTGTTTCTAATTTTTCTTGTGCTTGTTTTGGAGCTAAGGAGTTTTTGACTTCTTTAATTGTTTCTAGTGACTGTTGATTTAACTCTTTTGCTGTTGGTATAATCATACATTTTCCAATTACACAAGGTTGAGTTATGGCATAAAAACAGCCTACTAAAATTGCTAAACTTAAAGTGGCGCTGAGAAATTCTATTTGACTAAATGTAGTTAAGTTAACAGATTTTTCTTCTACAGGATTTTTGACTTTTTTGGTGAATTTTTTAGCAGATAGTTCTAATTCTTCTACATTAAAAGGATTATCTAAATCATCGAGTAATTTTGAGGTTATTTTAAGTTCTGAATCAGGAATATTCTGATTGATAAAATTAGTATTTGATCCAGATTTATCCTGAGATTCTAATCTAATAGATATTGCATCTAAGTCTTTTAAATTAAATGGATTATCCAAAGATTCTAATAATTCTGGTGTGATTGTTATTTCAGAATCTACATCTTTATCTATCCATTTCGGCATGAAATTTAGGGTCGATTCTTTTTGCTGAATCTTCGTAAAAAATGAATGATAAGAATAAGGATATATATGACCTATTACATTCAAACAAATACCTACTTTTTCTATAGATTCTAATTCTTCTTTTTTGACTATACTTTTTAACTGAGCAATTGTTTTTTCTCTATCTATTAATATATTGGCTGGATGCTTACAAACTACTAATAATGTTCCTGCTTTTAAGTCGCATTCAATTTGACAAGCATCATTATATTTTTTGAAAGCTTCCCAGCTTTTTTGTAAGTTCTTTTCTAAAATTTCTGTATCAATATTTCTAATTGCTGTTTTCATTGCTTTACCTTAATAATTTATTCGTTAATTGGGATTTTTTTAAATTACAGCGGATTCCAATTTGGTGCGGTACACCCACGGGAGCTTTCCGGCTTGTACTGGTAATATTTAATTATTAATATTTATACTTCATCTACTTGAAATTTGCTGTATGTAATTTAGTTTAAAATTGTCTATTATAGCAATTTTATTTTTACCAAAAAAAGAGGTATAAAGCTTCCCCTTGTTGGGGGATGAAAAAATTTTAACTCAGTATTTCAAGCCTACAACTTTAGTTGGAGGTTCACTCTCTACTGATAACTGATAACTGATAACTGAAATGACGGGGTTTTCAGTTGTTATGAGGTACACCTATCGCTAGCTTTCTAGCCTACACTACAATAATATTTTACCATTTACCGAAGGATTAATAATTAAATAATTCACGCCTTGAAGCCTCCTCTTTTAAAACGAAAAAAATAAATTTTTTCTTTTTATTTAATCATCTTCCTTTTAGGGAGAAGTAATTATAAATTATCTATTATTAAATTTGTACCTAATTTTTTTCTGATTTTCTATTTCCCAAACTCCTCCATTTTCTCACATTTCCTATTGAGCAACGAAACCTTAAACATTCAACTCTTGATTTTAGGTAAGCACTCCGCAGGAAGTGCTTACCAGATTTTTAATAAATAAGCTTTGAAAAGTGAAGTTTAAACGAAGCAAATATTAACTTAACTTCTACTATATTTTCAACTATAAAATTAAAAAATAAGTAACTTTAGTTATCAGTTAAAGTTAATAAAGCTGATAGCAAATAGCTGAATGCTGTTTACTTATACTAAACCCAACTCTCGTCTCAAAAGATTAATTGAATCTGCGCCAATATAATTTTCAATGCACCTAATCTCTGGTGGGCGAATAATATTTTCCCTATTTTTCTGTAAAGCAGATTTAACTATATCAAAGCTAAATCTATCACAAACAATTATTCTAGCTACCCGTACCATAGCACTTATTTTATGGATTTCTGTAGGTTGAGCAGTCATCACAATTACATCATTTCCACGCAAACTATGAATAATTACTTCTGCAGCTCTTAATAAACCAGAACTCAGACTCACTAAACCACAATAACTTCCCTGAGATAATGTCTGTAGTAATTGAAACTCTTGACCATAATCATATATATCAATCGGTATAACTCGAACCGATTTAGGAGCAGCTATTTCTTCAGCTTGCCCAATAAAATAACGACTCGTAACAATTGTGCCAGAAGATATTTGGTCTATTATCCCATCTAGTTCTTCTAGAGGAACTAACTGTACAGAAATATTTAAAGCTTCTTCCAACTCTTTAGTCATCAACTCGCCAATACCAATATCATTAGATGGAGCCGTAACTAAAACCCTAGCACTACAACGTAATCGCCAGTCAATCTGAGTCAAAAACATTTCCCTAGCTTCATTTAAACTACAACCTTGGGACAATAATTGATCTAAGCTATCCTTGACTATGTTATTGGCATCGGGATATTTATCAAAAGTGGGAGACTTTAACTTTGACCCTGATTCATTCCCCTGAGCCTTTACATATATACCAGAACCTGCTAGAGCTTCTACAAGACCAGTATCTTCTAGTTGACGATATACCTTACTTATGGTATTACGATGTAATCCAGTTTGCATAGCCAGTTGTCTGGTACTGGGTAATCTATGGCCAGGGGGAAACTGTCGGGAGGCGATCGCAAACCGAATTTGATTAAATAATTGGTTTGATGCGGAAATATCACTATCTGCTTTAATCTGAAAATTAACCATAAATCAAGTCAAAAGTTAAAAGTTAAAAGTAAAAAGTAATCTATGACTAAGTTTTGGCATTTACCGAAAAATTAAGGTATCAAACCTCCAATTAAGTCAAAAGTCAAAAGTAATTATGGAGAAAAAGTGGTCGTTAAAGAAAAAAATCCTTTTAGTCAATCCTCTTACTTATAAGAAGAGGTAATTATTAATTGTTAATTATGAATTATTGGGGTAGTGCCATATTATCTATAGATTATGATACATAGAAGTCCTAAATAGGTTGTAACATTTTATTTTAGAGGTTTGGTATCTAAGTCCTATTCGGCTTAGATAATTAATAATAGACATCTCCAGCAAAAGAGGGAGTAGGGGGGAAAGAATTAACAATTTCTATAGAACCCCTAAACGGGTCTCTAAAATTAGTTGGGGAGATGGGGGGATGGTGAATATAAGGCTCTAATTCTAGCTTTTTCCTTATTTCCCCTGTTGGAAGGGGTTAGGGGTGGGTTGACTCCTGACTTACTTCTTTGGCAAAAAAACACACCTTTCTTTGTAAAGATACGGTTAGAGGTTCTATAAAAGAGGGAGTAGGGAGTATGGATAATTAATCTTCAAAGGTTTAAAGTCTCTCCTTTTCAGGAGAAAAAGCAAAACTCCATATTCAATCGACCACGAGAAAGAAAATTCCAGTTTTGGAACCTTCTTATTTCAGGAGGTACTAATAACTAATAACTAATAACTAAAATGACAGAACTAGAAATCCAGACAAACCATATTCAAGTCCCCAATGGAGACCTACAAATAGATTCCTATTTAGCACAACCGATAGGAGAAGGTCCATTTCCAGCAGTAATAGTGGTACAAGAAATATTTGGGTGCGACTCGTTCCTATTAGGAGCCTCTAGCAACTAGAGGGGTATGAATAGGGTCCAATGAAGCCACAGAGGAAGAGCCTGCAATAAGCGAGGCCACCAATGAAGAGCCTTATAGTGATAACTGAGTTACGGATGTGGGTGAAAGTCCCACCCGCTGAGGGACAGCGGACTCCCGACCTGGCCACGCCGAGTCAGACCTTTTCACTGACAGAGCGAAGCTGGCATCAGGCCCCAATCAGAGCTAAGGGTGATAGGCGCACTGGGGGTAATGGGGAGACGGCATGGGTACATTACGGAATGCCCTGAAAAAGCGTCTTATTTCTCGGCAAGGAGTCACTCCAAATCTCCTGACCGCACACGAGAATCCCCGCGTCAAATCCAAATGTTAGACGCATCCCTGGGGATCGTGTAGGCGAATTGGACAGCCCTAAACCGTCAAAACAATCTGTAATTCGGAACGAGAAAAAACGGCAAGCAAGTCTGGTCATGTAGGTTTTGTGGCTAGTAGGAGGAAAGCTCGGAACTCTTGCTTGACGGGTAGGATGGGGGAACGAAATTACCCCCGGCAGTCGAGAAACCTCAAAGGAAGGGTGATGATGCTTAGACACCTGAGAGTGAAGTTTCCTAAGCCTATGCGTACAGGGTAAAAACCTCTAGCCTGAAATTGCCCAGGCGAAAGTCGAATGCAACACGACACAGAAGTAAGTAACTCCAAGGCGGTAGGCCAAAGGCACTCCCTGACTGAGACGGTGGAAGATTAGGATCAACTAAACCTTGACCCGGTTTAGTCCTAATCAACGGATTTTGTCTCTAATTGAGATGTTACCACAGACTGCTAGGAGCCGTGATGCGGTGAAAGTCGCACGTCCGGTTCTGAAGTAGAGGTGCGGAGGATAATACCTCCCATCGACTATAACAGTTAATAGCCATATTCGGGAAGTAACAGAAAAAATTGCTAAAGAAGGTTATGTAGCGATCGCTCCTTCAATTTATCAACGTCAAGCTCCTGGTTTTGAAGTGGGGTATACAGAAGAGGACTTAATATTAGGTCGTAAATATAAAGAACAAACCAAAGCTTCAGAACTACTCAGCGATATTCAAGCTACGATTAATTATCTCAAAACTATACCTACTGTTAAATCAGATAAATTTGGCTGTATAGGTTTCTGTTTTGGAGGTCATGTCACTTATCTAGCAGCTACTTTACCAGAAATTAAAGCAACTGCCTCTTTTTATGGAGCGGGTATTGTTACTGGTACTCCTGGTGGTGGCGAACCTACTATTATTTTAACTCCGAAAATTAGTGGTACAATATATTGTTTCTTTGGTACAGAAGATCCTTTAATACCGATAGAACAGGTAGACCAAATAGAGGCAGAATTACAGAAACATCAAATAAAGCATCAAGTATTTCGTTATCCAGCAGACCACGGTTTCTTTTGCGACCATCGTAGTAGTTACGATGGTGAAGCTGCTGCTGATGCTTGGGTTAAGACAAAGAAACTTTTTGGTCAAGAATTAATGAATAGTTAATAATGAATAATTACAGCAGTTTCCGAAGCTATGAGGTACAGTTGTTTTTCTTCTTTTCTGTTCCCACCTTCTGTGTTCCCTATTCCCTAAAACCTCAAATTTTGTACCTCATAACAACGGAAAGTGCTGTAATAATGAATAATGAATAATTAATAAGTAATAATTAATAGAACAATTATGGCTCTGCTGATTAAATCTAATAGCACTAACAGAGAAAATTTCAAGTCTTTTTTTTTGGTAACTAAAAGTTTCAAAGAACTACGAAGTTAACCTGGATAAGTAATAATTAATAGAATAATTATTACTCTGCTGATTAAATCTAATAGCACTAACAGAGAAAATTTCAAGTCTTTTTTTTGGTAACTAAAAGTTTCAAAGAACTACGAAGTTAAACTAGATAAGTAATAATTAATAGAATAATTATTACTCTGCTGATTAAATCTAATAGCACTAACAGAGAAAACTTGGAAAAATTTAGAACAATGGAATGGAAATCAGGATATTGATAAATAAAAGGTAGAAAAATATCTATCCCCCCATCTCCCGACTCCCCATCTCCCCATCTCCCCATCTCCCTGCCTAATTTTACTGATAACTGATAACTGATAACTGAAATGACCAGAGATTAGTTATATTTAAGTAGCCTAGTGTTTTTTTTACTCTAAATATGAATCCCGAATCAACTAGCTCTCAAGGAAGTAAACAGTCCTTTTCAATGGACGACTTTGCTAAAGCTCTCGAACAACCTCAGTATAATTATGAATTTCAAAAAGGACAAATAGTCACTGGAAAAGTATATAGTTATGAATCTGAAGGCATTTATGTTGATATAGGGGGTAAGTCTTTGGCTCTTTTACCCATTCAAGAAGCTTCCTTGGGAGCAACACAAAATTTATCCGAAGTTCTGCCACTGAAACTAGAAAGAGAATTTTTAATTATCCGCGACCAAGATGCGGAAGGTGAAGTGCTTCTTTCTGTGAGGCAGCTAGAAATTAATCAAATTTGGGAGAGGTTGACTGAATTACAAGAAGGTGGTCAGTCTTTCCAAGTTCGAGTCATTGGTACTAATAAGGGTGGGGTGACGGTGGATGTAGAATCTTTACGAGGTTTTATTCCGCGCTCCCATCTTCTGGCAAAGGATAATTTGGAGTCCTTGATAGACCAAGTATTGACTGTCAATTTTTTGGAGTTAGACCAAGAAAAGAAGAAAATTGTTATGTCTCAGCGTTTGGCTACTCAGTCTGCTGGTTTTAGTAGGTTAGTTGTTGGTCAGTTGGTTGAGGGAACAGTTGCAGGAGTGAAGCCTTTTGGTGTTTTTGTCGATTTGGAAGGTTTAACTGGTTTGCTACATATTACCCAGATTAGTCAAAAGCGGGTTGATTCTTTATCAACAATTTTTGCTCCAGGTAATTTGGTTAAGGCGATGATTGTAGATTTGGATGAAGGTCGAAAGCGAATTTCTCTTTCTACTAAGGTGTTGGAAAATTATCCAGGAGAAATGTTGGAAAAAATTGATGAGGTAATGGGGTCAGCGGATGCTCGTGCTGAAAGGGCAAGAAAGGCTTTACCTCAATTACAATAATAGCAGGGAATAGGTATGGAGGGAACAGAGAATAGGGAATAGTTGGAAAAAAATTTCTTAGTTTAGGGCTCATCATCTGTCTATGTTCTCACCAATTTTTTCTTAGCTATAGGTTGAATTTTTCTATTGCTTTCCAGGAAGGCTGAATAGGTGTTGTTGCTTATTCAGCAATTTTTATATGCCAGGGAACAGGTATGGAGGGAACAGGTATGGAGGGAACAGGTATGGAGGGAACAGGTATGGAGGCAATAGTTGGAAAAATATTTCCTAGTTTAAAATTTATCATCAGTCTAAGTTTTAACCAATTCTTTCTCAAACTACTGGACTGACACGCCTTAAATAGTGCAATACTAGGGGCGGGTTTATGAGGAGATTTTCATGCTTACTCTAAGATTTATATAAACCCGCCCCTGGGACGGTGACTTATATTGTGGGGAGCGGGTTTAGCTGACAGAAGCATGAAAACTCGTTAACTAACCTATGAAACCCGCCCCTACAGTTCCTGATTTCCTAATGCACCATTTTAGCTGTGTCGGTCTACTACAGTCAAAATTTTTATCAGATATGAAATGGTAGGAAACATTATCAATCTTAATTAATACCATTGTCGGATAAAATTATGTTTTGCTGATGCGATCGCACTCCTACTCCCTAATGCTCTTTTTCATTTTAATAAGCACCTGCGCAGAGCGACAGACTTGTTATTAATATACATCAAAATTAGCTAGGAAGCAAAAATCCTGTATTTATTGCATATGAAGACTTGTAGCGTTTCTGAAAAGATTGTTAATACAGGCGCAAAATCGCCATTTTTCCCGAAAATTTGGCCCTAAATATCTCATTTCAACTTTTTTTGCAAAAATCAGTTTAAATTTTAAATAGGTTGATTGATTAAGTATAAGTTTGATTAATGTATAGTTATTTTATAATCTTATAAAAAGGAAAAAAGAGTCATTTCAGTTATCAGTTATCGGTTGTCAGAAAATTAATATTTTTCTGTTGAAATATATAAGTTCTTATTTGATAATCTTGTTAGAAATAGTTCCAGAAAATTAGAACAAAGATAAATCAATAAAACTATAATATCAGAAAATATAAAAACCATTATTTGTATTTCCGAAGTTTTACGCTAAAAAAGATAAAGTTGAATAAATGAAACAATTGAATGCTAAGTAAGAATCTATTCAGGAATTTTTATAATCGAAGTTTTTATCAATATGAAATTGCAGGAAAAAGAGGAAAAGATTATTAGTTGAATTGAGGTAATTTTTCAGAAAAAATTCTAGAAAATCCTACTTTAACTATTAGGGAAGTATTTAGATCTAGGGTAGAAATAAGTAATGTTTTAGAAGACAAATTTGTTGAGATAGCACAGCAACAAGAAACAATTATTGAAGTTGCAGGTTCTCCGAAATAAGTTATTAATTATTAGTTATCATTTTAGTTTGATGATGTTGAACAAGAAGTGAGAAAGACTCTATCTGGCTAATTTATTGATTGGTAAATTTTAGTTATTGGTAAATCAGTAAATCAATTTTACTTCTATCTATGGGATTAATACTAATTACTTTCTCAAGAAATAAACTTTTTTCATCCAACCAAAAAGGTAATCTTTTTAAATCGCTGATTTTGATTTTGAGGTTGCTGCTTGGGATTTTTTCTAATAATATTAATTTGATAATCTAGATATAAATATAATTTCGACTTTAGTAAGCGTTCCGTATAAATTAAAATATTTTCCCAGTTTTCCTTTCTGAAATTAGAATAAAGAGAAGTTAATGCATATAAACTATTATTTGGCATAAAATTTTCATTAGTAAATTTAGCAATTAAGCGATCGCTGGATTGCGGAATAAAAATTTTAGGCGATCATTCATTAATTGATAATGGATAATTACCTCTCACTTTTAGGGAGAGGATTGGCGCTTAAGGAAAAAATTTATTTTTCTTGGTCGATTAGATATGATTAGGGAACCATCCATCTCACCCTACGGGAAGCTCCGCTTTCCATGTCGCGCAGCGTTTTCGTATAGGGAATGGTGCACTTTCCATGTCGGCTCAAGCGCCGTTTCGCTGCGCGACATATAAAGCGAAGCGCAAAAACGACGACTTTTTCCCCTATCGAAGGGGAGGGTTCCAGGCGCGAATTATTTAATTGTTTAATTATTAATTATTTCGGTAAATTTCCACTTGACCTAAACCAATGCACTTTTTATTTTTAATTTCTTCTTTTTCCAATCTCACTCTAATTTATTCGCTAAGTCGAAGTTGTAATTCATAATCATATTTAATGTAATGACAAAATTCAGGGTGCATCTCATATTTGCCAAAATACTTTTTCCCGGTTAAGTGTTCCCTAAAAGCAGTGAGTTTTTGGCTTTATTTAAAATCGAGATTCACTCAGATAGATTCCCGAAAATATAATCAAACTTTAGCTCTTTTTTTTAAGATTTATGATTGGGCTTGAATCTTTATAAATAATGTGAAAATCATTGATAAAGTAAAATCCTTGTGCAGTTTTGACAGTAAAATCAATCTGATAAAAACTTAGGTTTTGATAAGTAGAAATATCAATCTTAAAAAAATTATCTAATTCTAATAAAAACCTAATTTTACAAATTTATAGTGCTGCCCAATCTAGCTAGAATCCATAGATTGAATTTAATATCTCATCTATATAATCAAAATTAAATTTAGTTAGTAATTGTTTAACTAATATCAGAATAAAATTGCCAGTACCGATGGCAAACTCTAAATATTTAAGATTGGGTTTAATGTCGATTTGTGAAATAATTTTATTGAGTAAATTTTCTATAAAATGCTCCTGAAAGGGGCAGTCGAGATTTGGCAAATATTTCTAGGTTGCTTAAATCTGATTTAATATGTTTCTTGTTATTTCCTAGGATTTTATTCACTAAAAAATCTCTTAATTTTGAAATTTGAGAGTTAGATATAATTTATCCTGACTATTTGTGGTAATTTATTTCTGGCAAAGATAGTTATATTTAATTTCAATTAATAGTTATTTTGATACCTTATTTTCTTGTGAAATTTTTTCATATTTCGTAAGTATTCAGCCGTTAGTTATTAGCTAGCATCCTGGGTCGAAACTGCGCAATTAAGCTATTGATTTTAGTGAGTGATAAAAGTAATATTTAATTGAGAAACTAAAAATATTACTATAAAAAATATATACTCATTTAAACTCAGTATTTAAGTACAGGTTCTTATTGCTGATAGCTGAGGTGCTAATAACTAAATGCTTACCAAACAATTAATAGTTAATAATTAATAATTAAAAGTTTATAGTCAATAATTATTCATTCAATAATTCGCGTCTTTAAGCCTCCCCTTTTAAGGATATAAATAAAAAAATCCTTTTAGTAAATCCCCTTCTTTGAAAAAGGAGTAATTACTAATTATTAATTTTTAATTGTTAATTGCTTGCCAAAAAAAAGAGGTATAAAGCCTCCTCTTTTAAGGGGATGAAAAAATTTTAACACGGTTCCCGATAAATCAGTCTTTCAAACATCCGACTTTAGTCAGAGGTTCGCTCTCTACTGATAACTAATAACTGAAATAACCCTATTTCTATAAATACAGTGTAAAGTTATTACAGACAAAATAATTGTGTTTTTCTAATGATGAAAAAAATAAATGTTTTAGGAATTGATGGCGGGGGAACCAAAACCGAAGCCGTTTTAATGGATGAAAATTATCAAATTCTTGGTAGTGGTAAAAGCGGTCCGTCAAATTATCAGAGTGTCGGAATTGAAGTCGCTAAAAATTCGATTCAAAGCGCTATTATTCAAGCCGTTATTAATAGTAATAGCCATCAACCAATCTCTGGAATTTGTCTTGGTTTAGCAGGAGTAGGCAGAGCTGAAGATTTTATAGTAGCAGAAAAATTCATCCAAGAAATTATTACTAATTTGCCGATAAAATGGGATTTACAAACTCATACTACTATTATTTGTAGTGACAGTAATATCGCTTTGGTAGGAGGTATTGGAGATGCTGTGGGTGTCGTGGTCATGGCAGGTACAGGTTCCCTAATATTTGGCCAGAATAATCAAGGCTTAACTAAACGGGTTGGTGGTTGGGGTTATCTGTTGGGAGATGAAGGGGGTGGCTATAATATAGCTATTCAAGGTTTACAAGCAGCTTTGAAAAGTTATGATGGGCGTGAATCCCCCACTACCTTAATTACAGACTTTCAAACATATCTGGGTCTGAAAAATATTGAGGGCCTAATAGAAATAGTCTATCGCCGTGGATGGAATGCAAAAGATGTAGCCACACTTGCTCCTATTGTCTTTGCCGCAGCAAATAAGGAAGATAAGGTAGCTAAAAAAATTATTCAAGGTGCTATCGAGGAGTTAAGTAAAGCTACAAAAATTGTCATATCTACCTTATTTCAGCCTCACGAAATTTTTGAAGTAGTTACTATTGGAAGTGTCTGGAGGGGTATGGAAAACTTTCGCAGTTGGTTTGAAAATTCTATCACGGCGATCGCTCCTACTGCTCAAGTTATTTGGCCACGACATCAACCTGTTTATGGTGCTGCACTTTTAGCTTTAAAAGCTGTAGAGGATATAAATTCAAAATTCAAAATTCAAAATTCAAAAGTTACCTCTCACTAAAAAAATTTAGGAGAACTTATTAATAACTTATAACCAATATTGGAGGAAATAATTATGTTTAATTCAAAAAAATACCGTTTTGGCACATCTTTATTATTAAGTCTAGGCATGACATTAGGTACAGGAACTCCAGGTTTAATGTCAAATCAAGCAATGGCTCAATTTTACTCACAACGACAAGTCCCTCAACGAGGAGTTCCTCAACGAGGAGTTCCTAGTAACCAACAAAGACAATTTTCTGTAGCAGAAATACCAGCAGGAAGAATTATCCCTATAGAATATGAGAAAGCAGAAAAGATTGTGGTAACTCCAGATGAGTCTATGGAGTTAAGACTGAAAGTGAGTCGAGATATTCGAGATTCTCAAGGAAGAGTGGTAATACCGGCTGGTAGTGAGATAGAAGGTGAACTACGACCTGTTTCTAATGGTACTCAATTTTTTGGTGAACAATTAATTATTGGCGATCGCCGATTTCCAATTAATGCTATTTCTAGGGTAATTACTGAGACTGAAGAAATAACAAAGGGTGCTAGTGCTGGAGATATTTTGAAGGGTGCTGCTGTGGGTAGTGCTGCTGCTAGTTTATTGTCTGGTATTCTTGGGGATAATCTTCTAGAGGTGGAACGGTTATTGATAGGTGCTGGGTTAGGTGCTTTGGGTGGAGTGTTCGTGGGTAAGGATAAAGCAGAGGTATTTGTGATTTATCCTGAAGATGATTTGAATTTAAGATTGCGTTCTAATTTTTCCTTACGCTAGTTAGAAGTAATGTCTTGTCTGATAGTATTGGTAGAATTAATGCTCCGTAGGGGTTTGGTCTCCAATTTTTCGAGAACCCTACCATCTACCAAATAGGAGTTTTTGCTCTTTTCTGATGGTAGAACTTTATTCTCTAAAGCCAGCAGGTTTGATATAATATCCTATCCGGTAGTATTGGTATTGTATAAACAAGGAAGAAGAAAGATATTGCCTATTAAAAAAAGTGATCGCTCTTGAAACTAAATAGCGATCGCTTTCAACTAATATTTATAACTTTAGTAATTCTATTTGCGCTTTAACATGGAACCAACACCAACAGCACCAACAGCTAATAAACCTAAAACTGAAGTTGGTTCGGGGACAGTCTCCGATAGATTTGTACTTTGATTATCATTGGTAAGGTGGAAATTATCGAAAGTCCAAGCTGCTCCTTGTGGATTTGTCGCACTTTCTAAACGAATCCCTAAAGAAGACCACCCATTGGAGATAGCATCATTGAAAATTGAAGTAATGTCGAAACTCAAAGTATCTCCTACAGAAAGACCTGCTGTATTGAACGTACCAACAGTTCCGATAGACGTAGCTTGATAATCATAAATATTCTCAAAATTGTTACCTTGATAGGCTACAATATTAATATCTCCTAGAAAAGAAAAGTCATTCGCCCCAGAGAACAATCCTCCATCATTGAATACATCAAAAGTTACAAAAGCTGAACTTGATGTACTCAAACCAGCCAAATTGTATTCTGAAAGTCCACGAACTTCTTCACTGAAAAAATTACCAACTTCAGCTTTTCCAGCAGGGTTACCAAATTGACCACCAGTCGAAGAGTGAAAGTGATTTCCTATAGACTGGTCGGATCCGCTAGCAACAGAAAATGTGAATCCGTTAGTGATAGTAGCAGCTTTAGCCTCAGATACGGCTGTTATTGTAGTGATTGCTATAGCAGTAGTTAAACTTTTTGCTGTCTATGACAGCAAAAAGTTTAAAAATTTTTTTGAGCTTACTTGATTGTTGACCATAATGGTTAATGCCCCATTTTTAAATTATGCGTTTAGTCTTCGTATTAAGTTAATACTCTGCAATTAACTCTTTCACACCAAATCTAGTTATCAAAAGGTGATTTTTCACTCTTTCTCTCTAATCCTTCTGCCTCCACCTTTTCCAAGAGTAGTATGAAGGATGCTCTCTAGCTTATCTTTACAGTCAATCTACCTTCTAAACCATATTTATTATTAGATGTATTCTTAATATAACCTAGATATTTGGGAATGGCAACAATTTATATAAAACCGGGCAATTACTATATCGAAGTCCTTGGGAGCGGTAAAACCTTAGGATCGAGCAATTTTAGGGTTTTAGAAGATTGCTTCCGCTTCGTCAATAGGGAGAACTATGCAACCAGATATTTATGTTATTCAAAGTTTAATCCTAACAGAAATTACCTAATAATTAATAGTTAATTGTTCATTATTAATTGCTGAAGCAGCGAACCTGTATATAGTTCTTAAAACCCCATACGCAATAGTTTTTTAACTATATATTATATATAGTACCTTTGCGTAAGTCCTGGGTAAATTAACTAATTTTTTTTTGTGTAATATTATTTATAGGACTTACGCAACTGCAACGTATTTTCCTCCGATATGACTGAAGCGAAGCAATCTCAAACCCCTATTTTTCCTACCTCATGGCTTTAGTCCTATTTGTTCTAAATTTAATGCCTAAATCTACTTAATTTCTAATGATTAATTATCAATAGACCGCATAATCAAACTGAAACTAAGCACCAATAAAAACAACAAAACTACTGTCCGAAATTTATCCTCCGGCAACCTTTTTCTCAATCTACCACCAAAATTAATACCTACAGCAACTGGCAAAATACCCACCACAGAAATACCTAATAAAGATGGTTCAAGCAATCCAATTTTACTCAGTAAAAACAATATAATTATACTTGAAAGAGTAAAAGAAAGATTAATCGCTTGTACAAAAATTTCTTTATTGAGGTCTAAAGCCAGCAAAAATGGCAAAATAGGCATAATCTAAGAACCTGTTTTAATACCATTGATTATTCCCCTTGTCAATCCTACTGGAACAGTTAACCATTTCCTCATTTTCCCAGAAAGGATAATAAGTTTTGAACGCAACGTCCAGAGAACATAGAGAAATAAAATAGCTCCCAGAATAGCTCGACTAATTTTACCCTCTACAAAATTGAGAACATATACCCCCAGAAATAACCCAGGGAACGTTGATAAATAAATAGGCCAAAAATTCCTAACTGCATCTGGAAACTTTCCAGCTTGTACCATCACCAGAAAATTACTAGACAAAGAAGGCACAATAACTAAAGGTATAGTTATTTTCGGATCGAGAAAAATCGCCAGGGTAGGCAAACTTATGGTAGAAAAACTTAATCCTGTAACCCCCTTGAGAAAAGCTGCAAAAAAAATGATAAAAATATCAAGACTATTGTGTGGACATCCATTTAAGATCGATCAAAGCTAGTAATGATTGGTAACACAGCCTTCAAGGGTGTAACAACCTTCCAGGTTGTGTTACAAAACTTAAGATAGAATACACCATAAACCCAATTTCTTGTTTACCAAAAAATCAGGTCTAAAGCGTCCCCTTTTCAGGGGATGAAAAAGCGGTCGTTTTGCTGACCCAAAACTCCGCTTTATATGTCGCGCAGCGTCTCGGAGGGACAGGTTTCCTGCTCTTACAGAGCCATATCTAATCGACCAAGAGAAATATTTAACTTCAGTATTTCAAGCCTCTAACTAAACTCGGAGGTTCACTTTCTACTGATAACTGATAACTGATAACTGAAATAACCTACATAAATTCTGTAATAATACTTAGACAAAAATTCAATCACAAATGTCTACAAATTCTTGGACTCGTCATCATATTCTTTCTCTAGCAGAATTTACAACGACCGAATATAATATTATATTACAAACAGCAGGTAGTTTTCAAGAAGTTCTAGGTCGCCGAACCAAAAAAGTACCTGCATTGCAAGGTCAAGTCGTAGCCAATTTATTCTTTGAACCCTCAACCCGCACCCGTAATAGTTTTGAATTAGCTGCTAAACGTTTATCCGCAGATACCCTAAATTTTGCCCCAGGAACTTCCTCTCTGACCAAGGGAGAAACCATTCTAGATACAGCAATGACTTATCTGGCAATGGGAACAGATATGATGGTCATCCGACATCGAGATTCTGGAGTTCCCGCAGCGATCGCTTCTGCAATGGATCGAAATGGTCATCGAGTCCGAGTGCTTAATGCTGGAGATGGTCAACACGAACATCCTTCTCAAGGTTTACTGGACTTATTTACTATTTGTAAATTGTTAAATTCAACTGAACCGAGAATAGAACTTTTAGAAGGAAAAAAGATTGCTATTGTGGGGGATATTCTTCACTCTAGAGTAGCACGATCTAATATTTGGAGTTTAACCGCTTCTGGTGCCGAATTACATTTAGCAGGACCTCCTAGTTTATTGCCTAAATATTTTGCTGAATTAGGTAATAATAGACCTAGTAAATTATTTGTACATTGGAATATTGAACCTGCATTAGAAAAGGCAGATTTTGTAATGACTTTAAGGCTGCAAAAAGAAAGAATGAATCAACATTTATTACCTAGTTTAAGAGAATATCATCAATTATTTGGCATTACACGCGATCGCCTTAAATTTTGTCAACCAGGGGTGAAAATATTACATCCAGGACCTGTGAACCGAGGGGTAGAAATTAGTTCTGATTTAATGGATGATCCAGAGTTAAGTTTAATTTCTCAACAAGTTACCAGTGGTATTGCTGTAAGAATGGCTTTATTATATCTTTTAGGAGGAGGAAAGATTGATAATTGATAATTAATAATTAATAATTAATAATGGATAATGAAAGTTATTTCTAATTTAATTAGATTAAGATGATGAGAAAATGGGGAGTAATTTTTTTGCTGAACTCTTGCCGAAAGCGACAAAATATTCCATTTTATTTTCCCAAAAACACTCAATTTTTAATCTAATTAATGTTTTCATTTGCTGAAATTATAATTAATGGATAATGAATAATGAAAACTATCTCTAATCAACAATTATTCACTTAAAAGGAGAGACTTTAAACTTCTGTTGATTAATTGATAAATTATCAATTATAGCAATTTCCATACTTGTAAAATAAGACTTACGTAGAAACCGGGTTTATGGAATAAATTTCGTAGTTTGAACAATAATATCATAGCAATAAATCCGGTTTCTTGGTTGTTGAATTATCAATTATTAATTATTAATTATTTATGTCTTTATCTACTAAACCAAAACAAGAACAGAACAACTTTTCTATTACCATAGCTCCTTTATCCATAGCAGAAATTTACGCTTTAGCAGATAATCCTGCAAATGGTGCCGTAGTAGTAATGAGCGGAATGGTTCGTAATCAAACAGACGGTAAATCTGTAGTTGCTCTAGAATATCAATCCTATCAACCTATGGCTATCAAAGTATTTGAACAAATTGCGTCAGAAATACGCTGTCAATGGCCAGAAGTTAATACAGTCATAATTCATCATCGGGTGGGACGTTTAAAAATTGGTGAAATTAGCGTCTTAGTGGCCATTGGGTGTCCACATCGCTCAGAAGCTTTTACAGCCTGTCGTTATGCCATAGATACCCTAAAACATACAGCCCCTATCTGGAAAAAAGAACATTGGGCAGATGGATCGAGTAGTTGGGTAAGTATTGGAGCTTGTGAAATAGATACTGAGAAATAATGGAATTAACACTCAAGAGGCAGGGAACTCTGGAAAATATTCCTCGTCTATTCTCAATATAGCTAGGGTTTGCGGAAAAAGTCTTTAATTAAGGAATTAAGGAAATGAGGCGATGGGGAGTAATTTTTTTCTCCAACTCTTTCTAGCTTTTGCCTCCAAGAGAGCGCTGTCTTTTGCAGCATAAATATCTCAAACAAGAGCAGATTTTTATGCTCTCAAAATGCTAATAGATTAATTAGCAACCCCTAGCTAAAGCTAAGTAGAAAAACAAAAAACTATTGATTGAGCCAATTGCCAAATGAGTCAATATGTGTTTGTAAAATGGTCTAAGGTTGAACAAACCCTTTCACAAGTGGAATTACCACCCGAAAAACTATCTAACTACGATCTAGTATTACAGTGCCAACAAGGTAGTCGCCCAGATCGTACAAGTTTTGCAGAACTTCTACATCGATACCAACTCCATGTAGAGAAAATTTTATATCATTTAGCCCCCGAATGGCAAGATCGGTCAGATTTGGCTCAAGAGGTTTGGATTCGGGTATATCGTAATATTAAACGGTTACAAGAGCCAGGAAAATTTAAGAGTTGGTTAAGTCGGATAACTACTAATTTATTTTACGACGAATTACGGAAACGAAAACGAGTTACTCCTCCTCTATCTTTGGATGCTCCTTTGGCTTTGGATGATGGTGTTATGGATTGGGAAATTGCTACAGATACTCCAGGACCAGAAGAACAATTAAGCACACAAGAATTTTACGATCATCTGAGGAATGCGATCGCTCAATTACCTGAAGTATTTAGAGTAACTATTATTTTGAGGGAAATTGAGGGTTTATCTTATGAAGAAATTGCAGAAATTACTGAAGTTTCTCTAGGAACTGTTAAATCAAGAATTGCTAGAGCTAGACAAAGATTACAATTGCAACTGCAAAAATATTTGGATACTTGAAATAGGCTGAATTTATTTATGAAATTCTTTTGTAAATAGTCAAAATAAATATCTTTAAATTTCGATATATAAAGTTTTTTTATTATCTAAAAATAAGTTATTTTTGACTTTGCCAGAATAAAAATTGCCATATCAATAATTCCATCTAAATAAAAACAATTAAGTATCAATTATTCGATTAATTTATAAGTGTTAATTTATGAGTAAAAAAATAAATTCAAATGATTTTGATAATCAGTTTCGGGGTGAAAAAATAACTATGAAACAAGAAAAATTTGAATTAGTAAGTGCTTACATTGATGGTGAGTTAACAGCATTACAACGTAGAGAAGTAGAAGTTTTACTTGATAAAGATCCAGTTGCTAGACATCTTTATCAAAGACTACTACAACTACATTATGAGTTTGAAAGAATGCCAATAACTTCCCAAAATTTAGACACTGTAGATAGGACAGTTGAAGAAGTATTTGAAAAAATTGACCGCAGATCGAGACGGACTGTTATTTTGGGTGGTAGTGCTATTGCTGCTCTAGCAATAGCAGTTATATCAGGGATTATTTCAGCTACTCGTTCTCCAGTAACTCAGTTAGCAGATGTATCGAATTCTGAACCTGTACAGATAGCTTTAAATGAACCTGTTATAGAAATAGTTAATCCCAATAATGTTATCTTAACTGTCAATGAACCATTGTTTGAAATTCCTCAACCCTCTGTTAAGCCTCTGGAAAATAAATAGACATCTCCAGAAAATAGGCTATGGGCAATGAGCAATAGGAAGAAAGAGTTGATAATTTCTGTACGACAATTGATTTGATTTTTAATTTGTGGAGATGTCTAATAGTAATTAGTAATTATCAAATAATTATATTTAAGAGATTAATTCTAATTTATTCATGGAGAAAAAAGACCAAAAAATTTTTTTAGTCAATTCTCTTATTTATCTTTATCAGAAGAGGTAATAATTAAGACTTACTGAATAAATATAAAAGTTTTTACTGATAAATATTTGATGATTTTGAGGGTTAAAAAAGTGGGCACTTTGGGTTGACTATTACAGAAAGATAGTAAGCATTCAGCTATTAGCACCTCAGCAGTCAGTTCTTAGTTTTTTATGAAGTTAAGTCAAGGGATATTTCAACTTCTAATTCTACTTTTCAACTATAGATATGAGCTTTTAACCCATATAATTTATAGCTGGAAATTATAGATGTTTTTCAGAAGCTGATAGCTATTAGCTGACTGCTGAATGCTTACGAAAGATAACTCTTAACTTATAACTATTCTCTATTCCCTATAAAGAGCAAAAATAGTTTTTCAGTCAACCCTAATTAATTGTTAATTATTAATTGTTGAATCACCTGTCCAAAAACCATCATATAAAAGTTTACCACCAAGTAACTTTACCTTTTCTGGTAACATTAAATAGCTCCAAACATCTCCTAAATATTGCCCATCAAGTCCAAAAATAGGAACTTTTTGTCTTTGATACTCGTTTTCTTCAGAAAGGCGTTCAGGATGATAATCTTCTAATTCATCCAACTCTAGCAAAATCTTTGGCTCTAGAAATGATAATACAAATCCATATACCTTACCTTTTCCATTAGTCATCCCTGGATAACCAATAGGTAGTTCATACAAGAGACCATTGGCAACTGCTGGAAAAGACTCCACAATATATTTCGCACAATAGAATTGATAGTTTACCTCTCCTGGTTTGAGAGTACCATAGACAAATACTCTTAGGTAACTCATTTAGATTAATTAGAAACTACTAAATTTTACCGAATAACTAATAATTAGACCTAGGTTGGGTTGAGGCACCAAACCCAACAATAATTAAAGCTTTGTTGGGTGTCACTGTCGTACCGCTACGGGTCAGTAAGCAACAACCTAACCTACATTTTTAGGTGAAACAGTCCACTAGACTGTTTTGCCTAAAATAGTGCATTATGTGGAGTAAGAGAGGAAGATTGTTTTTGGGTTTCGTCCCTCAACCCAACCTACATCTACTAGATTGTTTGATCTTAAATGGTATATTAATTTTTGGTTATGGCTAGACAAGGAAGACAAGGCAGATAGATAAAGAAGAAAATCGCTCTGCACAGTTTTAGATGAAACATTCCGCTACTAAATTTTAGCCACTACATAATAAACAACAGTAGATATGTTAAAATAATAGACCGAAGTTAAAATTAAATTCAATAGTAATTCTTTTAGACTGAATGTTAGTAGTAAATGTTATGGCTTTTTGGCTTCCCCAGTTACCTCTAAGTGCTTTTTTACCAGAACTACCCCTTGATAGTCTATTTTCTACTCAAGGGATAATGGTCATGCTATTAGCTGCTTATGCTGTAGCTATGTGGATGTTTTTGACCAGCGCTCCAAAAGTTTATACAATTATGGTTTCTAATTTGGCGATCGCTCAACAATTCTATGAGGGTATGCTCGAGTTGCCAGTAGCAGAAGTACCTTTACATTACTACTACAATTATGAACAAACATTAGGAGCAACTGGTATAGATCCACTCTATCTGGCAAATGATTATACCAGACCCAGTGTTAATAACCAAGAAACATCAGTTCCAGATGGTTTGTGGTATCAATTAATGAAAAATTCCCAACTACACATTATTAGTGGAGCGAGTCTTGGTGCTAAAAACCGTCAACGTCATGTTTGTTTTGATAAAGACTGTTTAGAACAAATATTATTGCGGGTACAGATGCGTGGTCTTAAGTATAAGATTAGGTCAGAAAAACCTCTTAATTTATTGGTAAAGGACTGGAATAGTCGAGTTATAGAAATAGCAGAAGTTAAGAACTAGAAATTATTAGTATTTAGCTTCCAGCTTTTTAGGGAGGGCGGGAGTCGGGGATTAGGGGAGTCGGGGAGTAATTTTTTTCCCTAACTTTTCCCTAAAATGGTAACTTGAGGAGCAAGAAGCAGCTCAAAACCAGGTACTTTTTGCATACCTAAAAACTCAAAAGGCTAAAAGCTTTATTTGTCAAAGGTTTTATATTTAATCAGCAAACCCTAATTAATAACAAGAGAGTGTTCCTGCAAAACTTCCAGAGGTACAACCTCCAATGCTTTTTGATGAGTTGCGGACAAAATTACTCGTGGTGCAACTCCAAAGTCAAGCGCTTCTTTCCAACGAGATACACATAAACACCAGCGATCGCCTGGTTTTAATCCAGGAAATGAAAATTCTGGTCTGGGTGTACTTAAATCATTACCACGATATTTCGTAAATTCCAAAAAATCTGCTGTTACTTCTGCACAAACAACATGGGAGCCAAAATCAGATGCTCCAGTTTGACAAAACCCATCTCGATAAAATCCAGTCATGGGAGAAGTGCAGCAAATTTCTAGTTTTTCACCCAGTACATTTAATGCTTCTGTCATTTAAAAATAATCCCTCTGAATGTAGTCCAGTTTCCTAGCTTACCAGAAATTAATTCTGTTTTTTTATTGACAAATTCTATTTTTTTTGTGCTATTATTCGGAAATCTTTAGATTACTGAGAATCTATGCTCAAACAAATCATGGCTTCTTTTTCCTTGATTGCCATTGCTCTGGCTACTTTTTCGATCAGTGCCATTGCTCAAGAATCTTTGCTTGAAGAGGGAATGGTAATAGAATTAGTTGCTGGCGATCTAATGTGCTATGCAACTTTGGTAGATGATGATGGTAAAGAATATTCTATCGGAGCTAAATTTGAAATTTGCGACGATCGAGATTTTTACTTAGATCAAAGAGTGAGATTAACTTATGAAGAAGTTAATGTTAATGATTGCGAAAGCAGTGAACCATGTGGTAAAACTCGCAAAGAACAGGTAATTTCTGAAATGGAAGTAATTGAATAATGCAAACATGCTGACGTTTTCTTTTTAGGATAGCGCAGGTTTTCAAGCAAGCAAGATTTACACAAAAACCATTACATAACTAAACTCATAAACCCGATTTCTTGGAAAAATCGGGTTTCTTTGCATAAGTCTTAAATTACAGTGCTTCCTGTTGTTATCAAATGGACTATGGAGGGCAAGATGCTCGCACTAAATTTTTTTCGGGATTTACTTTGTACATCTCATATTATGTGCGGTTGAATAGTGATAAATAACAAGTCAGGAGTAAATCCACTCCTAACCCCTCCGGTGGAGGGGAAGAAGAGGAAGTTTTTTTATATAGACATCTCCTCCAAATGAGGGAACAGGGAACACTAGATATGTGGGAACAGGAAGAAATAATTGATAATTTATGGATAAGAATTGATTTAATTTTTTATTTTTGGAGATGTCTAATTATCCGGACATGATATTACCAAAAAAAAAAGAGGTATAAAGCTTCCCCTTTTAAGGGGATGAAAAAATTTTAACTTAGTCAGGACTTACGCATTAAGAACACAATTTCAGGGTTTGAGATTGGTTTCCTGACGGAATGCTCCGCAAACGGTGTCGCTCGTAATGAGAGAATTACGTTATTGTGCGTAAGTCCTATTAGTATTTCAAGCCTCCGACTAAAGTCGGAGGTTCACTCTCTACTGATAACTGAAATGACAGCGCTTTTCTTTCTTGATAAACCACATCTTTATAAGCAAAAACCTATAAGGGAGTTTCATGTCGCGAAGCGAAAATGCCATTCGCCCATACTTACGATCTACTGAAATGAAAACCTCTGTAATGCAGAAAATCTCTATAGACAGCGGATTCCAGTTTAGTAAGGTACATCCACGACGCGAGCAAGATGCAGGGTTCCCGAAAAATCGCACTGTAAGATTAACTATTAATATCTGTAGGTCTTCTGCTTGGAATCTGCTGTAAATACTCCTAAAGTTATCTATGAGAAACTATTTACTTGTAACTTGAGCTTCTACTTTTTCGAGTATTTTTACAGCTATATTCTTGGGAACGCGAGTGTATTCAAGGGTGTTGTTCAAATTTTGACCTTGATTCAAAATCCAACTAACCATTTTTTTAATAGCATTTGCATCATCTGAACTATCATAATTTTGCTTAATTAATAGCCAAGTAATACCAACAATAGGATACCCCTCATCAGGATTAGCTTCGTTAACAGGATTAAAATTTTGATAAAAACGAAGTCCTGATAAGGCTTTATTTGCCTCTTCCAGACTAGGTTTCACAAACTCACCTCGTAAATTTTCCAACATTGCTGTTGACAGGTTATTTTGGCGGGCAAAAGTGTCCTGAACATAACCGATCGCCCCTTCAGTTTTCTTCACTAAATCAGCGACACCATCATTTTTGTTGCCTTTTAGGGGATTTCCTAGCCATTGAGGTTTTTTGGATGCACCTATTTCTCTACTAAATAAGGGACTTACTGCACTCAAATGTTTGGAGAAAATAAAGGTTGTACCACTACCATCAGCTCGGACTACAGTTTGAATAGGTAAGTCAGGTAAATCAACTCCTGGATTATCTTTAGCAATTCTGCGATCATTCCATTTAGTGATTTTTCCGGCAAAAATATCTGGTAGTACAGACTGAGATAGTTTCAGTTCCCTAACTCCCGGAAGATTATAAACTACTGCTACAGCACCTCCTGCCGTGGGAACCATAACTAAACCCTTTGGCATTTGCTCTATTTCTGCTGCGACTGGTGGCGCATCTGTACCAGCAAAGTCTACTGTATCTTTAACAAAACTTTCAATACCTTTACCACTACCGACGGAATTATAATTTACTGTAATTCCTGTATCTTTTTTTAGTTGTTGAAAGTAACGTTGATACAAGGGAGCAGGAAAAGATGCTCCTGCACCCTCAATAGTTTGAGCGATCGCTTCACCTAAAGTCCCAACCGAAATAGTTATTGCTGCAACTGTTACAGTTAGAACATTTCGACAAATATTTCCTAATGATGCCATCTTAAAATTAGCCTCCCCAAAAATCTAATTCTTTACAATATTAAGTACAGGACTTATGGATAAACCGGGTTTATGAACGAAATTTTGTGTTTTTAACAACAATATTAGGGCAATAAACCCGGTTTCTTAGTTGATTTGTTTAAGTTCTAAAGTATTTAGATAATTATGATAATAGCAGCTTAAATATGAAATATTTTATTTATCTTACTAAATCTTTATATTATTATTAAAGTTTTATATCATTTATATGTTGAGAGTTGAATCAATAATTTGTCAAAAAAATTAACCTATTGTTAACTTAAAAATAAAGATTGTATGATAATCTTATTAAGAGTTTATTTGATTATTAATGTATCACAGGTATCTTTTTTATCACAGTTGTATTTTATCAAGATAAAATTTGCTGCCCAATCAGGGGAGAAGCCGAAATCAAGCTTTTATTGCGCAACTAAAAGTGTAAGTATTTCCTGGGGAATGCGCTCGCATTCAGCCATTAGCAGTAAGTAGTCAGCAAATAATGAATAATTTCTTCTAAGCTAAAGCATTAGTGAAGTGTCTCAACAGTAAGCAAGAGGCAGTTTTTTCAGTGTGAGCATTCAGCTATTAGCTGTCACATATCAGTAACAGGAGGGATTTTAAATCGAATATAGGCTTTAAAGACAGCTTTTGTAGTTAAGATTTAATTCGGGTTCAATTAGCAAAGCTTTTATCTCAAACTAAAATTGAAAGTAATAGCTGATAGCTGTTAGCTCCTTTGAAAGAGGCTAGCTGATGGCTGAATGCTTATCTTCTACTTTCAATATTTGAGTGTATATATGAATAGTCAATATGTATTTATGTTGATCGGATTTATCCTAGCATCATATTCAGTTATAGCGAACGATGCGATTCAAACTATAGGAACTTTTTTAAGTTCTAATCAAGAGCGTCGTTGGTGGGTATTATGGTTATTTGCTTGCTCTATTTTACTGGTAGTTTTTATCTATAGCTGGAGTACAAATTCTGGGGATTTAGCTTATGGTCGCTTAGAAAAATTTCCTTTTCCTGAACATTTTAATTGGATTTATATTGTTCCTCCAATTGCACTGATATTTTTAACAAATTTAGGGATTCCTGTTAGTACAACTTTTCTAATCCTCACAACTTTTGCCCCTGAAAATATCACAGATATGCTGATAAAATCATTATCTGGATATGGCATTGCTTTTTTAACAGCTATACTTGTTTATAATCTTCTGACAAAATCTTTAGAAGATAAATTTATCAATACACCTTATGAAGAACCACCTATTCAATGGGTAGTTTTACAGTGGAGCTCAACAGGATTTTTGTGGAGTCAGTGGTTAATTCAAGATATGGCAAATATCTTTGTATATTTACCACGAAATCTTAATGCTGGAATGCTATTTTTTTCAATTTTGGTAATCTTAATTTTCTGTGCATTTATTTTCTACGAAAAAGGCGGTAAAATTGAAGAAATAGTAACAATTAAAACCAACACTCAGGATATTCGTTCAGCAACAATTTTAGATTTTATTTATGGGTTAATTTTGTTATTATTTAAAGAATGGAGTAAAATACCAATGAGTACAACTTGGGTATTTCTTGGTCTTTTAGCTGGTAGAGAAGTAGCAATAACTTACAATTTCCAACACCGTGAAATGAAAGAAACTGGTAAAATGATTTTTAGTGATGCTTTAAAAGCGTTTGCAGGTTTAGGAGTTAGTGTGCTGATTGCATTTGGATTGCCACACAACTAATAATATACGGTAGGGGCGGGTTTCTTAGTTAAGTTGAGTTTTCATCTAGAAGTTACATAAACCCGCCCCCAATTATAGGCGGGTTTCTCTGTTAAGTTGAGTTTTCATCTAGAAATTACATAAACCCGCCCCCAATTATAGGCGGGTTTCTCAGTTAAGTTAAGTTTTCATCTAGAAGTTACATAAACCCGCCCCAAGACTAGACTGACACAACTAACACCTTACATGAGGGCGGGTTTACATAAGTCCGAGGTTAGGCCGAAAAATCTCTGCTTAAACCCGCCCCTACAATATTTTTGAAGTGTCGCACAGAAACCCGATTTCTTCAAGAAACCGGGTTTCTGGGTTTGAGCGATCGCTCGAAGGATGTTCTATTCATCTATTGTACAATAGTTATTGCTTTGCTGAGAAAGCGTTGGCGGAAGATGGTGGCAGCAGCTACATTGCTCTGTTTGGCGATAATTGATGTTTCATTCATCTATTGTACAATAGTTATTTAGATGTCTATAATTGAATTTCCAAGAATTTACAGCTCAAAATTTCAGTCTTTTTATCTCCATAATTGATATTTTATTCATTTATTGTACAATAGTTACAGTAGTTTCCGCGCGTTATTGTTGTATATATGTCGAGGAAGTGTGGAAGCTATATACTTTGGTGCAACAAAGCCAAAAATATAGCCTAGAATAGGAGAAAATTTTCGTACATCAACATACAGCGGTTTTCATTTGATTAAACCACAATAGGGACGTTGCATAGTCCCTACAAGATTTTGGTTATGGCGATGTGGTTCATTGATTTGAAAAGCACTGTAAGTGGCTATAAATTCACACAAAGAAACCCGGTTTCTTGAGGAAACCGGGTTTCTGGGGTTGTGTGCGTAACTCCCGATTAATTATTACTGTAAGCAAATTCTGGGAATTTTTCTTCAAGAGATGCAATAGGTGTAACTTTTACCTCACCGTTTTCATCTAAATCTACATAAACATTTTCCCCATCCTTAATATCACCAGCTAATAAAGCTTCTGCTAAAACATCCTCTAACAAACGCATAATAGCTCGACGTAGAGGTCTCGCTCCATAACTAGGATCGAATCCTTCTTTAACTAAACGCTCCTTAAACTTATCGCTCACTGTCAGAGTAATTTCGCGATCGCTTAAACGACTAAATACCTCCCGCAACATAATTTCGGCAATCTTTTCTACCTCATCCTTATTCAACTGACGGAAGACAATAATTTCATCGAGACGATTGAGAAATTCTGGGCGGAAATATTGTTTCAATTCCTCATTCACCAAGTTGCGGATACGATTATATTGAGCTTCTTCCTGATCCTCAGCAAACTCAAAACCTAAACCACCACCACCTTTCTCAATGACTTTAGAACCAATATTGGAAGTCATAATGATGAGAGTATTTTTGAAATCTACTACTCGACCTTTAGAATCAGTCAAACGACCATCCTCTAACACTTGCAACATAATATTAAATACATCTGGATGAGCCTTTTCAATCTCATCAAATAAAACTACAGTGTAAGGACGATGACGTACAGCTTCAGTTAACTGCCCACCTTCATCATAACCAACAAATCCAGGAGGAGAACCAACCAACTTAGAAACAGTGTGACGTTCCATATATTCTGACATATCCAACCGGATCATGGCTTCCTCAGAACCAAAGAAATATGCAGCTAATGCTTTAGTTAATTCTGTCTTACCAACACCAGTCGGACCAGAGAAAATGAAACTAGCAATAGGTCGTTTGGGGTTTTTCAAACCAACACGAGCGCGACGTAAAGCACGAGCAACAGCTTTCACCGCATCCTCTTGACCAATCAAACGTTGATGCAGAGTATCTTCTATGTGTAACAGTTTCTCAGATTCTGATTCTGTTAACTTACTCACTGGAACTCCAGTCCAAGATGCCACAATATGAGCAATATCATCTTCAGTCACAACAGGAGATTTACTAGGTTTTTTCCCTTTCTTTCCAGAAGTAGTTTCTTCAATCTCTGCTTGAATTTCTAGTTCGCGATCGCGTAGTTGACTTGCTTGTTCAAAATCTTGTTGACGAACCGCTTCTTCCTTTTCCTTTGTCACCTTCAAAAGTTCTCGTCTTAACTCTTTCAACTGTGGTGAAACCATCGAATTTTTTACCCGGACGCGGGAACCAGCTTCATCAATTAGATCAATAGCTTTATCTGGTAAAAAGCGATCGCTAATATATCGGTCAGATAATTCTGCTGCTGCTGTCAGAGCTTCATCAGAAATAATCAACCGATGGTGTTGCTCATAAGCAGAACGTACCCCTTGGAGAATTTCAATAGTCTGTTCTACACTAGGTTCACCTACTTTCACAGGTTGAAAACGACGTTCCAGAGCAGCATCCCTTTCAATGTACTTGCGATATTCATCCAAAGTAGTCGCCCCGATACATTGTAACTCACCTCTTGCCAAAGCAGGTTTGAGAATATTAGCAGCATCCATACTACCTTCAATCGCACCAGCACCGACAACAGTGTGAATTTCGTCAATTACCAAAATAATGTTACCATTAGCACGAATTTCATCCATTATCTTTTTCAAGCGTTCCTCAAATTCTCCTCTAAACCGAGTACCAGCTATCAGAGAACCAATATTCAAACTAACTACCTGCTTATTCTCTAAAATATCAGGAACATCTTGATTAATAATCCGTTGAGCTAACCCTTCAGCTAAAGCAGTCTTTCCCACTCCAGGTTCACCAATAAGCACAGGATTATTTTTAGTTCTCCGGCCTAAAACTTGAATCATCCGTTCAATTTCAACTTCTCGGCCGATTATAGGGTCAATTTTCCCCTCTACTGCTAACTTGGTTAAATCTGTACCAAATTCTTCCAAAGTAACTGCTTTCTTACCACTAGGAGAAGAACCTCCAGGGGAAACAGCAGCAACTTCTCCTAGAGAGCGAATTACTTGAGTCCGAATTTTGCCTCGATCGACTCCTAAATTATCCAAAACTTTAGCAGCTACTCCTTCAGAATCTTGTAGTAATCCCAGTAGCAAATGTTCTGTGCCAATATAGTTATGGTCTAATTTCCTAGCTTCCTCTAGGGAAATTTCTAGCATTCTTTTCACCCTGGGAGTGAAAGGAATTTCTGCCGGAGTAAACCCAGAACCACGGCCAATTATTTTTTCTACTTCGTTCCGAGCATCCTTGAGATTTACACCATACTCTTTCAGAACTCTAGATGCAATACCTGTACCTTCACCTATTAATCCCAGGAGAATTTGCTCTGTCCCCACAAAATTATGTCCTAAACGACGGGCCTCTTCCTGAGCTAACATGATTACTTTGATTGATTGTTCTGTAAAACGTTCAAACATTATTATTTCCTCTTTAATTATATGTTTATAGTCACAGAAAAGATATTTCCCTAGTAGTAATATTTTTGACTAATTACTAACCATTTAGTGGCCATAAACCCAAGCAAATGTAAATTTTTATTTACTTATAGTAACTCAAATATAGTCTGATGACATAGAACAGTGCCTAGTGAGGAGAGCCGTAACTAGGAAATTGCCTAATTAACTTATAATACCGAGTTGTCAAAATTTTGAACCAGAGATATTTATGCTGGGTATTGCAAAAAAGTTTGATATTTACTGTATTTTAGAATACTTTTCATTATTCTTTTGTCTGGAATGAGATTATATCAAATCCGCTTAATTTGGTAGAAAAAATCTTCTGTTTTGAAGCATTACCCAATCTCCTCATACTCCCTACCCTACCCCTATAATATCAAATCTGCTTAATTCGGTACAATTTAGGAACTGTAGGAGTTTGGTCTCCAATTTTTCGGGAACCATACCCTCTACAAACTAGGAATTTTTTCCTATACTGATGGATGGTCGAACTTTATTCTCCAAAGCCAGCGGATTTGATATAAACCACCCTTCCCACACTCTTTATTACCAAAAAATGAGGTCTAAAGCCTCAGACTAAAGTCGGAGGTTAACTGATAACTGAAATAACTCCTATTTCCTATTCCCTATTTTCACTTTTAAACCATCACGGGGATGAAGTGTAGGTACTGCAACTAAACTTAAATCTTGTTCTGGCAAAAGCTCCCATTCATAATCACGCAACAACTTGACTGCAAAAATTTTCATTTCCAACCTAGCAAACTCTTTACCCAAACATTCTCGTATCCCACCACCAAAGGGAATATAGCCAAATACCTTTTGTTTATCTACAGCATTTTCTGGTGCAAAACGTTCGGGGTCAAAATTTTTATGATCTGGGTAAATAGTCTCATCTTGATGAGTCTTACCAATTTGATATTGAACTAACCAACCTTTAGGAATCGAATATCCGCCAAATTCACAATCTTGCATTACTTGTCGGAACCCACCCCCCACAGGTGGAGTTAATCTTAAAACCTCCTTCAGAACCATATCTAAATAAGTCATATGTTTGAGGCTTTCTGTTGTTAGAGGTTCTGTAGAGGAAAATTGTTTTTGTTCCTCACGCAGACGAGTAAGTACATCTTGGTGTTGACTGGTTAATAGACAGAAGGAAGCAACTGCCGAAGTTAAGGTTTCATGTCCAGCAAATAACAACAATAATATCTGGTCTTTCAATTCACCCAAAGGTAAACTATTACCATTTTCATCCCGTGCTTGCAAAAGTATACCTAAAGCATCCTCACCAAATTTTTCCTCTTGCTGTCGTTGCAAAACTATCTCTTCAATATATTGCAATAGCTTTTGCCGACAACTGAGTGCTTTACCAAATCTTGTCCAAGGTAATGACACAGGAATAGAGAATAAACCTTTTACCCACTCTTCAAATAAACTAGCTAATTTTGTCTGGGAACCACCGTCACTTCCCATAAACAAATGACTAGCAATATCATAAAGTATAGTCATGAATTGCCGGATACCAAGTTAAGGTGCCCATCTCTACCCACTTTTCCAGATAGCTAGCAGTCATAGTTTCCATTGTGGGAGTGTAGTCTGCTAAAGCTCTAGGTTGAAAAGTTTGTGCTAAAAGTCTACGTCGTTGCTGGTGAACACTACCTTGTTGGACAGCTAGAGAATTAGGACCTAATAAAATTCTGGTACTTTTTGGCCAAGTAGGAGTAAAGTATTTATTTTCGTTAGCAAACAGAAATTTATTAGCTTCTGCTCCAGCTAAAAATATTGTAGGGGTTCCAAAAATATGACTTTTGTAGATTTTTCCATACTGTTTTTCTCGTTTTTCAGCAAAGTTATTATCTGTTAGAAAACTAATAGTTTCACCTACAAAAGGTAAACCAAAATTTCCTGGTGGTAAAGGTAATTTAGTCTTTGTGGTAGTCATTTTTAAGAGAGGGAACAGGGAACAGGGAACAGAAAATAAGAAAAATAGCTTTACCTTATAGCTTCGGAAACTACTGTAAATTTTTTTCTTACTTGTACTTATTTAACATATTTTTCCATAATTCAATGAGTTAATTATAGGTACAGTAGTGGATTGTTTCACCTACAATGTGCATTAGGTTTTAACTTGAAAATTCTTAATGCATGACTTTTGAATTCAACTTCTCACTGTTTCCAATTCTGAAAATATTTGTTTTATCCATATTTTTTAGACTTCCCACCAATTTTATCTGCGTGTTTAAATCAGGTAAATAGTAAGGTAAATAATAGATAGAATATTCGGCTAATTCCATCATTTATTTTATATTTTTACCATCATAAAAACTAACATTATTTATTAGATATCTCGGAAAAATGGTGCGTTAGCAAAGCGTAACGCACCCTACTGAAGCTACTTATTTAACATATTTTTCCATAATTGAATCAGTTAATTATAGGTCTAGTAGTGAATTGTTTCACCTAAAATGTGCATTAGATTTTAAATTGAAAATTTTTAATGCATGACTTTTGAATTAAACTTCCTTCTTCCTTCTTCAAAATTCCCAATTATCTTGCCATTTCACCGTACCTTCTTTAGCTAATAACCACTGTCGAGAAACCAAATTTTCTCGCTTCGGAATATCAGTTTCATTTCCATATTCATCTCGATAAACAATTACATACTTATAAGAAATCACTTTTCCTACACTTTCATTAAACGGAATTTCATTAAACCAAGTATTAGAATTAATATACTCTAACTGGTAAGCTTTACTAATATCCCAATTTCCCAACTCTGGGCAATCTCCAGTTACTACTACTACCTCACCATGATTAGTTGAAATACCATTTAACTGCGCTCGAACAATAACTTTTCCCTGAACACGATTACCCAAATAATTAATCACAATCATATCCTGTACACCCAATTCTAAATTAGATAAAATTCCATCCTTTACCTCAAAAAATCGCTTCGTTAAACTGCAAAAATATTCCCCATCTTCCAAATCAGTTTCTACCCGATCTATTGTCACTGGATTACCACGATTAATTGCTACAAAACAACGATAATCTCGGTAACGTCGAACATAACAATAAACATCCTCAGTCACATATTTTGCCCACTGACTTCCCAAAGAAATAGCCGGATTAATTCGACGTACTTTTGATAATAATTTAATATCTCGATAAATAGGCGTATTTGTATCCCACTTTTTCATCATTGGGCGATTATAAGGTTCTTCTCCACCATCCGTATTATTATAAAGATATTGCTCAGTACCATAATAAATGCACGGAATACCACGAGAAGTCATAATTAAATTAATAGCTAATCTCAAAATTCCTGGGTCTGGATTCAAATTTTGAAATCTCGGCATATCGTGATTATCAACAAAAGTAACCAACTCAGTAGCACTATTATAAACATTATCTTGGTCTAGTAATTCTTGAATAATATGAAATCCTCCCGGTTCACATTTTCCTAGAGCATTTCTAATAGCAATACAGAAACCAAAATCTAACATTGATATTCCAGATTTATTAGCAAATTCCACTGATTGAGCATCATAAGGTCCGCTAAAAATCCATTCCCCAAAAACAAAAACTGATGGTTGATGACTTTTAATATCTGCATAAAATTCTTGCCAAAACCATAATGGCATGTGTTTAATTGTATCTATTCGTAGCGCATCAACTCCTCTATCTAACCATAACTTTATTGCTGATTTTATATACTTTCTATAGTCAGGATTATTCTCATTAAAATCTGCTAATCCTCCCAATTCTTTATTTTCAACTTGCCATTTATCATCCCAATCTTCTACCTCTCCATAATGATGATACCAGTCATTAACATCATTATGAAAATCAGCAATTAAAACTCCATCATCAAACAGTTGACCTTTCTTTCCTCCTGCATCTGGGCTACTGTGATTACATACAATATCTAAAATTATTTTTATCCCCAAATTATGAGCTGCTGCTATTAATTTATCAAAAACAGTCTCCTGATTTTTTACTAAAGAAAGCTCATCATTCTTGTCTACTAAACGAGGATTTAAACGTTTAAAATCTTTCGCCCAATATCCATGAATAGGAGCCATTTCAAATAATTCTTCTTCTATTTGTTCAAATAAAGGAGTCATCCAAATAGCAGTAACTCCCATTTTTTTGAGATAGTCAAGTTTATCAATTATTCCTTGTAAATCTCCACCCCAATATAAACCCCATTTTTCTTTATTGGGGTCGTATAATTTAGGATTAGGACCTTCATTATTACTAGGGTCGCCATCAAAAAAACGGTCTACAATAATAAAGTAAATTGTTTCTTGGCGAAACTCAATGGAACGAGTAAATAGAAATTCAAAATCACTATTAATATTAGATTCACTATTAGATGTTTGACTCATAAAATTTGCTGGTATTCTTGACTTTTATTCGTTTAAAATGATAAAATAATATTTCTAAATAATTTGTGCATGACTTACACAAAGGCACTATTGCATTGTTTCACCTTAAATGGTGCAATAGCTGTAGGTTACAAAAATGTTTCTCCCCTACCCCCTAATGCACCATTTTAGATCAAACAGTCCACTATAAATAAATAGGGCTTGCTGAAAAAGTCTTTTGGTTGAGGTAGGGAGTAGGAAGTAGTCCGTAGTCCGTAAACCCACCCCTAACCCCTCCGGTGGAGGGTAAGTCAGGAGGAATCAGGGATTTTACAGGATGTAGAAAGGAAAAATTATCCCTTGACTTGGGTTCTCAAATCTTACCCAAACACTCATTTTTTGAGCTAAAAGGGGTGAAAATCTGGTACTTTTACGGTTCCCGATAAATCACCACTTAAAAAGCCTGAAACCTTTATATATAGAGACTTTTATACTACTTCATCGGCAAAACTTGCCCAACGAACAAACTCAAAAGGTCCAGCGATCGCTCCCCAAACTTGTTTATCAGTTTCCGGGTCACATCCTGTATCATGACTAATAAATTTATGTTCATCTATCTCAAAATGACTATTTAGATAGGTAGTTTTCCCGTTACGAACTACAGTACAACCTTTTCCTGGTTCTACCTCACCCCTAAAACTATTACCTGTCCATTTAGTAATAAAAGTACAACCAGGCAATTTTTTAATAGCTTCAGTTTTGAGATTTTCTAAGCGTTGGGGGTTACGGGAAGCTCCATAAAATTCCGCTTCTTGATCGATGGCATAATTCTCAATATCTATATGGTCTTCTGAAGGGACTAACTTTAAAATTCTAACTCGATATGGTTTATTGAGACTAATATCGTAAGCTTGCTCTAAATAAAGGCTAAGTCCATCAAGTAGTTCACATGGAAGAGGACGCATACAAACCCGAATGTGAGCAAAAAAGGGTGGATTCTCAAAAGCTTGTGGTTGGTTACTGAAGTCGGCAGCGAACCAACGTGCTAAGGTAGTAATATCTGTCATTGCAGTTATCAGTTTTTTCAGTTATCTGTAAATTACAGCATATTTCGGACTCAGAAACCCGGTTTCTCAAAGAAACCGGGTTTCTTTCTTTGCCTGGAGAAACCGGGTTTCTTTGTCTGAGGGTTTGGAGACCAAACCCCTACAGAGAGAGAATTATACCTATAAAAGTCTAAGCGTATCTTTGCACGCAGTGAGGATTTTTGATATAAGGATACAGGAGTTCTTACGGAATGCTCCGCAAACAGGAGTCAGGAGTCAGGAGTGAGAGAAAGAGAATAAGGAAAAAGGTAGAAAAATTGCCCCATCCCCCCATCCCCCCATCTAATTTTATAAATCCGCGGTTAGGGGTTCTATGCTACCAAATTTGATATTACATTCGATGCAAATTTTCAACAGCAAATTTTGCCCTAGCTCTAACTGCTAAAGTTGTATCTGTATCACTAATTTGATGAATATGAGTCAAAATATCTTCAAACCAATTTTCACCAATAACTTTGACTACTTTGGCTAAACCTTGTAAACCCACTACACTAGCATAACGCACTACCCATTCTGTATCTTCAGACGCTTGCAGCAGGGTTTGAAAAACACGCTGTTGACCATCGGAAACTTCTGCTTCTGATAAATTTTCCCAATGAATAAAACCTAAACCTCTAGCTGCACCTCGTCGTACACTAAAAGAAAAGTCATTAACTGCACTATCTAATAATATTTCTAACCCACGAGGATCGCCAATACCTGCTAATGCTCTTATTGCCCAAGCTCTAGCACCATAGTTATAACCATCAAGTGTTTCTAATAGTGGAAAGACCGCAGGTTCTCCTATTTCGACTAACCCATCAACTGCGGCGACTGCTGCACCTGGATTATTATAACCTAAGACCTTAATTAATATGGGGATAGCTTCTTTTAGATGAGCTGCTGCTAAATCATTAACTGCATCTATTAAACCTTGAGAAGAGTCTGCTTCTTCAACTGCTTGGATAAGTTGATTATTTATAGTTGAGAGTTGATTATTCATTTTTAGGGAGTAGGGAAGTGGGGAAGTAGGATAGCAGTAAAAATATGAATCATATATCCTAATTAATATAGTAATCTTAAATAGGTTGTAGTATTTAATAATAGGGGTTTGATTTCCCAACCCCCGACATTTTTTCCCGAATAATTTCAGATTGCTATACCTTATAAAAGCGAATCCATTAGAGTCATTACTTCAATAGCCTCATCTGATAATAATATTTGAGATTCTACTTTTGAATTTTTGGTGAGGTGATATTCTAAAAGTCCTTTCAAAGCAATTAATTTCATACTATTTTCAGCTAAGGTTTCTGATATTGCCTTCGCTGCGGGTAAATAACCGATCGCTGCTAAATCTAACAATGCAGAACGTCGTAACTGTAAATTATCACCATCTAATGCTTGAGTCAAATATTCTCCATAGACTGCTTCTCCCGTCAGTTGATACAATGCTCTGGCAGCAGCATATTTTACTTTCTCTGCCGGATGTTCTATAAAAGGTTTAATTAAAGAAATTGCCTCTTGAGCTTGAAGTGTTCCCAAGGCTTCGATAATATCTTCGTAGGGTTGAATTAAATGAGGTTTCCCAGAAACCAAAACTGCAGTTTCAACTCCTCCCTCTAAAAGTTTGACTAACGCTGGAATACAACTAGCATCTCCCAACATTCCCAATGCTTCTATTGCTGCTTCTCTTACATAATAATCAGAACATTCCAAACATTCTATCAAAGCAGGCACAGCTTTTTTATCTTCTAACTTACCCAAAGCACGAGCTGCATTTCGTCTCAGAGGATATCCACCATCTTCTGTACGATCAGACTTATCTTTTAGTGCAGCAAGTAAACCCTCAATAGCATCAGGAGTATTAACTCTAAATCTCCCTAACCACCAAGCAGCATAATATCTTTTACCTAATTCTTCATGGCCTAAGTTAGCGATCGCCTCCTCCACAGTTAGAGACTCGCCATTATCTGATACTTGTTCTGAAGGTGATTCTAAATATTGCTGCTGCTCCATTGTTATTATTTTTATCGGATATTATGGCCTGCTTCTGCCTTCTTCCTTCTTAAATAATAACGATGCTCGAAAAGATTAACAAATACTAACCACAGGTCAGCACCTGTATATCTTTCCGAGCTACGTTAAATATTATTCTATAGTAGTCGTGTGAGCCTTAAGTTCACATTCACCACTGAGTTATTACCAACTATTAGCTGAGAGCGTTAATAGCGTAATCAAGGTAGTTGTTAGCTTCAGTAGCAGGATCGCCAGTGATACCGTGGTTAGCTTTGATGTACTTTAGAGCTTCAATGTACCAGCTAGGAGACAATTCAAAAGTGCTATTGATTTCATCAATACCTGCGATGAGAATCTCATCCATAGGACCAGTGCCACCAGCAATCAGGCAGTATGTTACCATCCGGAGATAGTAGCCAATATCACGGGAACACTTGGCCTTTCCTACAGGAGTAGAAGCATAGTTAGGTCCCTGCATTGTAGTAGTGTAAGGGAACTTGTTATATACTGCTTGAGCAGCTCCATCAATCAAGGATTGAGATTTTTGAGTTAGAGCCTTAGCAGCTTCTAAACTTGCTGTAGCATACTTATAGCGACCAAACGCTGCAAATAATTCTGTGCTAGTCAGGAAGCGGCCTTGAGAATCTGCCGCAGTTACTGCTTCAGTCAAAGGGGTTTTCATTTTTGAGGTACTTTCCTTATTATTGTGAGTACAAATTTTGGTAGAAATTTAAAATCTGTAGAGATGCTAAAGTGCATCCTTACAAAAAAGTTTTTTACAGTGTTTTTAAGCGACTGCTGCTGCTGCGCGGTCGAAGTAGCCACCAATCTCAGCCATTAAAGAGGAACAATCTCCAGGAGTAATGCCACTAGGATCGTTAGCAATAGCAATAGCTGCTTCTTTCATTTTTTGTACACCTAATGCTACAGAAGCGCCAGGAGTTCCTAGAGCTAAGTAAGTTTCACGCAGACCATTTAGACAACGGTCATCTAGTACACTTGCATCACCCGCAAAAGTAGCATAAGTTACATAACGTAGGATAATTTCCATATCACGCAAGCAAGCAGCCATCCGACGGCTGGTATAAGCATTTCCACCGGGAGCTATCAACTGAGGCTGGTCTGCGAATAAAGAGCGAGCTGCATTAGCAACAATACTAGAAGCGTTGCTAGTGATACGGTTAACTGCGTCTATCCGCTTGTTGCTATCTGCAACCATTGCTGCTAGAGCATCAATTTGTCCAGCAGGAACAAAATCACCCCTGGCATCTGCCTGGGAAACTACTTTTGTGAAAGCATCAAACATTTTTATTCTCCTAATTTGCTTTATTTTAGTTACTTTTCGATGCTATGGGTATTTTTTTAGTTTTTTTCAGGATAGGAATATATGTCCATACCTGGAAAAGTAAGTCGGAACTGTTTAATAATCCTGAGAAAATCTTACACTCTTTATGAGAAGTTTTTCAACTTCATTTATTAGTGGTCTTATTTGATTTTCCCTATCTTTTAAACCCTTCAGATATTCTTTATACAATGCTGTTGTGTGTTTGTTTATTACAAATTATTAACAAACTTCTCTGACACTGGAAAGTTAGGTGGGATTTAGGGCCAATTTCCTTTCTAGGTCAAATAAAAAGCCATGAATATATTCTTCTGTCCATTCTGGGCCATAAAATCTGGTAAACATTCCCCTCGCTGGATCTTTCTCAGCTCGATATCTGATATAACGCAGTTGGGCCTCTTTAATTTCTCCTAATTTCTCTGGATTCGTAATGGGTTCGGCTTGCTTTACAAAAATTAAATAAGCTTGCAGGTAATCTTTAAATGCCTCGAATACTTTTGTCTCAACTAACTCAGTTTTTTGAGGACGAGTCCAAAGAAAAGCTGGAGAAAAGAATGGGGTTGCTTCTTCTGGGAAGTCACCTCCCCAAGGTAAATATTTTTGATATTCCTGGAAAGTCTCCCTTATGGGTTGAGTATACTTTTCTTGGTACTGGGGGTCCTCCCGAAATAAGGGCTGCATATCTAGGGCAATTAAATGTCCCCCTGGTAAGGTGACTAAATCTGCCCCAAAAAAGGGTAAATCATAATTCAGATGAGGGAATATAACAAAGTTTAATACTTGCAGGGCACTGCCACCTTGGACATGAGCTGCTCTAATTTGCCGGAGTTTGGGACTAGAGTAACCATAACTGGTTGTTTGTACTTCTTGTTCTTTTTTGCCCTTGCCAGTTGTAGCAACTTTATGCTTAAATCCAGAAGGTATAGGGTAAGGTTGTAGTTCTAGTTCTTGCTTGAGCTGAATCAGAGCATAATCTAAAAAAGGTTGATATAGGTTCACAATATTTTCTGTTTGTGTCATTATTCAGTTATCAGTTAGAAAATTGAAATACTAAAGTTAAATTTTTTTCATCATTACAACATAATGAAAAAAGAGCCTAATTTTTCAAGATATTTACTCTTTATAAAATATCTATTGAATGAATTGTAAAGTAAGCATTCAGCTATTAGCATCTCAGCTATCAGCAATAAAAACCTCTACCTTAAGGAAAAGATTTAAACAAATATATGTATATATACTTGATATACTTGAAAACTGAACTTTTTAGTCAGATAAAATTTCTGATTTATCGGGAACCCTATCATAAAGCTTATATCAAAAACTCAAAACAATAGCTGAGAGCTGATAGCTGACGACTGAATGCTTGGATTGAAAATATATAACTTCTCTATTTTGTCAGGTTTTATATTTAGTTTTAAATCATAAAACATAGTATCCTAACAGATTTTATTAACATTATTTAGGGTTTGCTGAAAAATACTTCTTATAAGCAAACCCTAATTAAGAATTAATAATTAATAATCAATAATTAGGGTTTACTTTTCCCTGTTCCCAGTTAAGTTTTCCCTACCTTAACCATGAAACTTTTTCAGCAAACCCTAATTATTGAAAACCCTTTTGAAATGATTGAAAAAGTGTGAGTTAAGTTCTTAAAGTTAATACTTAACAACTTCATCGAGCTTTAGTAGGAACTGCTAATGGTACAGCATCTTCAAATAAGAATTCGTAGAGAAATTTTTCTGACCATTCATGGCCGAAATAACTACTAAATAATCCTGATGCTGGATCTCGTTCAGCACTATATTGATCGTAATCTTTTTGAGCTTTAACTATCTTTTTAATCTCTTCTTCTTTCTCAATAATTTCTGCTCTGTCTAACATTTGCCAATATAAATTAATGTAGTCTTGATAAGCTTCGAAAAATGTAGTTTTTACTGTTTCTGCATCTGTTTTGGCAAATAATAAATATTTGGAAAAATATTGATTAGCATCGTAAAATTTCATTTCTAAATTTTGAGCTAAGTCATTATATTTCTCTCGTAGCGATCGCATCGGTTCTATATACTTTGTTAAATATGATTCTTCTTGGAATAAAGGTTGAAAATCTAATACTATTAAGATTTTGTTTTTACCAAAACATAACAGGTCTATTCCTAACAGTGGAATATCGTAGTGGTAACTGGGATAAATCACGCTATTAAAAACTTGAGCTGCAGACCCCGCATCAATATAGGTATAACGTATTTTTCTCAGTTCAGTACACTCATAGCACCAACTTTGAATCGTCGCTTGATTCTTCCCTCTATTACTAACATTTCCTTCTAAACCAGCAGGAATTGGTCTACTGCGTAAGTCAAATTTATCAAATAAATCTTTCTCTAAATATTCAAGAAATGGTCTGTACATTGATACTTATAGTTATTGTTATAGTTAGTTATATATTTACCCGCTTATGACGATAATAGATAGCCACTACCACAATCTCATTTCTTGGAAACAAAGCAACAATCCTTCACAAAGTTCAAAATTAAAAATTAAAAATTAAAAATTAGACGTAAACTATAAACTATTAGTTATCAGTTATGAAATCATTTTCTTGGGTAGGGAAATTTGAGTATTTTTTCTACCATTTAATTAATCATAATCAGAATTTATACAAAAAAGAAATTATAGACTATCTGTAGGGGGTGAATCGCGATTTGCCCTTACTAGATAAGATAGATGTTATCTTTAAAGTTTGGGTGTAATAGAAACTCCTCTATCAAATTGATTGATAAATAATTAACTTTGGATTCTTAAAATGTCCATCTATCTAAAAAAGAATTTGTAATTTTAAAAAATCTTCAATAATGGATAATTCATGATTACCTCTCCCTAAAAGGAAGAGGATTGAATAAAAAGAAAAAATTTATTTTTTTTCCTTTTAAATAAAGGGGAGCATTCAAGGGGCGAATTATTATTTAATTATAATTCTTCGGCAACTAATATTTATTTCATAAACGAACCAACTACACCATTCATATCAGTATCTAAAGGATCGCCCAAAGCACTAAATTTCCAAAGTGTATTATCTCGATAAACTGCTCCCATTAACATTGATATTTTACCTTGATAAGTACCATTACCAGATAAAGTATATTGTGCTATTTCTACTCCTTTATTATCAACAGCTCTAACAAAAGCATTTTCTACCATTCCAAACTCTTGTTTTCTTTCTTTAGCTTGATAAATACTTACTGCGAGAATAATTTTCTGGTATTTTTCAGGAATAGAATTTAGTTTCAAAATTATTTGTTCATCATCTCCCTCCCCTTCTCCAGTCAGATTATCTCCTGAATGAATTACTGTTTTATCCTTAGATTCTAAATGACCATAATAAACCACATCTTCTTTGTAATTTTTCAGTTTTTCATTTGCTTCTAATAAGATTGCATAAGCATCAAGATCAAAATCCGATCTACCACCGAATAAACCAGCTAAACCACCTTGAGATTTTGCTACATCCCATCCTAAACCCATTGTCAGTTTTGATAGATCATATTCACTTTTATCAAGTACAATTTTTTGTCCTTTTTTGAGATTGATAGTCATATATTTGTTCTCCTTTATAAACTCTAAAAAAAAATTAATTTTTGGTACAAATAGAAAGTATTAATTATAGTTTATATGATTCGGATAATTAAGAAAATAAATAACATACTGCTAAGTATTTTTCAAGTTTTTAGTTTTAGCGATCACCCTACCCAAAATACTCTTTAACTTAATAAACGTATTTTTCTACAAAAGTTTGTAACCCAGCATTATATCCTGCTCCTACTGCTTGAAATCTCCATTCACCATTTTTCTTATAGAGACGACCAAATTCTATGGCAGTTTCTCTGGAAAAATCTTCTTCTAATTCATAATTTGTTATTTCTTCTTGAGTCTCTAAATTGTAAAGTCTAATGAAAGAATTTTTAACTTGACCAAAGTTTTGCCTTCTTTTTTCTGCTTCATGGATAGTCACAACAAAAAGTAGTTCTTGAATGCTAGAATTAACATTATTTAAATCTACTTCTATTGTTTCATCATCTCCTTCTCCTTCTCCAGTTCTGTTATCTCCCCAATGCTTGACGGCGCCATCTGGAGATTTTAAATTATTGTAGAAAACAAAATATTCATCTTCTGGAATTTTTCCATCGTTTCCTAACATAAATACAGAAGCATCTAAATCAAATTCTGTACCTGTATCCGTAGGATTAACATCCCATCCTAAACCAATAGCAACTTTTGTTAAACCTGGTGCATCTTTAGAAAGATTAATTCTGTGACCTTTACTGAGTTTAACAGACATTTATTTTTCCTCTCTATATTTTTTTATAATAATTTATACCAGTAAAAAATTATTTGTGAAAAAGTAAGTATTCAGATATCCGCAATTAGAAATTAGCTTCAGATGAAATGAAGTAAAATCGCAGTATTTCCCAGGTTTAATTTCTATACTCAAGTATAGTTAAAAGCAAATTGAAATATCTGATAACATTTTCATACATTTCTGGTTAATCTGATTTTTTGAGTAATTCCTGGAAAAGAGAATTTGGAAGAATTAAACTTTTTATTATCTTTCAATTCTCTAATGATAAATATAGTAGAAGTTTAGCAAATATTTACTTCTTTCCAAAGTTGACTCCTGAATGCTAATAACTAAATGCTTACTATTAATTTAGGTGTATTTTTGTACAAAACTTTCTAAACCAGAATTATAACCTTCTCCCACAGCTTGAAATTTCCATTCATCATTTTTTTTATATAATTTACCAAACTCTATAGCTGTTTCTCTGGAAAAATCTTCTTCTAGTTCATACTTAGTTATTTCTTCTTGAGTTTCCCCATCATAAATTCTGATATAAGAATTTCTCACCTGCCCAAAATTTTGCCTTCTTTTCTCTGCTTCATATATAGTAACAACAAAAATAATTTCTTCAATTGTCGAATCAACTTTTGATAAATCTACAGTGATAGTCTCATCATCTCCTTCTCCTTTTCCTGTACGACTATCTCCCATAGATTCTACTGAACCATCAGGGGATTTCAAGTTATTATAAAAAACAAAATATTTATCTTGAGGAATTTTGCCACTTGCTGTTAACATAAATACAGAAACATCCAAGTCAAAATCTGAACCTGTATCTGAGACATTAACATCCCATCCTAAACCTGCCGCCGCTTTTTTCATTCCAGGTGCTTCTTTAGATAGACTAACTCTTTCACCTTTGGTAAGATTAATACTCATAAATATTTTCTTGCTTTTTTTTACTATTTTTAACTACTGAACTAACACAACTAATTTTGTGTGTTAAATTTTAGGGTGAGGGTATTTCATTTGGTTAAACTTGTAAATTCAAACTATAATTCGCCCATAGCATATTGCCAAATTTTAGGTGTGTCAATTGACTACAACTATAACAACTATACACATTAAACAAAAGAACTACAACTAAATTTTAATTAAGATTTCTAACTTCTAACTTATGATAAATAATTTATTTGTAAGTATTTCCAGCGGAATGCTGCGCCAACAGCTATTAGCATTTATTTTCTTTCTTTTCCGTAATAAATATAGCAATCATAAGTAGGGTGTGCTGAAAAAGCCTAAAAGTATGCAAATATAAATTTTTTAGCAACTTTATGTCGGGAAAAAGTACCATTTTTTAGGTCAAAAAGGTGAAAAAGTTAGCATTAGTAAGGCTCATTCAGGATAGAAAAATTAAGAGACAATTATTCTGTAGGGATGCCCTTATGCAACGTCCCTACTCCTCTATAACTCTTATTCCTCCGAGCCTCTTCACTACTCCTTACTCCCTACTCCTTACCTTCACAAAAAGATTTATTCAGCAAGCCCTAAGTAGTTTGTAACAAATCAAAAACTAGAAATAAACTCGAAAAGTTTTACCCATTAACCATTGCCTATTCCCGATTGCCGAAAAAAGGTAAGATTTTTGACACAAATAAATAAAATTAGGATTGTTATATTTTGCTTAATTATCCGCAAATATGCTTTTAATTCCTTGACTGAATAATCTGCTTCTGATATTCATCTTCTGTCATTAAATCTGTAGTACTTTCCACACGATCTAAAAATACTAAACCTTCTAAATGGTCATATTCATGCTGAAAAATTCTAGCCACAAAATCTGTTAATTCTTGTCTTTCTAGTTTTCCTTCTCGATTAGTATACTCTACATTTATTACTCTATATCTTGGTACTAAACCCCTAATTCCTGGAACACTTAAACAACCTTCCCAACCTTTAACTCTATCTTCTGAATGAGATACTAATTTAGGATTAATCATAGCTGTTGGTTCCATTTGAGGTGCATTAGGATATCTGAGATTAGGTCTCGATGCCACAATAAATAAGCGATCGCTAATTGAAACTTGAGGAGCAGCTATTCCCACACCATTTGTTTCTATTACTGTAGTAATTAAATTATCAATTATTTGCTGTAAATTTTTATCGCTAATGTTATTAATAGGTTGAGCTTTATATCGTAATACCTCATTACCTAACTGAGCTACTTGTAATACTGTCATAATTTTTTCCTTTGTAAATTTCTATCATCAATTTATAGAGCTTTTCAAATGAGAGAAATACACAGTCAACACTAAATTCTCTTTAGTTAAAGTTACCAACAGATAATTGATAATTAGGGTTTCCTAAAAAAGTCTTTTTGTTAGGGTATGGAGTAGTCAAGGGTAAGGATTTAAGAAAGTTACAGAGGAAGTAACTGAAAAAATAGTTGCTCAATTTTTCTGTCCTAGTTAACCTCAAATGCTAAGTTTTTCAACCTGAACAGCCAAAAAATTGGGCTTTTTCCGACTTTCAAAATACTTAAAGCTTTATCTATGAATACTTTTATATTTAACCAGCAAAGCCTAATTAATAATGCTGGAGAATACTAAAGTTATTTAAAAAAACAGTTTGCTTTCTAGACTGAAATATTACTGGCAAAGACTTAAAGTACCTAAATTTATGAATAGTTATTTTCTGTCATAGTCAGCCAAAAATGCTCAATTTTTAATTTTTCGGGAACCGTACCTCGGCAGCCTAAAAGTTCGCACTTTTTTCTATCTAAAAAGGCAAAATATTTATCTGTAAATACTTTGATATAGCATTTCCCAAGCTCCTGAAGTATAGTTCTAGATATTCCCCCTAACCCCCCCCTGAGAAAACTATCCCTGATAAGAAACTCCTGAAACCCTTGTGAAAGGATGGGGAAAACAAGGGAGACAAGCCAGACCAAGAAGACAAGCCAGACCAAGAAGACAAAAGAGACCAAGAAGAGGAGGGAGGAAGAATCTTGTCTACAATCTTCACTCATAGTGTACTTTTCAATACAGTTTTCTCCCGAAAAATCGGGAACCGTAAAAGCCACTCCCAGATTTATACATAGTTTGTCACTTTTGTCAAGTTTTATTTTAAGAAATATGTAGGTAAAGCATAGGTTTTCAAGGGAGATTTAGGGGTATCATAAATGTACTTCATAACTGTGGGAATTGTTATATTCAATCAGCAGAGCAATAATTAGAGTTTGCGCTCAAAAGTCTGATGGTAGAGATAGGGAGTAGGGAGTAGTCAAGAGTCAGGAAGAATAGGAATTATAAAGGAATTAGTTGGAAGAATCGTCTCTTAATTTTTCACCTCAAGCGTGAGCCTTTTGTCCTAACTTTTTTCGCCTTTTTGACTTAAAAGCTGGTACTTTTTTACGACAAACAAGTTGCTAAAACCTTTATCTATAAAATACTTTCAGACTTTTTGCTCTAGCCCTAATTATCAATTATCTATCCTCTTAATCGAGATGGTAAATTACCAGTTCGTACCTGAAAATTAAAATTTTCACCATTTCGATTAACTTCTAATTCTAACAAACTACCCACTGTTTTACTCTGAACAATTTGTTGTACATTTTCAGATTTGCTAATAGTTTGATTATCTATTTTTTGAATTATATCCCCAGGCTTTAAACCACCTTGATCGGCAGGAGAACCAGGAACAACTTGCATCACTAATACCCCTCTATCAGTCGAAAACTGAATATTTCTATTAAAATTTCGATTCAGTTCTTCCTTCAATTCTGGTGTTAAAGTCTGCATAGCAATACCTAAATAAGCGTGTTCCGCCCTCCCTACCTTAATTAATTGTTGAGCAATTTGTTGAGCATTATTAATAGGAATAGCAAATCCTAAACCTTGAGCGCCATCAATAATAGCCGTATTAATTCCAATTACCTCACCATTTTGATTCAACAGAGGGCCACCAGAATTCCCAGGATTAATAGCAGCATCCGTTTGAATAAATCCTACCCGCTTATCTGGGACACCCACATCATTACTAGAACGACCCGTCGCACTAATTATACCCACTGTGACAGAATTATCTAGACCTAGAGGGTTGCCAATAGCGATCGCCCATTCTCCAGGTTGCAAATTACTTGAATCTCCAAGAGAAACAGTCGGGAGATTATTAGCATCAATTTTAACAACTGCTACATCAGTTACAGAATCTGTGCCCAAAACTCTACCTTCAATACGACGGCCATCTTTGAGTACAACTTCTACAGTAGTTGAACCTTCAACAACATGAGCATTAGTCAGAATGTTACCATCAGCACTGATAATAAAACCAGAACCTGTACCTTGTTCAACTGGACTAGAATTAGACCCAGGTCCTTCAAAGCCATAGAAATCTTCTGGCATCTCTCTACCAAAGTTAGGTCTTTGGCCAACAGCGCGAGAAGCATTGATTCTTACCACTGCTGGGCCAACTTTTTGGACTGCATCTACAATAAAATTGTTATTGGAAATAGGAGTTCTAACTGGCAACCAACTAGACCTTTCTGAGTTATAATTAGTATCAGTTTTGTTAGGGGACTGAGCAACTAATGATTGAGTAAGTTGGCTGGAATTTTCCCCAGAGCTAGTTGTCTGGAATATTAAGCGTTCTCCTAATAATGCCCCACCTGCTCCCATTAATACTAATAAGTAGGTTAAAGGTTGTTTCCAAAATATTTTCTCTGTGGTATTTTTTTTGTTCATTTATCTAAAATTGGATAGTTTGTCAAGAATGAATAATGAATTTTTTTTTCTTGAAAGAGAAGTCTTTAAGTTTTTCTACAATGTCTAGGTTGTCTATTACTTAAAGAATGGGAAAAAATAAATGTAAGCATTCAGCATTCAGCTATCAGAAAAGTGCTTTTGGTTAGTGATAAAAGCGATATTTGATTGAGGAACGAAAAATATAATCTTGCTAAAAAAAGTCAGCTCCAATTTTTATTTTCCCTGATATTTTAGGTTTAATTCAAAAGGATATTTTTAAAACCGTAACTTTCTTGCTGTTTACTCTATAAATTTTTAAATAGATTCATATTTAAGAGTAGTATGTTAAGTTTAAAAATTGGTATCATTAGCGATTTGGCTAATAAATAAGGTTGATATTTTTCCTGGTTAAAGGGAAGAAAAAAAATCAACTTTTGGGATTTCAATTATCTAGTTGCAACTGTAAGGTACTGATAAGTAAAGTAATCCTCATAATATAATGATTGTATTGGTTTTTATAATTATTGAAATACAGTTTTTTTTACTAGAACCAATTTTCCCAGTTTCTGGTTTTATGAGAAATAACGATCTTTCCTTCTGTTGTAATATTATGCCATGTCAAACTTTTCCTAAGTTAAGAAATTATAGGTATAGCCATAAAAAGTTGTTTGGAGCTTCTATATGACCGTAGGTATATTTACAATCCCTAAAATATTTATCCGGTTTTTTTAATACATCCAGTTACTGTAATAATCCTAAATAGATTGTAAAATTTCAGATTAGGGGTGTGGTTTTCCAACTCAAGCGCCAAGGGTTTTGGAGGCGAAACCCCTAAAGTTTCTTCTTACAAATTATTTCTTATGGCTATAAATAGAAAACCATTATCCAAATCTCATAAAGTAGATAGGATTTCTACATTTATTTAATCAACTCAGGACTTAAGCAAAGGCTATATATTATAGTGCCTTGGTGCGTTGTGCGTTGTGCGCTTTTTCTAGGGAATGGGAGCGCATTCATGTCGTGCAGGGTTATCCTAACGGACTGCTACGCAAACATATCGGCTCAAGCGCCGAAAACACACCCTACGAATAGTGTTTCTGCGCAAGTTCTACAAGTGTAAATTAATGTTAGTTTTAACTTTATTAATTTACTCTATATTTAATTTATTACACAGAAAATTGAAAATTGTGATGTAAAACAAATTCATTTAACTTAATCAACGAGAAACTTAATTGTCAAAAATTCAGAAAAAACTTAATCACAATTACAAGAATTTTTTTTGATAATTAGAGATATAGTAATCCTATTTTATTCGCATCAAAAATCTTGTTACTATTTAGTAGTTAGTTGTGAGGTAATGGTTAATAGGTAAGAGTAATTAATATAGTCATTCCCAATAAGAATAGAACACTTTTTCAGCGAAAACCCTTTCACAGCAAGAAAACCTTGTCTCAATCTAAATCAGAATGACTATAATTGATAATTAGTAAGCATTCAGCTATTAGCCATCAACTAGCTCCCTGGAGCGGAGCTGCGCTTTTTCCTGGAATTATCCGCAAACATGTCCCATAGCGAAACAGCAATAATATCCTGTTCTTAAGAACAATTTTCAATGAATATAGACTTTAGAGTTGACAAAAGTCAAAAAATTTTTCTAGCTTAATTAAATATTATTGCTTTTAGTGAATGGTAAAATCACTCTTCTGATAGCTGATTGCTGACGGCTGAATGCTTACGATAATTAACCTCCAGTTATTTGATTTTTATCCTTTTAATTTGACATCTAAAAAGGATAAAACTATAGATATTATAGACCTCATAACTTCAGAAACTTCTGTAAGATTAATTAATTATCCATTAATAAACTTAGTTAATTAATCCTCAGCAAAAATATACCGATAAAGTTCATCTGATCCTGGCTCTGGACTATTTGTTGCAAACTCAACAGCTTCAGTAATTAACCTCTTAATCTTTTCATCAATTGCTCTTAACTCAGCAACATCTACCAAATTATTCTCCGTCAGATAAGTTTGAAATTGCTTAATAGGGTCACGAGAAAACCAATATTCCTTTTCTTCTTGATCCCTTAATTCATCAGGGTCAGCCAAAGAATGGCCTCGGAACCGATAAGTTAAAGCTTCAATTAAGGTAGGCCCTTCACCTGCTCTCGCCCTGGCCACAGCTTCCTGAGCCACAGAATGGACTGCCAATACATCCATACCATCAACTTCCACACCAACCATGCCAAAAGCGTGAGCTTTTTTGTAAATTTCTGGTACAGAAGTAGCACGTTCGTGAGCCATACCAATTGCCCACTTATTATTCTCTACTACATAAATAATAGGTAATTTCCATAATGTTGCCATATTTAGACATTCAAAAAACTGGCCATTATTACAAGCTCCATCTCCAAAGAAACAAGCTGTCACTTGGTCAGCAGTTTCATTTCCCATAGTTTCCCGTCGATATTTACTCTGAAAAGCTGCCCCAGTCGCGACAGGAATACCCTCAGCCACAAAAGCATAACCACCCAATAAATTATGTGCAGCAGAGAACATGTGCATCGAACCACCGCGACCTTTAGAACAACCTGTGGCCTTACCAAATAATTCAGCCATTACTTCCTTTGCTGGTACACCTGCGCTTAAAGCATGAACATGGTCTCTATAAGTGCTGCAAACAAAATCTTCATCCTGTCGCATGGCCTTAATTACACCAGAAGAAACTGCTTCTTGTCCATTGTAAAGATGGACAAAGCCAAACATTTTACCTCGGTAATACATTTCAGCGCACTTATCTTCAAACAAGCGTCCTAAAACCATATCTTCATATAGTGTTAATCCTTCTTCTTTGCTGATTTTTATACTATTGGTGTCAAAGGGAGGTAAGGTGCGTTCTTGGATCATTTAATTTTTCCTAAGCTAGTATAATCGGTGATAAATTTAGTTTTGCAATGTTGCCAGAGACATAATTTACTAAAAGTCTCTAGTTTTTAAACTTAACATTACTCTTCTGTACAAGTTGCACAAATTTATTTTTGAGCAATTTAGTAGGATATCTGAAAATTCCTATTAGGAGAGTAAATAAATTTTACTAGCTTGATGTTAAAGTATGGGTTGAATACTTTAACAATATGTATGGGCTTAATGGAATAAGTCTTAAGTTTTACTATTCAAGTTGGGTAACAAAATACCTGTCACTTGATATTCCTAGTGAAAGGTATACTTTAGTGGGAAACCACATTGATGTATCAGTAGATTTTCCTTTAAGCATTTGATGCTTATTGGTGAAAAAATCCTAGATAATTAAGAGAAGAGACGAGCATCAAAAAAATTGCTCTAAAGTAGTCAAAAATACCTATGTTAGTTATTAACAAAGTATACAATACAGTCAATATAGTAGCTCGCCTTTGAGGAAATGCACTGTGCGGATTCCACTAGATTATTATCGAATTTTAGGTTTACCAATTCAAGCTACTGCTGAACAGTTACAGCAGGCACATAAAGATCGCACCCAGCAATTTCCTAGAAGGGAGTATTCTGAGGCAACAATAGTTGCTCGTAAACAACTTATAGATGAGGCTTATGCTGTTCTGTCTGATCCAGAACAACGTCAAACCTACGATGGTAGCTTTTTAGCTAAAACCTACGAACCAGAGCTAGAAGAACTAAGTCCAAGTTCTAATATAAGTCTTGATAAAGTAGAGGAAAAAAATACAAAACTTCAGGAAACAAGAGAAGTTATCCCCACAATAGCTTCTAGGCGTTTAGCAAAAAGGATAAGCTCTCAAGGTATAGAGAGTATAAGTGGTTCTGAGTTTGATCCTAATACTCCTAGTATAGAAATAGAAAATTCCCAATTTGTGGGAGCAATTCTGATTTTACAGGAACTAGGAGAATATGAGCTGGTATTAAAACTTACTTATCCTTATCTTAATAATAATAGTATTGCTATTAAAGATGGACGCTTTGGCGATCCAGCATTAGTTTTGCCAGATATTGTCCTGACAGTTGCTTTAGCGAATTTAGAATTGGGCAGAGAACAATGGCAACAAGGACAATATGAAACTGCGGCTACAGCTTTAGAAGCGGGCCAAGGATTATTACTGCGAGAAAACTTGTTTGTCCAAGTTCGAGGGGAAATACAAGCTGACCTTTATAAGTTACGGCCCTATAGAGTAATAGAGTTAATATCATTACCAGAAGAAATGGCTCTTGAACGTCGCCGTGGACTAGAGATTCTCCAAGATATGTTGAATGAACGGGGCGGAATAGATGGTCAAGGTGAGGATAGTTCTGGACTTGATGTAGAGAATTTTTTGAAGTTTGTTCAGCAACTACGTCAACATTTAACTACAACAGAGCAGAAGAAATTATTTGAGGTTGAAGCTCGTCGTCCTTCGGCAGTTGGCACATACTTAGCGGTTTATACTTTTTTAGCTCAAGGGTTTGTTCAAAAACAACCAGCTTTGATTCGTAAGGCTAAGTTGATGTTGATGCAGTTGGGTCGGAGTCAAGATGTAAATTTAGAGAAGTCTGTTTGTGCTTTGCTTTTAGGGCAAACTGAAGAGGCTAGTCGTTCATTGGAGCTTAGCCAAGAAAATGAACCTCTGTCCTTTATTAAGGAAAATTCTCAAGAATCTCCAGATTTATTACCAGGTTTGTGTCTTTATGCTGAACATTGGTTAACAGAGGAGGTATTTCCCCATTTCCGTGATTTGTCTGATAAGTCAGCTTCTTTAAAAGACTATTTTGCAGATCAGCATGTTCAAGCTTATCTAGAAGCTTTACCAACGGAAGTAGAAGCAGCTAATCAATGGGTAGTTGTTCAACCTCGTCACGATCGCGATACGGAACAGTTACACCAGAAGGAAGTTGAAAAATTGACCGTATCAAATCTAGAAAATAAAGGTATATCTGGTTTAGGTAGCGCTGCTACTGCTAGTTTTGGTTCTGTGAGCCAAGAAACTGCTAATTTAGAAGGAACTGATTCTGAAAAATTGGTTCAAGAATCAGAAAAATCATCATTGACAGGTGGGCAAAAACATTTAACTAATACGAGTTATGGTCGCTACTCAGCCAGAAAGAGGGAAAGAAGTCAGAGTAATTTACCTCTGTTTAATGAGGGTAAGTCACTAGGAAGTGAACAATTACCTCAATCTATGTCAGAGTATAATCCACACAGAACCTCTACTAGAAGAGAACCTTTTAAGGTTCGTCGTTTAGTTTTGATTGCTATTTTGGGATTATTATCAATAGGAATAATTGGGTGGATGATAATTCAGGTTCTTGGTTGGTTAGCAACTGCTCTAGGGTTAGTTAGACCAGTTTCCCAAATGGAAGAACCTATGGTGCAATTGGATAGACCTCCAATAGAAATTCCAGAGCTTAATCAGGTTAGCCTCGAAGAGTCAGGAACAATAACTAAAGAAATAGCACAGTTAGCGATTCAAAATTGGTTGGAGATTAAAGCTGCTGCTTTTGGTCCTAATCATCAAGTTGAAAAGTTACCGGATATTCTAGTAGATCCAGCACTTTCTCGTTGGGTGTCTACAGCTAATACTTTGAAGGAAGAGAAATCTTACCGGAGATATGAGCATGATTTGGAGGTCAAGAGTGTTGATGTAAATAATACAAATCCGAATCAAGCTCAGGTAGAGGCTGAAGTTAGAGAAAGGGTTAGTTTTTATGAAAATGACAGATTGACTAATTCTAATAATGAAAACTTACTGGTTCGTTATAGTTTAGTTCGTCAGAATGAAAAATGGCAAATTAGTAATTGGAAGATAGTGAGATAAAAGGAAGAAGGAAGAAGGAAGAAGGAAGAAGTTTTGTAGTCTACCTTTATGAAAACCGCTCTCCTGTAAATTCCCTACTCCTCCTGTCTTCCCTTCCTGGGAGGGGTTAGGGGTGGGTTTCCTGTCTTCTCCGACCCATACAGCAGTTTTCATTTCAGTAAACCACAGTAGGGACGTTCCATCGGCAAAAATGCGTTTTCCTTACGGAATGCTCCGCAAACATTTCCGCTCAAGCGTGGAAAACGTCCCTACAAAATTTTGGTTATGGCGATGTGGTTCATTCATTTGAAAAGCGCTGTAAGACTTTTGAGCGCCAAACCTAATTATTAAACTCCTAAATAAAACAGGACTTACGCAAGTGCAACCTATTTTCGTCCGATACGACAACAGGAAGCAATCTCAAACCCCTGTTTTTCCTACCTCATGGCTTGAGTCCTATAAAATTAACAGAACCTCGCAAAGCGACTAATAAACTCGATTTATTGCTGTGATATTTTTGTTAAAAATACACAATTTCCTTGGCATTAGTTTAATTAATTACTAATAATTATATTTAGTATATTATAAAAAAAATTAATCAAACTATCAAATAATTTTATTAACTAATTTGATTTAATTTCTGATGTTTGAAATAAAGTTAAGAAATCATAACATTACTAATCCATAATTACCTATAAACCCGCATATATGTTCATAATTTCTTAGTAACTACCCTTGACCAAATCAGATTTTCTCTGCAAAACTATATTGTTATAAGGCGATCTAAACGATCCCAAAAAAATGCTTTTCTTGGTCTAGAATCTCTCTCTCTAAAATGTTAAGTGTTTCTAGGCATTTATCAAACTCATGAAGTAAGCATTCAGCCGTCAGCTATTGCTTTTAGTAACTGATAAAAGCTTTATTGACTAAGAAACGAACTGCAAAAGTCAACTCTAAAGTTTATGTCCATTTAAACGCCGTGTTTGAGCAAAAGACTTTATTACTGATAGCTGATAGTTAATAGCTGAATGCTTATCTCATTAATAGTTTGATAAGGAAAAGTAGTCTCAAAAGAAACAAGTGATTACAAATAATTTCTTGGTAGATTTTGAGAATAAAGAAAGTAAAGAAACACCAAGGATATACACAATGGTTAGAGAACGTCCACCTCTAGAAGAGATGACTTTACGACAGCTACGGAAAGTAGCTAGTGAACTAGGTATCTCTCGTTACAGCAGAATGCGTAAAGCACAACTGCTCTCAGCAGTAATGGAAGCTCAAGGTATCAATATAAATCATGTCTCATCTGCTCCACTGCCAACCTTAGAGGTACAAGAAGAAGTAGAAGCAAAAAAGTTTGAGTTGGGGCACGAAAACAAGGTTGATGATTTTAGTTCATCAGTTGATGAAGGTTTAAAAGATTTGCCCAATGGCTATGGTAAAAGCCAAATAGTATTAATGCCAAGAGACCCAGAGTGGGCATACGCTTATTGGGATATTCCGAATGAACTGAAAGAAGCACTACGTCGTCAAGGTGGACAGCAGTTAGCTCTGCGCATATATGATGTAACAGATATTAACTTGGAATACCAAAGTCCTCATAGTATTCAAGAATATCCTTGCGATGAGTTAGCTCGTGAATGGTACATACCTATTCCAGTAAGCGATCGCGACTATACTTTGGAAATAGGATATCGGTGTGCTGATGGTCGGTGGTTAATTTTGGCTCGTTCTGAGAGAGTACATATTCCTCCAGTTTATCCCTCAGATTGGATTGATGACCAATTTATTACAGTTAGTTGGGATGAAGATTTGCGTGGCAAAACTTTTATGGAACTGGTTCCTACTAGTCGTGAAATTAGTTTTTACGAGAATCCCAATAATATTCATCAGGAAATGTTTGCTATTGCTGAAGTTGAGGAACAGCGAGTTGCTGGTTCTATGTTTGGTTCTGTGCAAATGGTTCCAGGTTCTGGCCAGATGATAGAGGAAGGACTAAGTTCTTATGCTATGGCATCTGGTATAGGAATGTGGGCATCTGGTAGTAATGTTTCTGGTGCAGGTTTAACTGCTTCTGGTATTGGTCAAACTATGTCCGGTGCAGGTTTAACTGCTTCTGGTGTAGGTCAAACTATGTCCGGTGTAGGGTTAACTGCTTCTGGTATTGGTTTAACCACTTCTGGTATTGGTTTAACTGCTTCTGGTGTAGGTTTAACAACTTCTGGTATTGGTTTAACTGCTTCTGGTGTAGGTTTAACCACTTCTGGTATTGGTTTAACTGCTTCTGGAATAGGGTTAACAACTTCTGGAATAGGGTTAACAACTTCTGGAATAGGGTTAACAACTTCTGGAATAGGGTTAACTGCTTCTGGTATGGGTATCGGAATGTCAGGTGTA